>CAMJHJ010000007.1 GCA_946405485.1 uncultured Bacteroidales bacterium | reverse complement strand
GCATCTGGACTGGGTTTTGCAATCGTACAAATATACCTATTTTTCCTTACTTTTGCACTGAAATGAAAGGGATCGAAAAGCAACGTGCCATCCGCGTGATGGGTATCCTCAACCTGACTCCGGATTCATTCTACGCCCCCAGCCGGGGAAACATGGCCATCCTGGAGAGCGGCGCCGACATCATCGACATCGGAGCCTGTTCGACCCGTCCCGGCCATACACCGGTCGGTGCGAAGGAGGAGTGGCGACGGATGAAGCGTACGCTGGCGCAGATCCGCCGGGATCATCCCGAGCTCCCTCTGTCCATTGACAGCTACTGGTCGGAAGTGGTCCGGCGCGCATATGACCTGATCGGACCTTTTATCGTCAATGATGTCACGGCTGGCGAAGGGGACCCGCAGATGCTCTCCACGGTCGCGGAATTGGGACTGACCTACATCCCGATGCACCATGGCCCCGCGGAAAACGCCTCCGACGTGCTGGATTGGTACCGGGATCTGACGGCAAAGGCCGAATACCAGGGTGTCCGGGACTGGATTCTCGACCCCGGATTCGGATTCGGAAAAACCATGGAACAGAACTTCAGCGTGTTCCACACCCTTGAACGGCTGCAAGAAGCAGGACATCCCGTCCTTGTCGGCATCTCCCGCAAAAGAATGGTCTGGATGCCTCTGGGCCTCACCCCGGACACCGCCGGAGAAGCCACCCAACACCTGCACATGGAAGCCCTGGAGCGCGGCGCCGACATCCTACGCGTCCACGACGTCGCTGAAACCTTTCAGACTATCGATCGTTATCGTCGGGGATAAGGTAGACATCGTCACCCGGCTCTGCGAACAGGAAGCGCTCCCGTGCATACTTCTCTAAGGTGTCCCGATCCGTCGACATCGCCTCGATCTGCTTGTCCAACTCCTTGATCTCCGCGTCATACCACTCGATCTGCTTCTCCTGCTTGCGGATCGTCAGGCCCGCCTTGATCCAACGGATCAGGTTGTCGTGGCGGAAAAACAAGATGATGACGAGAAACGCCACCGTAGACCAAAGGATATAATTGACAAGCGGGCTCTTTTTCATATCTGCAAAAATAACTATTTTTGTGAATCATAAAAACAGAAATCATGAAACCTACACTCTTAGTCCTTGCAGCCGGAATGGGCAGCCGCTACGGCGGGCTCAAACAGATGGACGGCCTTGGCCCCAGCGGCGAAACCATTATCGACTACTCCATCTATGATGCCGTCCAAGCCGGATTCGGCAAGGTTGTATATGTCGTCCGGGAAGCTTTCCGCGAAGAGTTCGAAGAGAGCGTCCGCAAGAAATACAAGGGCGTCTGCTGCCCCGACGGGGAGCCTCTCGAATTCCGCTTCGTCACGCAGGAACTGGACAAAATCCCCGAAGGATTCACCCTCAACCCCGAACGCAAGAAACCCTGGGGCACGGCCCATGCCGTCCTGATGGCCCAGAACATCATCCAGGAGCCCTTCGCCGTCATCAACGGCGACGATTATTATGGCAAAGCGTCCTTCCATGTCCTCGCCGACTGGCTGCGCGAACACGCTGAGAGCGAAGGCATCTACAGCATCGTCGGATTCAAGCTGGACCACACATTATCCGAGTCCGGCGGGGTGTCCCGCGGTATCTGCTCCTATGACGAAGATCTGCACCTGACCGACGTGGTGGAGCATCTGAACATCCAGAAAGACGAAGATGGCGTCGTACGCGGTGACAACTCCCTCACCGGCGAGCATGTAGACCTGGACGGAGAAGCGCTGTGTTCGATGAACATGTGGGGTTTCACGCCCGACTACTTTGCCAAAAGCGCAGAGATTTTCAAGACCTTCCTGGAAACCAACGCCAACGAACTCAAGAAAGAATACTATATCCCTTATGCCGTCGACCTGATGATCCGGCTGGGCATCGGCAAATGCGACGTCCTCTCCACCCCTTCACACTGGTTCGGTGTGACCTACAAGGAAGACCGTCCGGCCGTCGTCGAGAAATTCAAGGAATTCGCCGAGACCGGCGTCTACCCTACCCCGCTTTACTAATAACAGATTATGGAGAAATACAGACGAAACATCCGCAGTTTCAACGTCTTCGAAGGGCACGCCTTCTATACGCCCGCCGTGGGGGGAATGTTCGCCTTGCTGGGTCTGCTGATCATCGGCGCCTTGTTCGGTGCGCTGGTCACCGCCCTCCTGACCCTGATTCTCGGTACCGACTTCGCCATGGAATACGGCACCCTGATCTCCTACCCTCTGATGTTCATCCCTCCGATGATGTACGCCGGGTACAAGAGCCGCAGCAATGCGGTATTCGAGCAAGGTTATGCCCTGGACAGCAAGCATTTCGGACCGTTTGGCGGTTTGATCTGCGGTTTGATGGCTGCCGCGGCCGTACTCGCGGCCGCCTTCATGACCGATTTCATCAACGCCCAGATGCCCCCGATGCCCCAGTGGCTGGACGAGGCGCTCACTTCGATGACCCAAGGCAAATTATGGGTCAATCTCCTGTGCGTCTCCGTCTTTGCTCCCCTTTTCGAGGAATGGCTCTGCCGGGGTATGGTCCTTCGCGGACTTCTGAACGCCAAAAACTATGACGGCACCCAACGTATCGCTCCCGTATGGGCAATCCTCATTTCCGCCCTTTTCTTCGCCGTCATCCATGCCAATCCCTGGCAGGCGATCCCGGCATTCATCCTGGGTTGCCTCTTCGGATACATTTATTACCGGACCGGTTCGCTCTGGCTCACGATGCTGATGCACTGTGTCAACAATACCTTCGCCGTCATCTGCGGACAGATTGATTCCTTGAAGGACATGGACAACTGGTTGGACGTCCTGCCTGGCAGACAATATTGGATCCTGTTCGCCGCCTTCGCGCTGCTGCTGATCCTGATCATCCGCGCCTTCGGCAAGATTCCCGTCCAATCCCCCGCCGGCAACTGCGATCCCGTTTCGGAATAGCATGGAAAGACTGGAAAAACTGTTTCGGAATCACTACGGAAGGGAAGCCGCCTCCATTGTCCCGCTCCCCTCTTCTGGCAGTCACCGCCGCTATTTCAGGATCAGCGATGGAGAAGGCACTCTCATCGGCGTGATCGGCACCGACCCGGATGAGAACCGGGCTTTCATCACGGAGGCCCGTCATTTCCGCAGCAAAGGGATCCGCGTGCCGGAAGTGTACGCCGTATCCGAGGATGAGATGTGTTACATCCAGGAGGATCTGGGCAACGATTCCCTGTATGAGCTCATCGCAGAGGGACGGAGCACCGGAATCTATTCGGAAGAAGAATCCGTCCTGCTCTGCAAGGCGATCCAGGGACTGCCGAAGATCCAATTCGAAGGTGCGCAGGGACTGGATTTCAGTGTCTGCTACCCCGATTCGGAGTTCAATGCCCGGATGATCGATTTCGATTTCAACTACTTCAAATATTGCTATCTCAAGACGGCCGGCATCGAATTCAAGGAGATTCCGCTCCAAGACGATTTCGACCGCTTGAAAGCGGATCTGCTGGAGACGCGCACCGACACCTTCCTTTATCGCGACTTCCAGACGCGCAACATCATGATCAAGGACGGGGAGCCCTGGTACATCGATTTCCAGGGCGGCCGTAAGGGACCGGTCTGGTATGACCTGGCCTCTTTTATCTGGCAGTCCCGCCCCCGCTTCCCCAAGCCCCTCAAAGAGCGGATGATCCGTACCTACCTGGACGCGATGAAGCCCTACTGCGACATCCCGGAAGCTGAGTTCCGGAGCAAATTGCGTCTCTTCGTGCTGCTGCGCACGCTGCAGGTCCTGGGCGCTTACGGATATCGGGGGAAATATGAAAAGAAAGCTTATTTCATCGAGAGTATCCCCTACGCGATGGGCAACCTGCGGGAGATCCTGGAGATTCCGTTCGAACGCTATCCCTACCTGGATTCCGTGCTGCGGCGGCTCTCCACCCAGGATTCTACGGCGCTGGAAACCGACGCGCTGGAGGTGCATATCTACAGTTTCGCTTACAAGAAAGGGATTCCGGCGGACGAGTCCGGCAACGGCGGAGGATACGTCTTCGACTGCCGGGGCATGCATAATCCCGGTAAATACGACCGCTTCAAGAACTCGACCGGCCGGGACCTGGACGTCATCGCATTCCTGGAAGAACACGGTGAGGTGCAGGAATTCATGAGTTCCGTCCAGGCCCTTGTATTCCCGCATGTCGAGCGTTATATCGCACGGGGATTCAGCCATCTGCAGATCTGTTTCGGTTGTACGGGCGGCCAGCATCGCTCTGTCTACTGCGCCGAGACGCTGGCCCGCGCCCTCCAGAGGAAATATCACATCCGGATCCGCCTGACCCACCGCGAACAGGGACTTGACACCGTTTTGGGATGAAGGCGATGATCTTTGCCGCCGGACTCGGCACCCGGCTCAGGCCCCTCACGGACACGATGCCCAAGGCGCTCGTACCCGTTGATGGCGTACCGCTGCTCAAGCGCGTCGCCACGCGCCTGATTGAGGCCGGAGTCGGGGAATTGGTCATCAACACGCACCACTTTGCCGGACAGATCGCCGACTATGTCGACATTGAACACGGTTTCGGAGTGACGGTGCATCTCTCGCCCGAACCGGAACAGCTTCTGGAGACCGGCGGGGGCATCCTGCACGCAAGGGCCTTCCTGGAAGGGGCCGGTCCTTTCCTCGTCCACAACGTCGACATTCTCTCCAACCTGGACCTCCGGCAGTTTGCCGACAGCGCCCGGCCTGACGCCCTCGCCACCCTGGTCGTCAGCGAGCGGGAGACCAGCCGATACTTTCTCTTCGATGAAAGGATGAGGCTGGTCGGTTGGACGGACCTTCGCACCGGCGAAATCCGCAGTCCTTTCCCCGACCTGGATCCGGGCCGCTGCCGGAAACTGGCCTTTGCCGGCATCCACCGGATCTCCGACCGTGTATTCCGGGTCATGGACGCTTATGGACTGACAGGGCGTTTTTCCATCATCGACTTTTATCTCCGCGCTGCGGCAGAGCATCCCATTTATGGCTTCGTTCCGGATGGTTTCCGGATGCTGGATGTCGGTAAACTTGACTCCCTGGAGGAAGCCGCCGCCCTGGTGCGTGAACTCGAGGAGGGACCGGGGCTTTGCGATTCCCGCGAAAAGTCCATACATTTGTAGGTTATGACGAGTTTCTTCTCCAAGATTTGGTTCCCCGCCGTCCTTGTCGGCGCCGTGACCCTCCAGATGGGGGCGTCACACCGGACCGTGGAGATGAATGACCCGCCCATCGCAGTTTATGCCGAGGTTCCGGTCGATTGGGCCGATACCGTCAAATACCCCAAAGCCGGTTACAAGAAACTTTGGTCCCCTGAAGAAAAGGCCAGCAAGATCCAGATTGCTGATTCCCTGCTGAAGGGAGGGACAGATGGTTTCGGAGAGGAAGAGGCCATCGTCAAGATCCGGCCCTCTGCCCTCGATTCGCTGGTCCCTCCGGATTCCCTGCTCCTGACCGATACTTTCCGTTACCGGTATTTTGCCGCCCTGAACGATTCCCTGTCTCACATCTGGGTACGGGATTCGCTGATCGCCGCCAAGGATACGCTGAACTGGCTGAGGCTCGACTCCCTGTATGCGGTCGATTCCGTCGCCCGGGCGAAAGCAGCCTACTGGGCCTGGTATGCAAGTTTGGACAAGAAGGCACGCCGGAAGGCGGACTTCGAACGGGAGATGCCCCTCAAGCAAGCGCGCCTTGACAGTCTCAAGAACGCAAAGGAAGAAAAGCAGGCGGTCAAAGACAGTATCGTCCAGAACACGCCACGCATCCTGGAGACCTATCTGCTAAAGGACACGATGCTCTACAAGCGCATTGTCAAATGGACGCACGACCAGGATTTCCATAATATCCACCTCCTTTCCCAGGAGGATACCAATTTCAATTACCGCTTCTACGACTATCCCTTCCTCCGGAAAGATGTCAACGCGACCTGGCTTGGCGTAGCCGGTTCCCCGCTGCAGCACTATGACTATTCTTTGCGGCAATCGAAGGAAGGAGTCTCATTCTATGATGCGCTGGAGAGCTGGTCTTATAGTCCGTCCACCCTGCCGATGTACAACACCAAGACTCCCTACACGGAACTGTCCTATTGGGGTACCCTCCTGGCGGGAGACAAGAAGGAATCGGACATCCTTCATCTGCTGACTTCTCAAAACATCACCCCGTCCCTCAACCTGACGATGTTCTATGACCGTTTTGGCGGCAACGGTATCCTGATGGACGAAGGTACCAAGAACAAAACGGGCGTGATTGAGGCCAACTATCTGGGAAAGAAGTACTTGATGCATGCCGGTTTCATCTACAACATGACCGACCGGACGGAGAACGGCGGCGTCCGCGATATCGGTCTGATCCGGGATACGACCATCGAAGTCCGAGAGATCGCGGTCCAGCTGACCGGCGCCAGCAGCATGGTAAAAAAACAGACCGTCTTCCTGGACCAGCAGATCCGCATCCCGTTCTATTTCATTGAGAAGTGGAAACACAGGAAGGACGCGGCGGAGGACGAATTGGACGAACTGCTTTTGGAAGAAGACCCGGAGGAAGAAAAACCTGAGGAAACAATAAAGAAGGACAATCCGGACGGGGATGGCGAGGAAGATACCGAAACCGCGCCGGCCGACACGGTCCAAATCGACGACAGCAAGATTACGACGGCCTTTATCGGACACAGTTCGGAGTTTTCTGTCTACAAGAGAGTCTATCGGGACGCCCTCACCGATGCGACGGGTAAAGCCTTCTATGACAATGTGTTCAACTATCATCCGTCAGCATCCTACGACTCGCTCAGGGTATCCCGGCTGGAGAACAAACTATTCCTGAGACTGCAGCCTTGGACGGATGAGAGCATCGTTTCCAAGCTGGATGTCGGTATCGGCCACCGGCTGATGAACTATTACACTTTCGACCGCTCCTACCTCAACCGCCCTTCCAACCAGCCTTGGAATGCCTTATATCTGTATGCCGGCGTCGAAGGTCAGTTGAGGCAGTATTTCCAGTGGAATGCACACGGCAAATATGTCTTCCTCGGAAATGAGATCAACGATTTCGACCTGGGCGCCGAGGCAAAGATCAACCTGTATCCGTTCCGCCGCCACAGAGGCAGTCCGGTCAACATCTTCGCCCGTTTCAACACGAGCTTGGATGAGCCGGAGTACTATCAGCAACATATCTATACCAACCACTTCCGCTGGGACAACGAATTCAGCAAGATATCGACGACCACGGTGGAGGGCGGTATCAACATCCCGCTCTGGCAATTGAGCGCGCATGTGGCGTACAATCTGCTTGCCGGCAACATCTGGTACGACAATGCCGGCATCGTACAGCAGAACGCCGAGGCGATGAGCATCCTTTCGGCCTCGCTCAATAAGAACTTCATCCTGGGTCCGGTCCACCTCGACCACAAGGTCCTCGTCCAACTTTCTTCAAAGCCCGAGGTTATCCCGCTGCCGCTGGTGGCGGCCAATGCACGCTATTACATCCAGTTCACCATCGGACCGGTCAAGGCGATGACCATGCAGCTGGGCGTCAATGCCTGGTATAACACCAAGTGGTACCTGCCGGCATGGAACCCTGCATTGGGCGTGTTCCACAATCAGGAGGAACGCGAATACGGCAATTATCCGGTAGGCGACCTTTTCGTCAACATGCAGTGGAAGCGGGCTTGCGTCTTCGTCAAATGGGAGAATGCCGGCATGACGCTCTTCGACCACAACGATTATTTCAGCGCCGACCGTTACATCCGCACGACAAGAGCTGTCAAGTTCGGCCTCTACTGGCCATTCTATACGCAGCCGGGCAAGGATACGCCTTCCTCAAAGGAAGGAGGCAACGGCGGCGGCAGTGCGAAACGACCCGGACGATGAATAGGAAGAAACGCACCGCAACGATGATTCTGATCCTGCTGGCGGCAGCGGCGGTCATCTCCTTGTTTTTCTCCAAGGTCTTTCATTATCCGGAGCATTCCTGGGAGGGCGATCCCTTCGCCGGGCGTGAAATCCGCTGCGCGCTCAATATCGGGCGCTTTGATGACTCCACGCGCATCCTGATTACGGGATACAATTATGCCCTGCTGAAGGAATTCGCCCACCAGATCGGATCCACGGCGACGATCCTTCCCGCCCGCGACCGCTCGGCCAACCTTCTGGATTCGCTCCGCGCCGGTGTCCTGGACATCCTGGTCCTTCCCTGCAAGAAAGGTCTCCCGGCCCCGGAAGGGACGTTGGCCTCCATCCCGATCGACAGCCTCTCCGTCTGGCTGGTCGGGAAAGACGACCTGCACGGATTGCGCGACATCAATGCCTGGTTGAAAAGCTATGCCAGATCCCCCCTCCATGCCAAGATGGAACGGACCTACATACAGGCCCTGTACGATCCTTTCCAACTGGTCGAGACGGGACGCACCAGAAAGGAGCTGAGCCCCTATGACAGTTTATACAAAGTTTACGCCCCCTCTCTCGGGTGGGATTGGCGGATGCTGGCCGCCCTGTCCTTCAAAGAATCCAAGTTCCGGCTGGACGCACACTCGCACATGAACGCCTTCGGTCTGATGCAGGTCGGAGAATCGACCGCTGCCAAATACGGACTGACCGACCAACTGGAGCCGGAAGGGAACATCCGTACGGGCGTAAAGTATCTTTCTTTCCTGCAGGGGGTTTTCGCCAAACGACTGCCTGAAGGAGCGACATCCGACCTCACGAAATTCATGCTGGCCGCCTACAACGGCGGAGAAGGGCGTCTGCTCGACTGCATCGACTTTGCCAAAGAACTGAATGTGTATGACAGTACCTGGGCCTGCCTTCAGAACTTGCCGGACATTGCCCGCATGTCACACGTGCAAGCCGATTCACTCGACATGAGGAAATACAATCTCAGCCAGATAGCAGGGTATGTCGGCGACGTCTTGGACACTTACGCCGCTTTCCTGACGATCTGTCCGTAATCACTGGGCCCGCACCGTACGGGCCGGATCCACTTTCGCAATGAACAGGCAAGGGATCAGCAGCAACAGCATGATGACCCCATAGGCAATCGCGTCCGCCAGAAGGATCATCGGAAGATTCACCGCCACGGGAACGAAAGAAACGAAATAATTCGCCGGATCCAGTTTGATCCAGTGCGTCGTCCCCTGGATCAGGCAGAACAGCAGAGCAGCCGCATTGCCGATCAGCATTCCCTTCAGGACCAGGGTAGAAGACACCCGCAGGAACACGGATGAGATGTCCCGGTCCGTCATGCCCATCGATTTCAGGGTCCCGATGGTGGAAACATGACGGAAAAGAAGGATCAGCAGGCTGGAAATCATATTGAAGCCGGCGACGACCGTCATCAGGGTCAGGATCAGCAAGACATTGAAATCGATCAGATCCAGCCAGCTGAACAGGGCCGGATATTTCCGGATTACGGAAGTAGCTACCGTCGGATCATCCACATCCGTGGACCGGAGCATCGCCAGGGTACCGACTTCCCCGCTCATCTGCTCGATCTGCGCGGGAGACTTGTATGCATCCTCGAGCGTCACCTCCAGGGCGGAGACTTCCGATCCGTCCCAACCGTTCAGACGTTGCAAATCACCCAGGTCGGCACGGACCAGCAGGGATTCGTCAGACTCGATGATGCTGGGATAGATGTCCGTAACCTCGAATTTCCGCACCTTGATCCGCTCTCCCACGAAGTAAGTCAGCATCTTGTCACCCACTTTCAGTCCCAGGATTTCAGAGAGACGGGAGGGAATGCTGACGCCCAGTGAAACCGTGTCGCCCCGATCCGGTATGCCTTTGAACAGGACACCCTGGATCAGGTCTCCGGCCTTGACGATACCTGCCCGGTAAACCACCGGAGTAAGATCCTTGACCCCTGGAAGCGAATCCAGCGCGGACAAATAAGCCGGATTGGCATTGACGGGATCTTCCTCACCCACATAATTGAGCGTGGACGGAGTCAGCTGTATATCTCCGGAGATGGTGGATACGCCGTTGCGGATCTCCTGGCGGAAACCGGAAGAAATGGCCACGGCAATGATCATGATAAAAAAGGAGACGGCCACGGAAATGACCGCGATCTTGCCTTTGAACCGCAATTTCGACGCTATGAACCGAGGCGCATTCATCCTATTTCAGAGCTTGCAGACGGATATTGGCAGATGTCTTCTCCATCTCGTCCGGGCTGACCCGGACCAACATCTGGAGATATTTCTTTTCCTGTTTCGAGTTGCCCAGTTTCCGGGCGGCAAGGACGCAATTCTTGATGGCGGCATAGTTGTCCGGGGCCAGTTTGAGCGTCTTTGTATAATACTTCAACGCAGTCTTGTAATCTTTCTTAGCTGCCAGATAATAGGACCCGATATTGTTCAGGTAATCCGTATCCTTGGGATAATAAGACAACAATTTCTCCGATACGGACCGGAAGGACTCCATGGAAACCGGGGATGCGGTACGGAAAAGAATGTAACAATAATCCTTCATGGAAGAACGGAAGTCCTCGTCCGTAAATTTCTCCTCCCCGTATTTCCAGGAAGGATGGGAAGTGCAATGGTAGTCGATAAGGCTCCGGATAGCCTGCGTAGCCATATCCGGGGACTCTTTCTCATAGCTGAGAAGGGACGCGATCTTGGTGAAACGCAAGCCTATGTCGTCGCCTCGCAGGCGGATAGCCTTGTCCAATGCCTGCGAAGCGATGCCGAACATCTCATCGTCATACATCGTCTCGGTGAAAAAATGCACATCCGCGCCGGTGCTGTCTTTCAAAGTGAGGACAGGGTCCGCCCCCATGAAGCGCGCCTGATCTTTCTGCACCACTTCATCGTGCCGGCACTTGGTATGATAATAGTTGTATTTGGCGCAAAGCATGTCCACGTCGTCGGGAAAGTCCGCTTCCCATTTATTGATCAGGGTTTCGATACCCACGCCGTCCGGCCCGAGTTTGCCGACGAGCAAGGAATAACGGGATAAATAATCTTGCGCGCTCATCTGAGCGAAAAGGGCCGGAGCGACGAACAATGCCGCAACGGCCAAAGCGATCTTCTTCATAAACCAGTATCGATATCCATCAGGATCCGCCGTCCCTGCGGGAGCAGGTTGTTGCAGCGGGTTCCCAGATTCTTTACAAAACCAAGCGGCAGACCTTCGTAGGTCAGCAGCACAAAACCTTTCGGCGCATCCGGAAGCACCAGCGTGTCCCGATGAAGGTAACGGAGCGCTGTGTGACGGTCCACCTCCGCTTCGGGCCATTCACCACGGACATAGGACAGGCTCAAGGCCCAGTCTGCGTCCGGGACGAAATCCCTGCCTTTCCATTCCCCTTTCCGCACGCCGGAACGGACGGGGTGCAATTTCTCCAGTTCCGAAGGTCCCTTGCGGGAGGCGGCGGGGCCGGAGACGCGGCGCACGGCAGCGACATACTGACCTTCGCCCGGCACCAGGCCCGGTATCAGCAGGGAACCGAATTCCGTCGGTAAGACGCCCTCGAAACGATCCGTCGAAGGAACCGTCTCCGCATCCAGCGCAGCAATCATCCAGGCGAGGTTGTCATCGTTCTCCGCCCGGGAAAAGGTGCAGGTCGAGTAGACCAGGACGCCTCCGGCACGCAAGCCGGGCCAGACATCGGCCAGGATGCGCTTCTGGCGGGCTGCGCAGAGGTCGACGGTTTGCGGGGACCAGTCCTCCACGGCCTTGGAATCTTTGCGGAACATCCCCTCACCCGAGCAGGGCACATCTGCCAGGACCAGGTCGAAAAAGCCCTCCAAAGAGGCAAAGGCCTTGGGATCGACACTGGTCACGACCACGTTGGGGTCACCCCAGACAGCCACGTTCTCCGACAGGACGGAGGCCCGGGAACGCATCACCTCATTCGCGACCAACAGGAAACCGTCACCGAAGCGCAGGCGCAGGGATGCCGCCAGGTCGGTAGTCTTGCCGCCCGGCGCAGCGCAGAGATCCAAGACACGGACCGGACGTCCGCCCGGAGAAACGATCCCGTCCAGCATCCGGCGCACCACATGGCCCGCGAACATGGCGGAACTATCTTGCACGTAATAAGCTCCCGCATGGAACAACGGCTGAAGGGTAAACGACGGTCTCCGGTCCAAAATGCGCCCATAAGGGCTCCATGGCACAGGAGCGGCCCCTTCCAGCAAAGGATCGGGGGCAGAAGGTGTCTTGAAAGGATTCAAGCGCAAGGAAACGGATGCCTCTTCCCGGACAGCCGCGAGGAAACGGCCGGCGACTTCAGCACCGACGGACTCGGTAAGGGACGCTATGAACCGCTCGGGAAGCATATCACTGGCCGAAACCGGAGGGGAACTGGGAAGGGTCGAAGCCTTCAGGCATGCGGCCCTCGGAGATATCAACCAGGGCATCCACGATCTTATCCAGCGCTCCCTGGACCTTATTGCCTACCAGCATCTTGAGCATCAGGTTCAACTCTGCGGAAAGGTCAACGTGGAAATCAGTCTGTCCCGGAGCGGAGGCAGGGTCGAAATGGATGGCCACCTGGAAGTGGAAGGGTGCATCGGAATCTTCCAACTCGATCAGCGAATAAGGAACCCGGGATTTGACCCGGACACCGACGCGGAAACCCTGTACGGTGGCCGTAATGGAATCGAAATCAGCCGTCACACCCTGTTTCTTATCCTCCGGCAGCATATTCAGGAAGTTGCGCATATCGGAGAAAAGAAGGTATAACTCATAGGGCGGACGAGACACCGTCCCGTGCTTGCTGCTATATTGTGAAGCCATGGCTTTCAGTTTGAAAAAACAATGTTAACTTTGTGTTCCTTCTGCAAAGATACAAATATAATGCGCAAAATCTATTTCGAAAAAAGATGCATCATCATCTGCTCCCCGGACGACCAGGCGCTTACCGATCCCAATGCCGTCGAGTTCCATTTGGGCCGGCAGATCGACATCCATGCCCTCGTACGGATGTTCGAACTGTCCCGTACCCTCCGGAAACTCTATATCCCTGATACAGACACGGAAGGGACCTACCGCAGGCTTTGCGCAGAATTCAAGGAGGTCAATGCGGCCGGCGGACTGGTCCGCAACCGGCGGGGGGACTTCCTGCTCATCAAGCGGAACGGACTCTGGGACCTCCCGAAAGGGCATCAGGAAGCCGGCGAAGACATCCGCGTCACCGCCCTCCGGGAAGTCCGGGAAGAAACCGGTGTCGATGAGTTGGAATTGCTGGACCTGATCTGCGTGACGGATCATTGTTACCTTCGTGACGGGGTCTGGCACCTGAAACACACCTGGTGGTACGACATGCTTTACACAAAGCCCGTGGATTTGATCCCGCAGAAGGAGGAGGATATCGCAAAGGCCGCCTGGGTGGCGCGTTCCAGCCTGCCTCCTTTCCTGAAAAACACCTATCCCTCGATCATTGAAGTGTTCCGGGAGGCGAAAGGATGAAACTTTTTGAAAGAATGGGCCGTATATTATTAGTACACGCATTATAGCCAGATATGAAACTTTCCCAATTCCAGTTCATCCTTCCCAAGGACAGGATCGCACAGGAGCCCCTCCGGTGGCGTGACGAATGCCGCCTGATGGTCCTTCACAAAAAGACGGGAGAAATCGAGCACCGTCTGTTCAAGGATATCATCGATTATTTCGGAAAAGGAGACACTTTCGTCTTCAACGATACGAAAGTACTGCCCGCCCGCCTGTATGGCAAGAAGGAAAAGACCGGTGCCGACATCATGGTCTTCCTGCTCCGTGAACTCAACAAGGAGCAACGCCTCTGGGATGTGATCGTGGATCCGGCCAGGAAGATCCGTATCGGCAACAAGCTGTATTTCGGTGAGAACGACAGCCTGGTGGCTGAAGTCATCGACAACACCACCTCCCGCGGACGCACCCTCCGCTTCCTGTTTGACGGCAGTTATGAGGATTTCAAGGAGACGCTCTTCAGCCTGGGAGAGACGCCGGTGCCCAACTTTATCAAGCCCAAGGTCACCCCGGAGGACCGGGAGAACTACCAGACCATTTTCGCGGCTCATGAAGGCGCCGTCGCCGTCCCGGCGGCCGGTACGCATTTCAGCCGGGAGCTCTTCAACCGGATGATCCTCAAGGACATCAACAAGGCTTTCATCACCGTCCACATGGGTATCGGCCAGTTCCGGAAGGTGGATGTGGAGGATCTTTCCAAGCACCGGATGGACGCGGAGCGGATGATCATCTCCGAGGAGGCGGCCAATATCATCAATACTGCCAAGAAGGGCGGGCACAAGATCCTCGCTGTCGGTACGACGACCGTCCGCGCCCTGGAGACCTATGTCACCACGGACAAGGAGATCAAGGCCAATGATACCTGGACCAACAAGTTCATCTTCCCGCCTTACGAGTTCTCCATTCCCGATGCCATCGTCACCGGTTTCCACATGCCCGAGTCGACGATGCTGATGTCCGAGGCCGCCTTCGGCGGATTCGACAACGTGATGCATGCCTACCAGGTCGCGTTGGAAGAAGGATACCGCTTCGGCCCTTACGGCGACGCGACGCTGATCCTGTAAGGAACACGACATTCCTGTAAAAAAGATAAAAACCTTCGGAGACATCCTGTTTCTGAAGGTTTTTTCCGTTTTTTATGCCTAAGTTGATCCCGGTTTAGAATAACGGAAAATGGGAATCGACAGGGAACGGGCCGCCATGTGCGCCCTCAACCGCGTGTTCGGATACGAGCCGAACGTAACGCACCGGCTTATTGATGTATTGGGATCGGCCTCGGCGCTGTTTGCACTCGACCGGCGGTCGAAAGAGGAATTGCTGGGACCCTGGTCGAAACATCTGCACGAACTGGATACCTGCATGGTGGACCAGGCGGCAGAAGAATTGGAGGAACTATCTCAGAAGGGGTGCCGCTTTCTTTGTGTCACGGATGAAGCTTATCCTCCCCTGCTGAAAGAATGCGAAGACGCCCCGGCCGGGCTGTATATCCGATCTTCCTCTGATGACGACTCAATTTTCGGCAGCCGGCCCGCCGTGGCCGTCGTCGGCACGAGGGATCTTTCCCTTTATGGCCGGGACTGGTGCCGCAAGGTCGTGGAAGCGATGGCCCGCACGAAAAAGCCCCCGACCGTAGTCAGCGGATTCGCCCTCGGCACCGACATCGTCGCCCATTCCACAGCCTTGGAATGCGGACTCCCGACCATCGCCGTCCTCCCGACCGGGATCGACGAAGTATATCCCAGACGGCACTGGAAGTGGGCTGAACGACTCGCACAGACCGAAGGATGCGCGCTGGTCACGGATTATCCGCCCGGCACCGGCGCCATCGCAGTCAATTTTCTCAGGCGCAACCGCATCATCGCCGGGTTGAGCAGCGCGACCATCCTGGTCGAATCGAAACAAAAAGGCGGCGGCCTGATCACCGCTGACTTCGCTTTCAACTACAACCGGGATGTTTTCGCACTTCCCGGGCGGGTCGACGACATCCGCTCCGCAGGATGTAACGCCTTGATCCGCAGCCGGGTAGCGGAGGCGATAACCGATACGGAAAAGCTGATGGAAGACCTGGGTCTGGGAGTCCCGACCCGCCGCTCATCCGCCTTCGTCCGGGACGAAATCCATACGCTCTACGATGGGACGATGAATCCCGGCGAGGTGGATTTCCTTGTCGCGGTGGCCGATTGCATCAAGAAAAACCGGGGCATTACACCGGACCTGATCGCGTCCCGGATGGGGTGCGATTTCAGCCGGGTTGCGACGGCGACCGGCCTGCTGGAGGCGGACGGCATCATTGAGACCGACCTGCTGCAAGGCTGCGGAATCAAGACGAAAATCGGATAATAATTCTTAAATTTGTACTCCATGACGGAGTACATCGACACACATACCCATATCGCCGACGAGGCATTCGCTTCTGACGAGGAAGGATATATCGAGAGGGCCCTGGCTGCCGGCGTCGGCATCATGCTCCAGGCGGATATCGATTCGCGGGAGCGCGCGAGGATGTTTGCCCTGACGGACAGGCATCCGGGTGTCTTGTATCCGATGCTCGGTCTATACCCCGGTTCCGTAGACAAAGGCTGGAAGTCGGAGATCGACGAATTGGAACGATGGACGGACCGGAAGGTTGTCGCCATCGGTGAGATCGGCCTTGACTATCATTACGGAGCGGAGTTCGCCGCCGAGCAGCGGGAAGCCCTCCGCGTCCAGTTCGAACTGGCAGCCCGCATGAATCTTCCCGTCAACATCCACCTGCGCGAAGCAACGGAGGATTTTTTCCGCATCCTGGAGGATTGCCGCCACCTCGGACTCCGGGGAAACATGCATGCCTATAGCGGCAGTTATGAGACTTTCCTGCGCCTGCAGAAATATGGCGACTGGTCCCTGGGGATCGGGGGCGTCGTGACTTTCAAGAAAGCATCCCTCGCCGAAGTCGTGCGCAAAGTACCCCTGGACCGGATCCTGCTGGAGACGGACGCTCCCTACCTGACCCCCGTCCCTCATCGGGGAGAGCGTAACGAAAGCGCCTACATTCCGCTGGTTGCCGCCAAGGTCGCGGAATTGAAAGATACGGATATCGAAACGGTGGCGGCCGTCACGACCCGCAACGCCCAAGAACTCTTCGGTTTATGAACACAAAGAGAAAATCATCCATCCTGATCATCTACACGGGTGGCACCATCGGAATGAAGGTGGATCCCGTGGACCAGACGCTGAAGCCTTTCGATTTCAGCCAGATCCTGGAAGAAGTCCCCGAACTGTCCAAGTTCGCCTGCAAGATAGACTCCTATACTTTCGATCCGCTGATCGACTCATCCGATGTGGAGCCGTCGATGTGGCAGAATCTTGCCAGTGTCATCCGGGACCGGTATGACCGGTATGACGGTTTCCTGGTCCTTCACGGCACGGATACGATGTCCTATTCCGCCTCCGCGCTGAGTTTCATGCTGGATGGCCTGGACAAGCCCGTGATCTTTACCGGAAGCCAGCTTCCGATCGGTGTACCGCGCACAGACGGCAAGGAGAATCTCATCTCCGCCGTCGAGATCGCTTCCGCCAAGACACCGGAGGGCGAGGCGGTGGTCCCGGAAGTCTGTATCTTCTTCGGGGCTAAACTTATGAGAGGGAACCGGACGACCAAGGTCAGCGCCGAGCAATTCGACGCATTTACCTCCCCCAACCTGCCGCCTTTGGCTGAAGCCGGCATCAACATCCGCTACAACCGGACGCTGATCCGCAAACCGGACCCGGCCGTACCGTTCACCATAGACACGCGGCTCGACACCCGGGTTTCCATCTTGAAGATCCATCCCGGCATCACGCCCCAGGTCGTCAAGAACATCCTCCTCGGTCCGGAGACTCGCGCCGTCATCATCGAAACCTACGGCTCCGGCAACGCTCCGACGAAGCCCTGGTTCCTGGATATCGTCCGGGAGGCCCGGCAGATGGGGAAGGTACTCGTGAACGTAACTCAGTGCCCCAGCGGCTGCGTCAACATGAATCTCTATGCCACGGGCAGGCCCCTGCTTGAAGCAGGGACGGTATCCGGATACGACAGCACGACCGAGAGCGCCCTGGCAAAGCTCTTCCATCTGCTCGGCGGATGTGCGGACAACGAACGTGTAAAAGAGCTTTTCGATCAGGATTTGAAAGGAGAAATCACTAAATAAGTATTGTGTTTTGGAAATAATTTGCTAAATTGCACTGGTTTTATAGGCGCATTATTTCACCGCCTGTTGACACGGAACATATAACTATTTAATACTTTATCAATTAATCACAAAAAACATTATGAAAAAATTTTTCATGGTTTTGGCAGCTCTGGCCGTAATGGTCATCTCTGCGAACATTGCTTCCGCCCAGGATGAGCAGGCCGCTCCCGCCGCCGCCACCGAGCAGGTTGAAGAAGCTCCTGCCACCGAGGTCAATCCTTTTGACGTCAAGTCCGAGGTCCCTCTCCACCAGGCTCTCAAGACGAAGTTCATCGAAGGCGGTGCAGGCTTCATGTCCCTGATCATCATCTGCTTGATCATCGGTCTTGCTCTCGCTATCGAAAGAATACTTTATCTCACCTTCTCCAAGACCAATGCCAAGGCCCTGGTCGAGAAGGTCGAAGCTGCCTTCAAGAAGGGTGGCGTCGAGGCTGCCAAGGACGTCTGCCGCGATACCCGCGGACCTGTCGCCCGTATGTACTATGATGCCCTGATGCATTATGACGAGGGTGTCGACGTCGTCGAGAAGCACCTCATCAACGCCGGTAACGTCGAGCAGAGCCGCCTTGAGAACGGCCTCAGCTGGATTTCCCTCTTCATCGCCATCGCCCCGTCCCTCGGATTCCTCGGTACCGTTATCGGTATGATCCAGGCTTTCGATGCTATCCAGGCTGCTGGTGACATTTCCCCGAACGTTGTCGCAGGAGGTATGAAGGTCGCCCTTATCACCACCGTCGGCGGTCTCATCGTCGCTATGATCCTCCAGGTGTTCTACAACTACATCCTCGCCAAGATCGAGTCCATCAACATCGACATGGAAGAGTCTTCCATCGATCTCGTCGACATCCTGGCCAAGAACAAATAGGGTTAATTTTTTACCGACTGAAAAGACAAGTTCATAATGAAGAACTATAGTAAAATATTTAAACTCGTGATGTTGGTGTTGATCGTCATCAGCGTCGTCCTCCTGGTCTGGGGCTTCTTTGCGGGCTTCGAGGCCAACGATGGCCGAGCTGTTGAGGTTCTCCTTTATTGGGCCTATGCCATCCTCGCCCTGGCTATCCTGGCGGTCGTGGTGTTCGGCCTGATCATCAGCGTCAAGAACGATCCGAAGAGCCTCGTCAGGCTGGGGATCGGTCTGTTGGCCATCGCAGCGATCTGCTTCGTGGCCTACCTGATCGCCCCCGGCAAGATGCCGCTCCAGTGGAATAACGCAAAAATGCCCACTGCAAGTGAGCTCAAACTGACCGATACCATTCTGAATCTTACTTACTTCACCGGCGCGCTGGCGATCATCTCCATCATCGTAGGCGAGATCGTCATGGCTATCCGTTCCAAAAAGTAGTTAGGCTATGGCAAAGAAAACACCCGCAATCAACTCAAGCTCGACGGCCGACATTGCGTTCCTGCTTTTGTGCTACTTCCTGATGACCACCACCATGGGTTCCCAGACGGGTCTTTCCCGTCGTCTCCCTCCCATGCCGGACGAAAAGACGAAGGTGGACGATCAGAAGGTCAATCGCAGAAACATCATCATTGTCAAGATCAACTCGGCCGACAGGCTGCTTGCCGGTAGTGATCCCATTGACGTTAGCCAGCTGAAAGATAAGATCAGAGAGTTCCTCACCAACCCCAACAACGACCCTAACCTTCCCGAGAAGGAAGAGATCGAGATCGAAGGATACGGAAAGTGCCCGGTTTCCAAGGGTGTCATTTCCCTCCAGAACGACCGTGGTACGAGCTATCATGCTTACATAGCCGTACAGAACGAGCTCGTGAAAGCGATCAACGAGTTGCGTGACGAATTTGCAAAAAAGAATTACGGCAAACCGTTCATCAAGCTCACCGAGGATCAGCAGGACATCGTCAAGAAGGCGGTTCCTCAGAATATCTCCGAGGCTGAGCCGAAGGATGTCGCCAAGAAGAGATAAAACAAGGAGGAAAGATTATGTCAAGATTTGGTGGAAACAGAAACAAAGAGGTACCTGCGATTACCTCCAGTTCCCTCTCCGATATCGTCTTCATGCTCTTGTTCTTCTTCATGGTGACGACGCAGTTGCGTGAGACCGAGAACAAAGTTATCGTGAAGCTCCCCGAGGCTTCCGAAGTCGTCAAGCTCGACAGAAAGGATCTGGCTTCGTATATCAACATCGGTACCCCGACCCGGAACTACCAGGCCCAGTTCGGTACGGATGCACGTATCCAGCTCAACGATTCCTTCAAGTCCATCGACGACATCCGTGACTTTATCGCGGCTGAACGTGAGAGCATGAGCGAAGCTGACCGTAACTTGATGCAGACGGTCATCCGCGCTGACGAGGATGTCAGAATGGGTATCATTACTGATGTGAAGCAGGAGCTCAGAAGATGCTCCGCGCTGAAGATCATGTATGCATCCAGAAAGAATGTGGACTAAACGTCCGCTTCATGATAGAGAAAACCGGCCGGGAAGTGTCCTGGCCGGTTTTCTTTTTTATTGAGCTATAAACTGATAGACGATATTGCCGATCTGCTTGGGAGGCGCCGAAGTGGAGGAAGAGAACTTGGACAGGCGGGCCGCACGCACGGCAAAATTGCGCAGGCAACCATCCGGAGAAGAAAGGGTATCATCTATCTTCGCATTGATGACGTTGCCTTGTGGATCGACCGTGATGATGACCGTCACCATGCCGGCACCCATGCAACGATAGGCAGGGATGGACAAGCGGCTGGCTTTCCGTCCCTCCAGCTCATAGGAAACGACAGACGGGCCGCTGTAACTGGCCTCGGAAGACTTCTTGGGGCCACCGGACTCCGTCTTTTTGTATTCATAGACCAGCTCATCTTTCGGCAGCGGTGCGCCGTTGTTGAGCTCTTGCTGAAGCCGTTCCGCGTCACGGTACAACTCCTCCGCATTGGTGCCCCGGTCATCCTTGAGCGCTCCCCTGTCCACTGCAATATTCCGGATCGGGACACTGCCGGCCGCCGCCAGCATACGCTCGATACGTTCCGTGATATTCTCCTTGAAGACTTCCTCTTTCTTTTCCTTCTCGACCTGTTCCTGCTTCGTGAAGTCCAGGACGAAAGAATTCTCCTTCGCGATGGAGAAGCCCAGCTGGGTGGCCAGCAGGATGATGATCACCGCGAGATGGAAAATCACGGTGATATACAGACCTGCCCTGTCTTCCTTGCTGAACTTCGCCATGGCAGCAATCCCTTAAGCGCCCGCGTTCAGGTATTTCTCGACCGTCGCCGAAATCACGTCGATCGCAACTTTGTTGTGACCGCCTTGCGGGACGATGATATCCGCGAAACGTTTGCTTGGCTCAATAAACTGGATATACATCGGCTTGACCGTCTTGGTATAGCGCTCGATCACCCATCGCACATCCTTGCCGCGCTCGGAGATGTCACGCATCATCACACGCATCAGCCGGTCATCATCGTCGGCGTCCACGAAGATCTTGACATCCAACTGGTCGACCAATTCCTTGCAAGTGAAAATCAAGATGCCTTCGACAATGATGACATCAGCGGGCTCCACCGTCACAGTTTCGGTCTTGGACCGTGAGCAGGAGATGTAGGAATAAACCGGCTGTTGGATGGTCTTGCCGCTCTTGAGCTCGGAAAGCTGCTTGCAGAGAAGCTCCCAGTCAATCGCTTCAGGATGGTCGAAGTTGTGGTTGCGTTTCTCTTCGTCCGACGCATCCGCGAGGTCTTTATAATAGGAATCCTGCGGGATGACGACCACCCGCTCATTCTGAAGTCTTTCCTGGATGGCGCGGACGACCGTCGTCTTACCGGAGCCCGAACCACCGGCGATACCGATTACCAACATATTCTCTTTTGTTTGATTAAAACTCAGCGTTCTTGGGAGTACGGGGGAAAGGAATGACGTCGCGGATATTGGCCATACCCGTCACGAAGAGCAGCAGACGCTCGAAACCCAGGCCGAAGCCACTGTGGGGACAGGTGCCGAAACGCCGCGTGTCAATGTACCACTCAAGGTTCTTCCTGCTCATCTGAAGTTCATCGATGCGCTTCTCCAATTTCTCCAAGGAAGCCTCCCGCTCGGATCCGCCGATGATCTCGCCGATCTTGGGGAAGAGGACATCCATCGCACGGACCGTCTTACCATCCTCGTTCTGCTTCATATAGAAAGCCTTGATGTCCTTCGGATAGCCGGTCAGGATCACAGGACGGCCGAAATGCTTCTCTACCAGATAACGCTCGTGCTCGCTCTGGAGGTCGATTCCCCAGGAAACAGGATACTCAAACTGCACACCGTCGGCGACGGCCTGCTCAAGGATCTTGATGCCTTCCGTATACTCCAGACGGACAAACTCCGTCCCGATGACACCCCGCAGGCGCTCGACCAGTTCGGGATCATAGCGGTCATTCAGGAACTTGATGTCATCGTAGCAATGATCCAGGGCATACTGCACCAGATGCTTGATGAAATCCTCGGCCAGATCCATGTTGTCGTTGATGTCATAGAAGGCCATCTCCGGCTCGATCATCCAGAACTCCGCCAGATGACGGGGCGTATTGGAATTCTCAGCCCGGAACGTAGGGCCGAAGGTATAGATTTCGCCGAGCGCGGTGGCGCCCAGTTCTCCTTCCAGTTGTCCGCTGACTGTCAGGCTGGTTTCCCGGCCGAAGAAATCCTTCGCGAAGTCGACACCCCCCTTCTTGTTCTTGGGTATGTTGTTGAGATCCAGGGTCGTCACATGGAACATCTGGCCCGCACCTTCACAGTCGGATGCCGTGATCAGAGGAGTATGCAGATACACAAACCCCTTGGAATGGAAATACTCGTGGATGGCGAAAGCCATCTGGTTACGGATGCGCAGGACCGCGCCGAAAGTGTTGGTCCTCATCCGCATATGGGCAACCGTACGGAGGTACTCGAAGGAGGTATCCTTCTTCTGCAACGGGAAACGCATCGGATCGCATTCGCCGTAGATTTCGATATCCTTGGCCTGGATCTCGACGGCCTGGCCGCTGCCGACCGACTCAACGAGAGTGCCGGTCACGGCAATGCATGCTCCGGTCGTGATACGCGGAAGCAGATCCTCGGGGAAGAGGGTCTTGTCAACAACGATCTGGATATTATTGATGGTCGAACCGTCGTTCAGCGCAATGAAGGCGATGCCTTTGTTTCCTCTCTTCGTTCTCACCCAGCCTTTTGCGAGAACATCCTGACCCGGCTCCATCCGGAGCAGGTCCTTGACTTTGGTTCTGATGGTCTTTTCCATAATTCAAACTGGCTATAACTTGGCAAAATTAAGGTTTTTGCAGATATTATTCAATAGCGTGCCACTTCAGGGCCTCTTCGATGACCGTATCGTAATCCAGATACAGATGGTAGAAGGCCTGGTCACCCAACTTGGAATAGCGTCCGACCAGCGCCCGCACCTGCGTCATCAGGTAAGGGACCGTCTGCGCCCATTCTTCTTCAGAGGCAGGCTGGATAGCATCGCGCGAGGCGGCGAAGCGCCGGAAAGAAGTCTCCAGAGAAGCATTATCCAAGTATCGGACCAGGGCGCCGAAATCATCAATCGACGCCAACTCAGCCTTGTGCGAGTCGAAATACCAGGACGCGAAACGCATCGCCGTCGCCTTCGCCCGGACCTTCATATAGAAATCCGTCACCCGGGTGGTATCCACCGGGACAAAGACATCCGGCACGATGCCGCCCCCGCCATAGACCTTGCGGCCCTTCAGCGTCAGATACTCCTCATCTTTATTGACTTTGATGCTGTCCGCATCATACATCTCACCGCCCTCATAGCGCTTGTAAATATCATATTGATAATCAGCACCATACGGCTTCTGAATACAACGGCCGGAAGGAGTATGGAAACGAGCGACCGTCAGCCGCATGCCGGAACCGTCGGAAAACATATAGGGTTTCTGCACCAGTCCCTTCCCGAAGGAACGGCGTCCGATGATGATACCCCGGTCGTTATCCTGCATGGCTCCTGCGAAGATCTCGCTCGAGGAAGCGGATCCCTCGTTGATCAATACGGACAGGCGGGTCTTCTTCATATAGCCCGACCCGTCGGCCTTATAGTCCTCTCGGGGACTGTGGAGACCTTCCGTATAGACGATGGTCTGACCCTTGTCCAGGAATATCTTGGAGAGCATCAGAGCCTGGTCCAGATAACCGCCGGTATTGTCACGCAGGTCAAAGACCAAATGCCTCATCCCCTTGCGGAGCAATTCTTCGGAGGCCGTGACAAACTCCTTGGCCGTATTCTTCGCGAACTTGGACAAGCGGATGTAACCCGTCGTGTCATCGATCATGAAGGACGCGTCGACACTATGGACCGGTATCTTTCCGCGGCTGATCTCAAAGGGGATTTCCTCACCCTCCCGAAGGACGGTGATGAGGACTTTGGTGCCTGCGGGACCCTTCATCCGGCGTACCATGCTGTCCTGAGGGAACTTGACACCGGCAATCACAGTCTGATCCACCTTGAGCAGGCGATCCCCTTGCTGCATGCCGACCTTTTCAGCCGGTCCGCCGGGAATCACCTCCAGGACGATGGCCGTATCGTTGGGGACATTGAACTGGATGCCGATACCCTCGAAATTGCCCGCCAGTTCCGTCTCGCTCGCTTCCAGTTCCACCGGAGGCATATAGACGGAATGCGGATCCAGGCTGGCCAGGGCTTCCGAAATGGCGGCTTCCGTCACAGCCTTGTAGTCGATGGTATCCACATATTCATTGCTGACGGTCTGCAGGATGAGGTTGAGTTTCTGCCATCCGGCATCCGAAACGCGGATCTTCCGAGCAGAACGCACCGAGTTGACCGTCATCGAAAGCAAGATGCCGACCACGATGCCCAGAACGGCAACCGTCAGGGTATAAAGGTCTTTCTTCTTCATTTAATCTACTTTTTCCACTTCAATCCCGGCCCGGCGGAGCAGATCGATCCCGTCCGTCAGCCTATACTCATCCCTGTACACCACGCGGCGGATGCCCGACTGGATGATCAGTTTCGAGCACTCCAGGCACGGGGATGCCGTCACGTACAGGGTGGCGCCTTCGCTGCTGTTGCCGGACTTGGCGACCTTGGTGATGGCGTTGGCCTCGGCATGCAGGACATAGGGTTTGGTCGCTCCGGATTCGTCCTCACAGATGTTCTCGAAGCCGGAAGGAGTCCCGTTGTATCCGTCCGAAATGATCATCTTATCCTTGACGATCAAGGCCCCGACCTGCAGGCGCTTGCAATAGGAATTCTTGGCCCACACGGAAGCCATCTCCATATATCTCTGATCGAATTTCATCTTCTTAACGCTGATAAAGATAACGCTTGATACTGCGCTTGGGAGTCCGCTCGAAGTCTTCCGGCATGAACTCGATCTTGCGGATCTGCGCGTAGTTCGGCAGTTGCTTGTTGATCTCCGGCAGGGCGGCGGTGAGACGCTCCTCCAGTTGGGCGCGTTTCATCCCATCCAGTTCTCCCTGATGGTAATCCGGGTAAATCAGGGCCACCAGGCTTCCCGAATCCTCTATTACGAGGGAATCGACCACATAACTGGTGTTGTTGATGACCGCTTCCAGCTCTTCCGGATAAATATTCTGTCCGGAAGGACCGAGGATCATGCACTTCGACCGCCCCCTCAGATATAGGAAACCATCCCGGTCCACCACACCGATGTCGCCGGTCCGGAACCAGCCGTCCTCCGTAAAAGCCTGACGGGTGGCGTCTTCGTTCTTATAATAACCGATAAAGACATTGTCTCCCTTGATCTGGATCTCTCCCGGCACATTCTCCGGGTCCTCGGAGTCAATGCGGATGCTGCAGCCTGCAATCGGCTGACCGCAGGAGCCGAAACGGGTCTTATACCATTTTGCATAAGTGATCAGCGGGGCGCATTCGGTCATCCCATAACCCACCGTAAAGGGGAAATGGAGTTTGCGCAAGACTTTCTCCACCTCGGGATTGAATGCGGCGCCGCCCAGGATCACCTCCTCGAAACGGCCGCCGAAAGCCTCGATCAGCTTATTGCGGATCAATTTGTAAATCACCTGGTTGGCAATCGGGAGATAGAGGAAAGTCCGGTTCCGTTCCAGGACGGGTTTCAGGGAATTCTTGTAAATCTTCTCGATCACAAGCGGGACGGTGATGATGATATCCGGCTTGACTTCCGCCAGCGCATTCAGGATCACCTTCGGGCTGGGGACACGGGTCAGGAAATGCACATGGGCGCCGATCGTCATCTCGAAAAGGAATTCGAACATCATCCCGTACATATGCGCGGAAGGCAGCATGGCGACGACCTCCGAATCTGCATTCATCTGGGGTTCCGCATACTCACCGGCGAAATGGATGTTGGCATACAGGGCCCGGTAAGGAAGCATCACGCCCTTCGAGAAGCCTGAAGTACCGGAAGTATAGTTGATCAGCGCAAGTTCATCCGGCTGGTCTTCATAATAATGGATGTCATCCGGACCGAAGCCATTCGGGAAAGCCTTGGCAAAGGTATCCTGCAGGTTGTGACGCACGGAGGTAAGCTTTTCGTCCCGCGAATAGAGGTATTTCAGCGTGTTCATCTGGACGATGACATGAAGGCCGGGCATCTCGGATTCGGAAAGCCCTTCCCAGATCACGTCATCGACGAACAGGACCTTCGCCTCCGAATGGTTGACCAGGTAATGGATATTGCCGGGCTTGAATTCGTGCAAGATGGGGACTGGCACGGCACCATAGGTCATGGCAGCCAGGAAACAGACGCCCCAGTTGGCCTGGTTGCGGGAACAAAGGGCTACCTTGTCTCCCTTTTGAAGGCCGCACTCCCGGAAATTGATATGTAACTGCTCAATACGGCGGGCGACATCCTTATAGCAGAGGGTGACACCCTGATAATTAGATAGCGCTTCGCGCTCCCAATTCTCCTTGAAGCTCTTCTCAAACAGTTTGTTGACAGACTGGAATTGCATATTGACAATCTTTTAGTACACTAAATTCTTGATGGATTTCGCCTTCAGGGGCTCACCGCCCCAGAAGTCGAACACTTGTTCCCCACCGGCAGTTTTCACCACCCAGACCCTCTTCCCGTCCGCTTTCGCAAGGACAGGCAGGGAGAGGATCGTGTCAGGCGAAGTGATCCCTTGCCAGGAGGCCGGCTGTACACCGTGCAGGTCATACATGCCAACCGTATTATCCCGATGGAGGACCAGGACCGTATAGCCCTTTGCCCCGGTGAAATCATAAGCCTCCGGACCGAGCAGCACCTCCTTACCCAACTCTATCGGGAATCCGCTGACAAAGCGGCCCAGACGGTCGATCAGGTACAGTTTGCTACCCGCAGCGAAGAGGAATTGCAACTTGCCGTTGGCGAAATAATCAATGCAAGACACGGCGCCGCAGATCGGGCGGTCGAAGGATACACCCCAAAGGCCCTTGCCGCTATCCTTGTCCTTCAGGCAAAGGGAGAGGTTCGGAGCCTGATAAAAGAGATTGGTCTTCCCTGTACCGCTGTTGGTCACCTCGAAAGGCCCCTGAGGGATCTCGACGTCGGCTTTGCGGCCGGGCGTCCCCTTTTTCCCGGAAGCTTTCCGCTCCGCAAAATCCACGGGACGGGCAGCTTCCAAAACAAGACCGTCAGCCGTACAGGAAAGAGCGACCGGCTCCCGGATGACGCCTTCCAGGCTGGATTTCAGATTATCTGAAAGCAAGGGGCGGAACCATTCGGCAAAACTGCCCGCAGCATCGGAAGCAGAGAAATAAAACACCGCTTTGCCACTCTTGGCCGGTATCAGGCGCGACTCCGACACGTCAGAGAGCGCATCCGCCAGGGATCCCTTCTCTTCCAACAACGCGTCATACTCCGCGAGAGCCGCCTCTGACCCCAGGACGCGCCATTCCCCTACCGTCTTGCAATAGGAGCCGTCGGGTGAGAATACGCCCCCGAATACTGCCCCCGGAAATGCCCGGAACGGGAAAGGTTCGACGGCCGCTTCACCCTTGGAAGCCTTGCCCGTGCGAAGCAAGACAACGCCGGTCCGATTACCAGCCGGAGAAGCCCAGGATGCTTTCACGACCTCACAAACGCCTTCTTTCGAGAACCATTTCACAGGATCCTCTCCCGTACGGGCGCGCAACGTATCACACTCCCTGCGGAAGACCTGCAGGGACTGGGAGGCATCAAGCCATTTTTCATAGGCCTTGACATAGGCGCCATAGTCCGGGAGAGAGAGGGCCACGGCTGTAATCGCATTCGCAGGCAGCGCCTGCGCAAAACGCAGCTCTCCGGCAGGAAGTGCATCCAGAAGGTTAGAGTAATAGGAAGGACTCCGCCCGGAGACGGTCGCTCCGGTCATCTTCAGACGCTTCTCACCTGCTTCTCGGATGTCGAAACCGGTCCATTCGGCCGCATTCTTCAAGAAGGACGAATAGGGATAAAGCGGTTTCAGGCATAGGGAGGACAGGATGCGGCCCATGTCCCCGTTGGAGAAAAGCACGACGTCCCGCGAAGACAATCCTCCAGCCGACTCCTTGAAATAAGGATCATCCAGAATGGAAGTACCGGTATCCAGATGACGGCAGGAAGACTCCACGAGCGTACGGGACGGGGAGACCAGGATAAAAGAGGCCGCCCCATTGTCCTTGAGGGACGCCGGCAGGCCGCAACGGTCCGCATAATCCAACACGCTACGCTGCAGATCCGTCGTATCCTGGACATGACCCGCGTCAAGGATCATCAGCGGGACCAGTGTCTCCGAATAGTGGACGGACACCGCCATGGGCTGTGTCTTCAACGAGACACTGTCCGGCAGCGTGGCGACGAACTTGCCAAACGCGGGATTCCCGCCCAGCAGTGAATGGAAAAGCTTGGTGCGGTCATCCAGCATCGACACTCCGGATTTTGCATTCTGGAAACAGAAAACCAGAACCGCATCGGAAGGGACGGCTTGCAAGATCCCGGCATGGGAAACGGCCGGCTCCCCGTCGGAGGACTGGGGTTTCCCAGAGTATAACAACTTCATGCCCACTCCGATAGCAGCTATCAGGAGCAGCAGGATACACAGGCAGATGATCAGACTTTTCTTGCTCACTTGACGAAAGTTCGTGCGTTATGGCACAATCATACAAATTTAGGAAAAAAATGAAAAAGTCCGTACCTTTACCTTGTCCAATATCGAGACAGCTATGACAAAAGCCCAAATGTTCCGCTCGGCCATCATGGCCGGCATCGCGATCGGCATCGCCGGATTCGGCTATCTTGCCCTGGGAGGCATCGCTGGCGCCGTCTTTTTTTCCTTCGGACTGATCACGGTCATCCGATACAAGATGAAGCTCTACACCGGTGTCGTCGGCTTCGTCCAGTCTTGGAGCGAAATCCCTGACACATTCCTTGTCCTGCTGGGCAACATCGTCGGTTGTCTGCTGGTCGGTCTGCTGGCCCGGCTGTCACCCATGGACCTGCAAGGGACTGCCCAGAAACTGCTTGAAGGGCGTCTGGCGAACGGAGCACTCCGCTGCGGAGGCCTTGCCATCGGCTGCGGTTTCATCGTGACGACCTCCGTCTTCTGGGCGCGCCAGGAGAAGTGGCTGCCCCTGCTGTTGGGAATCCCCCTCTTCATCCTCTGCGGCTTCCCGCACTGTATCGCGGACGCATTCTACTATCTGACCGTCCCGTTCTCCTTCCTGGGAGAACATCTATGGCAGGTTTTGGGCCTGTACGCCTGCCTGGTCGCCGGAAACTTCATCGGCTGCAACCTGTACAGGCTGGTGATGTGGGAGAAATGAGCCCCGTCATGCGAAAGACTCTCACATACGTTTTCCTGTCCCTCGCGGCCCTGATTCCCTGCTTTAAGGCTTCCGCCGGAGAGCCGATGCTCAGTATCTTCAAGGAAAACTACATCACAACGGGACTCCCCCTCAACACGCGGCCCAACTGGGATACCAATGACTTGACTTTCCAGATCAGCCTGAAATTCAACGCCTTGCAGAATATCGGGGGCAAGGATTGGGACTTGTTTTTCGCTTATACCCAGATGGCGATCTGGGAGGTATACAAACCTTCCAATCCCTTCAAAAGCAACATCTATACTCCCGGCATCTACGTCTACCACCCGTTCAAGACCGGGCCGGACGGAGTCGTCAATGACATCCTGTTCGGCTTCGAGCACCGCTCCAACGGCTACGACGGAGCCCTGTCGCGCAGCATCGGCTGTCTGTTCGCAACCTACACGCACACCTTCGGAGGCCGCTTTACGGCCCAGCTGACCGGCCGTTTCGGCATCGGGTCGATTTACAACGATTTCTCTTTCGAGATGCTGGACAAATACCAAGGGTACCTCAACGCCGGCCTATGCTACCATACCTTGGACCGGCGCCTGATGGTCTCGGCTTCGGTGACACCTCTTTTCAAAGGAGATATCCCGGCCAACATCAATGCAGAAATCGCCATCCGGCCCACCCGCAACTCCGACTGGTTCTACCTGATCGCCCGCTACCATTACGGCTACGACGAGGACCAGCTGGACTGCGCCGTCCCCGACGTCTTCCTCAAGCATATGCTCCGCTTCGGCCTGGCCATACAGCCGGGGCGCCTGAGCCACAAACTATTCTTCTAGCTACGAAAAAGGCTTGCCAGTCGGCAAGCCTTTTTCGTAGCTCCTACAGGAATCGAACCTGTATTTTAGGTTTAGGAAACCCACGTTCTATCCGTTGAACTAAGGAGCCGTTATAAAAAGGGCGCTGTATTATTCAGCGCTCTTCTCGATGATCTGACGGCCGCGATAGTAGCCGCACTCAGGGCAAACCCTGTGGTACATAACGGTAGCGCCACAGTTCGGGCA
>CAMJHJ010000006.1 GCA_946405485.1 uncultured Bacteroidales bacterium | reverse complement strand
TGCGCTTCGGCATCCAGAGCTGGTGGGACAAGAAGGTGGAGGAGCTCTCCAAGGGTATGGCCCAGAAGCTCCAGTTCATCACCACGGTGGTCCACAAGCCGTCCCTGATGATCCTGGACGAGCCCTTCTCCGGCTTCGACCCGGTCAACGCCGAGGTCATCCGCCAGGAGATCCTGCGCCTTAAGAACGAAGGTGCGACCATCATCCTGTCCACGCACAACATGGAGTCCGTGGAGGAGCTGTGCGACAACATCGCCCTGATCAACAAGTCCCGCCTGGTGATCACCGGCGGCGTGGAGCAGATCCGCCGCGACTATGGCAACAACAACGTCGAGCTGGTCTGGACCGACGCGAACGGCCGCCATACGGAGGTCCTTCCGCGCGAGACGGACGGCACCTCGACGCTCCGCTCCTTCCTGGAGAAGGACGGCGTGCAGATCAACTCCTACAAGGAGCTGATGCCGCGCATGAACGACATTTTCATCAAACTTGTAACGGAAGGGGAGGAATAGGCTATGAATTTCAAGACGATAGGCATTGTCATCAGCCGCGAGTACCTCAATAAGGTCAAGAAGAAGAGTTTTATCTGGACGACGCTCCTGGTCCCCATCCTGGTGGCCGGCCTGACCATCGGCGTGATGGTGGCCCTGATGAACACCAAGGAGAAGACCAAGAACATCGCCGTCGTGGACGCCTCTGGCATCGTCCTGCCGTATCTGGAGGACACGGAGACCATTCACTACACGGACCTCTCCTCCACGCCGATCGACAGCGTCAAGGCCAACCTGGCCACGCTCGGCTTCGACGGCGTGCTTTCCGTGGGCGAGCTGAACGTGGAAGAGAAGACGGTTCCCGCCGACCTCTATTCGCCGAAGCCTTTCGGCATGGAGCTGACGGAGAACATCAGCAGCCGGATCAACCGCGCCGTGGAGGACTACCGCATCTCCACGTACAATATCGAGGGCCTCGACCAGATCCTCAAGGACGTCAAGGCCAACATCCACCTCTACTCCTACACGGTGAGTGACGACGGCGAGGAGAAGATCTCCGAGGCCGGCGTCTACAGCATCGTGTCCATGGTGCTGGGCATCTTCCTGTTCATCTTCGTGACGATGTTCGGCAGCATGGTGATGAGCTCTGTGATCGAGGAGAAGGCCAGCCGCGTGGTGGAGGTGCTCGTCAGCTCCGTCAAGTCCACCGAGCTGATGTTCGGCAAGATCATCGGCATCGCGCTCGTGGCCCTGACGCAGTTCCTGCTCTGGATCGTGCTGTCCGTGGCCATCATCAGCATCGGCGGCGCCGTGCTCGGCCTCGACAAGCTGGGCGGCTCCAACCCGACCGAGCTCGTGAGCACGATGGGTGGCGTGGACGCCGCCCAGGTGGAGGAGATGACCGCGCAGCTCGCCGATCAGGGCGAGATGGGCACGGTGGTCAGCTCCCTGATGAATCTGCCGTACGGCCAGATTCTCGGCCTGTTCTTCGTGTACTTCATCTTCGGTTACCTGCTGTATGCGTCGCTCTTCGCGGCCATCGGCTCCGCCGTGGAGAACGAAGGCGACACGCAGCAGCTGCAGCTGCCGCTGACGATCCCGCTGATGCTGGGCTACATGATCGCCCTGTACGCGTTCCGCGCGCCCGACAGCTCGGTCGCTTTCTGGGGCTCCATCATCCCCTTCACCTCGCCGATCGTGATGATCTCGCGCCTGCCGTTCGGCGTGCCGGCGTGGGAGATCATCCTGTCCGTCGCGCTGCTGGTCGCCACCTTCGCGTTCTGCGCCTGGGCTTCGGCCAAGATCTACCGCGTCGGCATCCTGATGTTCGGCAAGAAGTCCACCTGGAAGGATCTCTGGAAATGGTTAAAGCAAAAATAGTTGCACTGGCGGCGGTGGCGTTGCTGGCCTGCTCCTGCGAGTATACGTACACGTGGGAGAAGGCCCGGATGGACGGGCACCGCACCGGTGTGACCGCCCCCAATGCCGATACTGTGCCCCAGGCGCTTGGTACGGTGAATGATTCCACCTACAACGCACCGAACGGCACGGTATGGCAGAAGGGGAGCGCCACGTACGCCGTGGCGAACGACCTGATCGCCGTACAGCCGCTGATGAAGGACCTCAAGACGGTGGTCGGCTACACCACCCGCGACATGGCGGCCCGCGCGCCGGAGAGCGAGCTCTCCAACTGGTGGGTGGACAACATGATGGCGGACGTGGCCCGGTTGACCGGGAAGAAGGTCGACGTGGGCGTCCTGAACTTCGGCGGTATCCGCACGAGCCTCTCGCAGGGCGAGATCCTGCTGGAGGATTTCGTGTCGATGTTCCCGTTCAAGAACGACATTGTGTATGTGGCGCTTAAGGGCTCCGACCTGCAGGCGGTGTTCAACACCATCGCCGCTTCGCGCCCGTTCGTGCTGGGTGGCGTGAAGATGGTCGTGAAGCAGCATCAGATTGACACCCTGCTGGTGGGCGGCAAGCCCATCGACCCGAACAAGGTCTATGGCGTGGCCACAGTCGACTTCCTGCTCGACGGCGGCGACGGCCTGACCGTCGGCAAGAATGCCCGGGAGTATGTGGACACGGACGTCCGTGTGATCGACGCCGTGCTCGAGGATGTGTATAAACTGCAGGCTGCCGGCAAGCCGGTGGAGTATTTCACCGACGGCCGGCTGGTCTATGACCGGGGGGAGGAATGAGTATGAAAAAGTCTCTGATCATTCTCGCAGCGGCCCTGATGGCCTTCTGTGCCTGCAGCCGGCAGCCCAGGCTGGTGATCCTGCATACCAATGACACCCACAGCCATTTCGAGCCCCTGCGCGGCGGCGCGGACGACGGGGTGGGCGGCGTGATCGAGCGCGCGGCATACGTGGATTCCATCCGCAACGTCTACGGCTCCGACCGCGTGCTGCTCCTGCATGCCGGCGACTTCAGCCAGGGTTCTCCGTATTTCACGGAGCTGGGTGGCGTGCTGGAGATGAATACCATCAACGATTTCGGCTACGACTGCCTCGCGCTGGGCAACCACGAGTTCGACAATGACATCGAGGCCCTTACCGGGCGCGTCAAGATGCTCCGGCCGGAGATCAAGGTCGTCTGCGCGAACCTCGACCTGTCTCCCTTCGAGCTGGGCGAGTACGTCAAGCCTTACGCGATTGTCGAGCGGGGCGGCCTGAAGATCGGCATCATCGGTCTGGAGTCAGAACTGTCCACCAACGTGACCAGGACGGTCGCTTCCCGCATGCAGCAGCTCGACAATGTCGAGGTGACGAACAAGTGGGCGGACTACCTGCACGAGACGGAGAAGTGCGACCTGATCATCCTCCTGTCGCATGCCGGCTATGATGCGGACCAGACGATCGTGCCCGAGACCCGCTGGGTCGACCTGGTGATCGGCGGCCACACGCACACCTTCGTGGACGGTTTCCTCTATGTGAAAAATGCCCGCGGCAAGCAGGTCCCCATCATCACCGATGGCTGCTGGGGCCTGGAGATGGGCATGATCAAGGTAAAATAGGGGGCTGGAAGAAGGGGGCGAATCCGTATTGATGCTCGATTCCAGCGTCTTCTTGATTCCGCTCATCGTCCTGCTCTTTGCGGGACTCTACAAAATGGCCTATCTGGCAGCAAAAGACAGCAAACTCGCGATATGATTACCGTCAACCTCGACAAAATGCTCTGGGAGCGCCACATGAAACTCTCGGAGTTGTCTGACAAGATCGGCATCTCGATGACCAACCTTTCCCTGCTCAAGACAGGGAAAGGCCGGGCCATCCGCTTCACTACGCTTAACAAGCTCTGCAAGGTGCTCGACTGCCTGCCAGGCGACATCCTGGATTACCAGCCCGATCCGGAAGGGGTTGAAATATGGAGGAGGATATCTTTGCGGATTAGTCTGGCTTACTTGGGTCCCGCTATCAAAGCAGGCAGAGGAGTCCCCAACGGCGCTGATCAGTTGGCATCACGCACGAGACGGACTGCATAGCCGTGATAGCGATTTGCTGTCGTTTCAGCAGAGATGAAGTTATAGTTAAAGCCAAGGACGTACGCATCGTCGGTATTATTGGCCGTTGAAGTCCAGTAGAAACCATAGTTCTCATAACTGTTTCGGACCATATTGAGGATCCGCATGTTCGTGACTGGCAGGAATACAGCTCCCGCATCTTCGTATGTTAGCCAGGTAAATATATCAATCTGGTTGCTGGCCCAAGGTCTGTAGCCGGATTGCCATCCATCTATTGAACAGCCGTCAGGCAGGATGACAACGCCTGGCACTCCATCGACGCAGCCCATGCAAAAGAGCTTCTGTGCGTTGGGGCGACCGGAGAACAGATACTCCCACTGGTCTTTGGTCAGGGTGCGCCAGCCGCTGTTCGCTATGTTGCCTCCGTTGGTTATGGCCAATGTACCCCAGTCATTCTTGAGGGATTCTCCGGATTTGTTTCCATAGTCTTCTGAAAATAATGTGTTGTTGATGCCGTAGTTGTTGTAAGGCGACGAGGCGCCGACCCAACCAAAGAGGTCTACCGCACCGATGATGGAAACGGAGCCGCTGCCGTTAATGGCGGTGTTTGCTGATGAAGCGTTCAGGCGGTCCCACTGCCATTCTGCGAAGCGCCAGGTATGATCAGTGCCGGCATTCTCGAAATAGGCTTGCAGGTTCCCCTGCGAGAAACGCACCTGCCTGCCATTGGCATCGATGGTAAAGAGTCCTGGGAGGAGTCCTTCAACTTCCCACAGGGGGACGCTAAGCTGGTAGATCTGCCCGGCAAGGAAAGTCTTGCCGGGGATTGCATTCGTGTGGAGCCGATTATAACGGGATGCCTCGAAGACGATATTACCAGACGGGATGGGTTTTATAGCTGCATAGAAGCAATCGAGCTCCGAAGTGTTGTTGACAATGGCTGCGTTTTCGGAATTCTTTATGATAATCTGCTTGATGTCATTGGTGACGTTGGCGAATCCGTTTGTAATCTGGAGCTTGAGGATGGCCAGCTGCATGCTCAACGTTACACTGGCGGGCAGGGCGGCGTTTTCGGTAAGGGTGCCGACAAAGGTAGCCAGATTAAGGTTGGCGGCGAGCGTCTCCAGCTTTCCGTCCTGCATGGCAAGCGCCGCATAGTTAACGCTGCCGTCATCATTGGACATTGCGGCTGGATAGATGAACCTGACGGCTCCACCGGCTTTGGGATCAGTCATAGACACGGTGATGGAAGCCTTCTTGCCGCCGTCAATAAGGTCGCCGGCCGTGAGAGAATAGGTGGATTTCACAAGGTTATAGCTTCCGTCCGTGTAGAATACGGCGATGGTCTCACCCTCGGAAAAAGTGTTCAAGCCAGCGGCGGAGAGATTCGCTGCAGCGGTCTCATCAAATTGTACGGTAGTGGTAACAGAGACGGCTGTATCAATACCAGGTTCTGAACCGGGAATCTCCAATTCTTCTTTCAGCTGATTGCAACCCATGGTCATTGCGCACAGCGCGAAGAAGGAGATGATGCTCAGATTCTTGCTTATTAGTCTCATTTAATAAAATACACATACTAAACAACTATACAAAGTTGGGAAATAAAAACGAGTTGGACAACAGTTTGGTAAATAATGGAGAGCTGGCGCAGATGCAATCGGGGTGCAATTCGGCCCGAATTGCACCCCAGAAGGTGTTGAAGTGGAGGATGATTCCAGGTTATTTATAGGAGGTCAGGGAAGTTTACGGCGGACGTTGAAAATGCGTGTGTCGGTGCGGTAGTACCAGATGTCGAAGCAGGCATATTCGTCGTGGCTGAAACGTCCGCGCCGGTGGCTCGTGACATAAGCGGGGTCGAACCCCAGTTCTGACAGATCTTCGAGGCTCGCCCCTGTTTTCTTCTCAATGAGCAGCGCTTCCAGGATCGCATAGTTCCCTGTGAGCGCTGCCATTACTTTCGCCCGCATCTGGCGCTTGGCCATCTGGGTGCGGTTGTTGAACTTGTTTTTGCAGCTCAGGCTGCAGAATCGTTTGTCTCTCCGGCCATGGATGGTGCTTCCGCACTCCAGGCAGGTTCCTTCCACCTCATCGTGAAGTTTGTAGCTCATGGCTTTGGTTTTTCCCAAAGATGGCTGCTTGTTCTGACTTCTCCAAGCGTTTGCCCGGCCCGGATGTCAGGTTTTGACGAATTTTACAGATTCTGATTTTTCTTACGGCAGTAAAATAAATCTTACTGCGAAAGAAATCGCATACATTTTCCCGCGTCGGACCGTAAGATTCGTCAAAACCTATAAGATTCGTATTTATTTGGCCCTCCCGGGGCCCGGAGAGCTTGCTGCTTGCCGGAAAGCATGTTCCTTTGCATCGGGACTCGGACCGCGCGGCCGGGATCCCGGAAACCTTTAAACAAAGAAAAACGCTTATGGAACAATTGAACAGAGTCGAACTCCAGGGGATCGTCGGAAGTATCCGCATCCAGTCGTTTGACGAGAACAAGATGGCCCGCATCGGCCTCGCTACCAATTACGCCTACAAGGACCGCGAGGGCGCAGCCGTGATCGACACGAGCTGGCACAACGTGATTGCCTGGGAAGGCCGTAACATCCAGGGCCTGGATAAGATCGGAAAGGGCACGAAGCTGCATGTCTTCGGCAGGATCCGCTACCAGAACTACACGGGCGTGGACGGCGTCGATCGCACCGGCACGGACATTCTGGCCAACCAGATCCAAATCATTGATGATCCTTCCCAGATGTCCTATGAGATGTAGGATGCAACTGAGCGAAACCTGGGGCCGGACCGGCGACAGCCTCACTCCTGTGGCCCGGTCCCGGGCTTCGTTGCTCGCGTTGCTGGTCGCCGCCTGCTGCCTGGTCGCCCCTGCGCGTGCGCAGGCGATTGCCGGGCAGGCGGCGTTCGACCAGACGGACCTGGAGCACAGGGCCCGCCTGGCCGTGGACCAGAACCTTGCGGATTACCTCTTCCTGGGGACGCTCAACGCAGAATTGCAATATTCCGTGCACCGGCACTGGACCTTGGGCCTGGGCGCGCGCTACAACAACTGGACGTGGCGCCACCGGCAGGACACGCAATTCCAGTCCCGGCAGCAGTCTTACTATGTGGCAGGGCGCTGGTGGCCCTGGTATACCTATTCCGGCTGGTGGGCCGGCGGCAAGCTCCAGTACCAGGAGTACAACCGGGGCGGCATCTTCGGTCCGGAGACGGAAGAAGGAGATGCCATCGGCGTCTCTTTGGGTGGCGGCTACGCCGTGCACGTAAACCATTGGCTCAACGTGGATTTCGGCCTGTTCGGCTGGGGCGGCATGACCCGCTACGTCTCCTATGCGTGCCCGTATTGCGGGCAGCGCACGGGCGAAGGGGTCAAGGCCTTCGTGCTGCCGGACGAGGTGCGTGTTTCCCTCCAATTCATTTTCTGATGGGACGAAGGATGCTGAAGACGGGCCTGTCGCTGCTGTTGCTGGCGGCGCTGCTCTGTGCCTGCGGCACCCGTCGCAAGGCGAACGAGGTGTTCCGCCGGCAGATGAGCGCTTCGCTGCAGCTGCCCCGACAGGCGGATTTCCTCCCGGAATACACCGACGTGAAGGTGCCCCGCCGGGATACGATCCGCGTGACGGATCTGGAGGGCCGGGAGATGATCCTCATGAAGGCCGTCCGGGACGAGCAGAGCGGGGAAATGGTGGCCGCGGAAATGCTGGATGCCGCCATGGTGACCGCCCGCTTCCGCAACATCGCCGAGCGTCACGGAAAGATTGACCTGGAGTTCCAGGTGCTCGTGCCGGCGGAGATGCAGGATTCGCACTGGCAGCTCCGGCTCCACCCCGACATGTTCGTGCTGGAGGACAGTCTCCGGCTGGACGATATCGTGGTCACGGGCTCGGAGTACCGGAAGGCGCAGCTGCGTGGTTATCAGCAATATGAACGCTTCCTCTCGCGGATCGTCAGTGACACGCTGGCTTTCGTGGACATGCGCAACCTCGAGATCTTCATCGAGCGGAACATTCCGCAGGTCTATGCCCTCAAGACGGATACGACCTTCGTTTCGGATGAGGTGTTCGAGAGCTATTTCGGCGTGTCGGAGCAGGAAGCGATCGAGCACTATACAAACAAGTTCCTTCGTTGGCGCAACGAGTGGCGCAAGGCCAACCGGCAGAAGATGTTCAACAAATACATCAAGGTGCCGATCGTCACGGAAGGGATCCGGCTGGACACCGTCATCCGTTTTGACAACGGCGCTTTCTTGTACAACTACGTTCAGACCATCAACACGCGCCCCCGCCTGCGCAAGGTGGATGTGGTGCTGTCCGGTGAGATTTACGAGCGTGACAAACAGCTCTACACCGTGCCGCGATGCGATCCGCTGACCTTCTATATCTCCTCCGTGTCGGCTTTCGTGGACGGGACGGAGCGCTACAAGACGGTGGTGATCTCCCGCAATGTGGAGGCGAATACCGCCTGCAACATCGACTTCCGGACCGGTCGTCACGACATTGACGAACAGCTGGGCGACAATGCGCGTGAGATTGCCTTCATCAAGGAGAACATTCGCAACCTGCTGCTGAACGACAGTTTCGAGCTGGACAGCGTGACCATAGCGGCCTCCGCATCGCCGGAGGGTTCGCTGGCCGCGAACAACGCCTTGACCCTGCGGCGCTCCCAGGCCGCTTCCGAGTATTTCGAGAAATATATCCGCTTCGTGCGGGATTCGGTGCAGCGGGAGGACGGCCTTTTCCTCACGGTCGGCAACGACCTGCGCGAAGGGACGCTCCACGGCACCGGGCGGGCACGCAAGGAGATTCCTTTCCTTTCCCGCCCCGGCGGGGAGGATTGGCCGAAGCTGGATGTGCTGGTGGCGGCGGACACCCTTCTGACTGAAGAGCAGAAGGCGCGCTACGCGGAATTCGCCGCGCTGGAGAACCTGGACGAGCGGGAGAAGCGGATGAAAGGGGAGTCCTGGTATCGCTACGTCGTGGACACGTATTATCCGCGCCTGCGGACGGTGCGTTTCACGTTCGCGCTGCACCGCAAGGGCATGGTGAAGGACACGGTCCACACGACGGAACTTGATACGGTCTATATGAAAGGCGTCCAGGCCATCCGAGACCACGATTACACGGCCGCGCTGGCCTTTCTGGCACCTTACCATGACTACAATACGGCCGTGGCGTATGTGGCCTTGGACCGCAACCTGTCGGCCCTGGAAATCCTCGAATCCATGCCGCGAACGCCCCAGATCGAGTATATGCTGGCTATCCTGTATGCCCGTAGGGGCGACGACCAGGCGGCGGTGCAGCACTATCTCAACGCCTGCGGCCAGGACCGCAGCTTCATCAGCCGCGGCAACCTGGATCCGGAGATCTCCGCGCTCGTCAAGCGCTACGATCTCCACAAGGATCCCGATGAGGATTGGGGCGACCTTATTCCTTAGATTTGATAACTATAATTACTATGAAAACCAGACTGTTACTATTATTGTCTTTTATCTGTTTCGCCTGCCAGCGACAGCCGCTTCCGGGCGACGGAGGCCAACTTACCGTCGACCTCTCCGGCATGGCAGCCACCAAGGCCATCACCAGCGCCAACTCCGCTGAAATGCAGGTCAACTCACTGAACCTGTATGTGTTTGATGCCAACGGCATGCTCGACCTCGCGCATGCCTGCACCTCCGAAGAACTGACTGCGCGCCAGGCGGTCATGGAGGTCAAGACCGGCCAGAAAACCATCTATGCCCTGGCCAACTTCCAGGGGACGCCGCTGGCGGAAGCCAATGCGTGTGCGACGTGCACGGAGCTGGAGCAGGTGGCCTTCGCGCTGGGCGATAACCGGCCGGACGGCCTGCTGATGACGGCCGAGGCGAACGCCACGGTCGCGTCCGGCAGCGGGGGCAGCGCCACGCTCGAGCTGACCCGCTCCGTGGCGCGCGTCGCGCTAGGCTCCGTGACCAACAGCCTGCCCGCGCCGTATGGCACGGTGCGGGTGCTGCGCGCCTTCCTCTGCAATGTGGTCGGCAACCAGAACGTGTCCGGCTCGGCCGCGCCGTCCGCCTGGCTGAACCGGAACGCCACGCCGGACAACGTTGAGGGGCATGTGATCGGGAAGGAAGGCTATGCCGCGCAGGAGCCGACACTGACCTACGCATCGCTGGATCAGGATGTTACCATGGGCTCGACCCACACCTTCTCCCAGAAGTATTTCTATGCTTTCCCGAATGCGCTGACCAATCCGAACAACGGCTTCAACGCCAGCTTTACCCCCACCGCGACGGTCCTGATGGTGGTCGTTCAGATCAAAAATGTGCCTTACTACTATCCCGTGCCGCTGATCCGAACGCTGGAACGCAACAAGGACTACAAGGTAGACCTGACCCTCATCGGCTTGGGCAATACGGAGGACCATCCCTTCGACAAGATTGAGAAGGCCAACCTTTCGGCGCAGGTCCGCGTCAGCGACTGGACGGACGGTGCCGTTTACACAGAATCCCTTTAATTTAAACAACTTAAAACAATGAAAACTAAATTCCTGTTTGTCTGCCTGGCCGTGTGCGGCCTGCTGTTTGTCTCCTGCAACAAAGAAACCCCTTCCGACCGCCCGGCTGTCGGCGATGTGGAGTTGTCTGTCCGTTTCGATACGCCGTCCACGAAAGTGAGCACGCAAAGCGCCTCCAACGAAAAAGCCATCCAGAATGTCCAGATCTTCGTTTTCCGGGCCGGTAGCGGCGCGGACGCGGGCAATCTGGAGATCGCCGCATCAGCCGGCTTCGACAGCCCCCTGGGCGTCACGAGCGGCACCTACAGCGGCATGACGGTGAAGTGCTCCACCGGCCAGCGCGAAATCTGGGCGGTGGTCAATGACTCCGAGGACCGCACCGCGGGTTCGGTGACGACCAAGTCGGAATTCCTGGCGCTTACGCACGAATTGCAGTATTCGACGGCTACGAAACTCCTGATGATCGGCCATTCGGGCACGGACGCGGCACCGGCCGTGACGCTCCATGAGGGCCGCGAGGAAATCAGCATCAGCGTCCGGCGCCTGGCCGCTTCCGTGATTCTGGAGAGCGTGAAGAACGATTTCAGCTCGCCGGCCTATCAGAAGGCGGACATGTTCCGGCTGGAGAACTGCTACCTGATCAACGTCCCTGCCCGGATCAATTTCGGCGAGACTTCCGAGCCGGCCGCCCTCCCGCAGGATCTTTGGTACGCCCGGCTGGCGGCCGAGACCGTCTCGCCCAAGGCCGACCTGATTTACGACAGCCTGGCCGGCCAGGTCGTAAATTACGGAACCTCCTACACGGTACCGCACGCGTTCTACACCTATCCCAACAATTGCGCGGTCAGCGAGGACGCCGTCTGGTGTGCGCGGGCCACGCTGCTCGTACTGGAGGCCTCGATCAAGTACGCTTCCGGCTGGGTGAAATACTATTATCCCGTCCAGCTGGGAGCCGGTCCGCTGCTGTCGAACCGCCAGTATAAGGTGAACCTGACCATTCACCGTCCCGGCTCGCTGGATCCCAACCATCCCGTCACTTTCGACGACGTGACGCCGGTGATCACCGTGACGGACTGGGAGACGGGCGACCGCTACGACCGGGATATCTAAACCAGGGAGCCATGGCCGCAATCTGCAATCATTTGGCGCGTGCCATCTTGGGGATGGCGGCGCTCCCGCTCCTGCTGGGCTGCAGCGTCAAGGAGGACCGGATCGAATGCCCCGTCTACGTGACCGTCCTGACGGACGAATTCGTCCGCCTGGGCATGAACGAAGGCCTGGTTTCCTTCTCGGACGCGCATGTGATCGACCGGGAGGACGTCAGTTTCCTGGCCATCCTGCGGAGTGGATACAAGCAGGCCTGCCCGCGCGAGTTCGCCCGGGCGGCCGTCTTCAGCGGCGCGGAGAATTACATCCTGGTTGAATCGGTGATGCGGGTGATTCCCGGCTGTCAGGCGGGGCTGCTTTGGGCGTATGGCGAGAGCTTTTCCGCCCAGTCGGACGAATACGTGATCGATGCGACCCCGCACAAGCAGTACTGCCTGGTGCAGTTCCTCTTCGACGATTCGCCGACGGCGGCTCCGGATTACCCCTGGCGCTTCCGGATCAAGGCCACCTGCTCGGGCCTGGACATCTACACGCTGGAGCCCCTGGAAGGGGAGTATTCGGCCAGTGTGGGCCCGAATGCGGTGGGAGAATGGTACGGCGTGATTCCCCGCCAGAAAGCGAACGACCTGCTGCTGGAGGTCTATCTGCCGAATTCCGACGGCGAGGGAGAAGGCCGGGTCGATTATGTGATCGACCTGGGCGCCAAGTTCGCGGAAATGGGTTACGACTGGACGGCCGAGGACCTGCGCGATGTGTCGGTGAAGGTGGGATTCGCTTCCGCCGAGATCACCGTGAGCGTGCAGGACTGGGAGGGGGACAAAACTTATGAGAACATTGAGATTTGATGGTATGAAAAGGATTAGACGATATTTGACGCTCCTTGCGGCGTGCAGCTGCCTGCTTTTGCCGGGCAGCTGCAAGCCGGAAGGGCTGAATACCTTTTTCCCCGCGGACCAGGGCGCGGCGGACGGGCAGGAACGCTGGGTGGACCTGCCCCTGACACTCGCGCCGGCGGACGACGGGGAGCCCGGGACGAAGGCGTCCCTGCTCAGGGACGTGGAGGCCCGCGGAAGCGGGGCCCTCGTGCTGGTGTTCCGGAGTGACACGCGCCAGCTGGCGACCTCCCGTTTTTTCCGGCAGGACGAGCTGGACAACCAGACGCTTGCTCCCCTCAGCCTGCGCGTGCCGCTGGCGATGTGCGATTTCTACATCCTGGGCAACCTGAATGCCATGCGCAAGTCGGACGGCGTCCCGGTGAACCTGCAGGACGCGCTGGGCGCCTCTTTCCCCATGGAGGAAACGTCCCTGGAGGCGTTGGCCTACCGGCTCGACGGGGGCGACCTGGTGACCGGCTACCGCCGGGAAACGTTCACGGACGTGGCTGCCTGCGGCATCCCGTACGCGCTGATCCGGAAAAATATCAACACGGCGAGCCTCGCGGGGGCCGGACAAGGCATTCCCGATGCGGACCGGTGCTGCCGGCTGTTCAGCAAAGTGACCGTCAGCATCGACCACGGCGCCTTCGACGGCGGCGGGGCGAACCCGGAGTTTTTTGTCAATTCGCACCTGTATCTGCGCCAGGCGAACGGGCGGCTCCAGCCGTTCTCGAACGCGTCCCAGAAGGCCGCCGAAGCGGCCGACGTGCTGACGCAGAGCGATTACGATCCGGACATGTCTTCCACCAACGCTTCGGTGACGACCTTTAGTTTCTATGTGCCGGAGAACATGCAGGGAACCCTGCTGTCGGGGAATGCGGACAGTCGCCTGAAGACCCGGGACGAGTTGATTGCCAGGAATTTGGGCGGCGTGGAGCCGTATCTGACCTACGTAGAGTTCTGCGGCCATCTGAACCCCGCGGCCGGTGGCTATGGGGGCGATGTGACCTACCGCTTCTATCTGGGGCGGGACAATTGTTCGAACTTCGACCTGGAGCGTGGGCGCGAGTACAAGGTGTCCCTGTCCTTACGGGTGGGCAGTATCTTCGATCCGGACTGGCGCGTGACGCCGGACCTGACGGATTCGCGCCGATTTGCGCTGACGGCGGACGCGGCCTTCCTGACGGACATCGGGACAGTGAACGACAGCCGCCTGGTGGCGGTACGCAAGTCGCGTCCCGGGGCGTTTTATCTTTATATGAATCCGCTCGGGGCGCTGGGGAGCACGAACCTGCTTCTGGGCAAGGACGCAAGCGCATCAACGGATTTCACGCCCGCCAGCCTGTCGGACTGCTCCTGGTATGGGGCCTTCCTCCAGGCGGGTACGGCGGACGCCAACTGGCTGGCAGATCACGGCATCAGCGCGAGCTGGGAGAAGGCCTCCGGGCGGCTCTCCTTTTCAGTGACGGATGCGGCGAAGTTTGAGGCCCGCAAGGCGGATCCCGCCCGGACCTTCACCCTGCGCCTGCTTCCGGGCGGCACGGTGACGGCGGATTTCCGCCTGGCCTTGTACGATGACCTGACGGTGTCCGTCGCCGACGGGAAGTCCCTGACGGACGAATTCTACCTCGGGCAGAAGCGGACCGTGACGGTGTCCGGCTTTGCCGGGAGCACCGTCAAGTACGCCGCGGTCCAGCCGGACTGCGGCGGGAAGAGCGGGAACCGGATGTGGAAGACCAGCGCCAGCGATGCGGCTCCGTTCCCGGGCTGTGCCCGGACCGCCGCCGGTACCCCGCTGCTGGATGTGCAGGACGCGGCTTATGCCGCGCAGACCTACCTGGGTTCGCTGGATGTGTACGCCTTCTACCCGAACCGCTTCCAGCCGTCGCACGGCTGGGACTCCCGCTCCGGCGAGATTGTCTTCTTCTCGGAAGACTGGCTGAATGACTCCGTCGAGGTCCCCGTCAGGATTTCCGAACCTTATCTGAAGACAGCCGTTTCGACGGACAATCTTGTGCTTCCTATCGACGGGACGCCTAGAACGGTTACGAAGTTCGGGTATATGGATTTCGGCGGAAACAACTTCCTGGATCTGGCTTCCTTTGACGATACGCTGTATGAGAATTACCTTGCGTTTACGGCCGCTCCCACCGGCGGATGCGGGGAATGCATCGGAGTGAATTATGTCACGTCCAACGTGTACTGCCGGAAAACGACGTATAGCGGCGGGGGAGATTTGCTGACGCTGAATTACAACAACCGTGGCGTCACGACCATGACCGCGGCGGCAGCCCCGACGTTGTACGTCAATGCGAACAGCAGAACGGGCTTGTATTCCGGCCATGTCTTTCAGCAGCGGTGCCAGTTCTCGAAACCTTTGCTGGGGATGATTTCTTCGCAGAGCGGTAGCGGATATGTGCAACCTGGAACTGATGCCGTGTTGAATATCTGGGGATATTTTTCCTCCGGCAATACGCATGGAAAGAATCTGGATGTGTTGAACGAGGACAGTAAGATCCATCTTTATATTCAATACAACTTCGTGGGCTCTGACCTGTCGACAACGCAGCTGGCCTGGGAAGGGGCGAAAACCACGTATACATCGTCGCACCATGAGACGTTCGGGCCCGTTTGGGATGTGGAGACGGTCCAGGAGGATACCGGCCGGGGCGGGGTGATGAGTTGGACGTATGACGAGGCGCACCAGGCGAAAAAGGACAGTTACAACGAGCCGGTGCCCGGCGGACTGCTGATTCCTTACGGACCGCAGACCGTCCGTTTTGAGTATAGCAACCGATGGGAGACAGGCCGGACGATGTATGAGTCCATGGAATTCAAGCTGCATTATGAGGTCGAGTGGGTCCTGTTTATCGGAGCCACCGTATACTATGCCGCCGAGTTGCACCTGGTCACCCCGAAGCACGCCAAGTATCTCAAGGCGATGGCTGCACAGGTCAACCAGGCGGGGCGTACGTTCATGACGCAGTTCGGCGGGGGAAACTACTGGACAAGCCAGTTCAAGATAAGCAAAGCTTACGGCAAGGCGAATATGGGCTATTCAAGTGCGGAGTACAATGTTGTTTATTCTCCGTCTGTAGGCAATTTCCCGCTTCGTAACTTTCTGACGTCGTATGTCACAGCAGGAACTCCGTTATGGACACAGGGCATCTTGAACAAGGTCCTGGCCGGACAGTCGGAGCCGGTGGATTATACCTTGTTCCCGCGATACCTGATCGTTTCCGATCTTCCGGAGGTAAACACTCAAAGTGTTTCTATATTTTGCTCTCCCGGCGTCAAATTCGGGACTTTACTCGGCTATTGGAAGGGGCCTTCCGGCGCTGCGACAAGGCAATACCTGCAAGGTGTCCGCGTGCAGGTCGACGAGAATTTCACTTCCTATTAATCCTGAAAAGAGGGACGTCCCCTGCGGGGCGTCCCTCTCTTTTTTATTTGGTGATGACGATGTGGTCCCGGTCCCGGGACATTTGATCGGTTTTGTGGTTGTGGATCAGCCATTCGAAGTAGATCTGGCCGCAATAACCGTTCTTGAAGACGTTTTTCATTCGGGTGGTGTAGACTTTCGTGTGCCGCTCCCGCAAGTCGTTGAGGTTGACTTTGATGGCGTCGTCGACGGGAAAGGCTTCGGATGGAAGCGTGTGGGTCCTCAGCCAGCGGAATCCGGGCCAGAGGCCCATCAGGTCCTGGTAGGTATAGGATAGATACCAGGGATTGGCGTTGTCGACGAGTTTTCCGTCGGGTGTCATCAGGGGTTTTCCGTTTCCGTTCTCGTCAACGCGGAATAGGGCGGCGGTGAGAAGCGCATAGGCGACTTCGCCGTCCTGCAAGGTGGCGTTGAGGGGGACGGGGACGAGTTCGAAGGCGGGAAGCTCTTCCCAACTCGCCCCGGCGGGGAAGGGCTTGAGCAGGTGGAATTCTTCTTTTTGGCCGCAGGCCGTGTGCATCATCTGGTGGAGTTCGCCGTCGATGCGGAACTTGATGGTCTCGATGGGGATGTAGGCCTTGGAGGTCGCCTGGAAGGAGATTTCCTTGCGGGAGGCGCCGTCGCCGTTCCAGAAGGTGATGGTGGATTCGCCTTCGGCCACCCATTCCAAGTGGTAGCGGGTGTGGTCGGCGCCGTCCTGGACGATGTTGATGCAGCGGGAGGACGAGGCGGCGTTGACGCCTTCGAAGCCGGCCGCGTCGGAGTAAAAGCGGAACTCCAGCTGGTTGCGGCCGTCGGGGAGGATGTTCGGTACCATGGGGTCGAGCTTCCAGTAGCCGAAGTAGAAGGCGTCCTGCTTCCAGATCCCCTCGAAGGTGTAGAGGGAATCCGGCTCGTAGCCCTGCTCCCGGTCGAGCAGTGTCACGGAGAATTCCGCACCTTTTAGGCTCACTTCCAATGGGTTGGATGTGTTGCGGGCGAGGGGATTGTTGGGGTCGCAGGATAGGATGCTGGCTGCGCAAAGGATGCCGGCAGCCGCGGCGGCAAGGGTTGAAATGTTTTTCATTTTTTTGCGTTTTGGTCAATACTCAAAGTTAGCTATTTTTCTCGAAATAAACTAACTTTGTCCTCCGTATGAGCCGCGAAAAAGCATATCTGGAGCGAGTGGGCCTGCTGGTGGGCGAGGATGTCCTCGCACGCCTCGGCGAGGTGCGCGTGCTGCTGTTCGGCGCCGGAGGCGTCGGGAGCTGGTGCGCCGAGGGGCTGGTCCGCTCGGGCGTGCGGCATCTCACGCTCGTGGACGCGGACGTGATCAGCGAGAGCAACGTGGGCCGCCAGCTGATGGCGACGCCGCGCACGGTCGGCCAGGTGAAGGTCGAGGCGCTGCGCGACCGCCTGCTGGAGGTCGCCCCGGACGCCGAGATCACGGTGTATCAGAAGATCTTCTCCGCCGAGACGGCCGATGAATTCGCGATGGAGGGGTACGACTACATCCTCGACGCCATCGATTCGCTCAAGGATAAGGGTGAGCTGATCCTGCGCGCGACGCGCACGCCGGCGAAGTTCTTCTGCTCGATGGGCGCGGCCTGCAAGGTGGACCCGACGCAGGTGAAGGTGGGGGAGTTCTGGAATGTCCGGGGCTGCCCGCTGGGCGCGGCCCTGCGCAAGAAATTCAAGCAGAACCATACCTGGCCGGGACGCAAGTTCCGCTGTGTGTACGATGAGGAGGTGCTGCCCAACCGGGGCGGCGAGGGTAAGGCGGAGACCGACCTGTTCAACAAGGCGCAGATCAACGGCGCGCTGGTGCACATCACCGCGATGTTCGGGATGACGCTGGCGGGCCTGGTGATCGAAGACGTTTACCATCAAATCGTTGGGTGATGGAAGTGCTGGACGTCCGGAAAGGGGAGCACGTGGCCCTGGTGGGGCCCAACGCCTCCGGCAAGAGCCGCCTCGCGTCCGCATTTGCCGGCCGTGCCGGCGCGAAATTCATCACCTTCCGGGACTCCTACGGGAGCTACGGCGACCGCAATTTCTTCATGCAGCAGCGCTGGAACCTCTTCACGCTGGAGAACGACGCGCCGTCGGTGGGCGACCGACCGCTGGTGACTCTTTCTTCTGGCGAACTGCGCAAATACCAGCTCCGTCGCGCCCTGGAGAGCGGAACGAAAGTGCTCGTGATCGACAATCCCTATATCGGACTCGATCCGCAGGCGCGGAAGGACCTGACCCGCCAGTTGACCGAGCTGTCCGCCACGACGACGCTGGTGCTGGTGCTGTCCCGCGTGGCGGAGATCCCGCCGTTCATTACGCACGTCGTGTCCGTCGCGGACGGGCAGATGGGGGAGAAAGTGCCCCTGGAGGCCTACCTGGACGCAGTCCTGCCGCCGGCCGTCATCCGCATGCGCGGGGTGACCATCTCCTATGGCGAACGGGTGATCCTGGACGCGCTGGACTGGACAGTCCGCGAGGGCGAGCACTGGGCGCTGACCGGCGCCAACGGCAGCGGCAAGAGCACGCTCCTGAGCCTGATCTGCGCCGACAATCCCCGGGCTTATGCCTGTGATATCGAGCTCTTTGGCCGGCCGCGGGGGAGTGGGGAGACCATCTGGGACATCAAACGGAATATCGGCTACGTGAGTCCCGAGCTGCACCGGGCCTTCCAGGTGGATGCCCCGGCGCTGGACATCGTGGCCAGCGGCCTCTTCGACACCGAGGGCCTGTTCCGGCATCCTTCAGGCGAGCAGTATGCCTGCGCCCGCCGCTGGATGGCGGAGTTCGGCATCGAAGACCTGGCTGAGAAACCCTTCCTGCGCCTCTCCAGCGGGGAGCAGCGCCTTTGTCTGGTGGCACGCGCCTTTGTCAAGGATCCGCGGCTGTATGTGCTCGACGAGCCGCTCCACGGCCTCGACGAGCCCCAGCGCCGCCACGTCAAGTCTCTGCTGGACCGCTTCTGCGGCGCTCCCGGCAAGACCCTCCTGATGGTCACCCACTATCCCGAAGAATACCCCGCCTGCATCGACCACAGCCTGACGCTGTGAGCAGCGGGCCGGTCAAGCCCTTATCTTTCGAGAATAAAAATGGTAAAGCTCAAAGCGGGCACCTGAGCTTCAAGGGACTTGCCTGATCCGGTGAATGCGGCCTCGACCGGGACGATCGCGCAGGGCGCGTCCAGCGTGTTGTCGGCATACAGGTCGTCGCTCTTGAGGACGATTCTCCTGATAGCCTTCAGCCCGGGGTCCTTTTTCTTCAAGCCTTTGAAATTAAGGCAGATGGACTGCTCCTCTTCCGAGGTGTTAGCCACCTTGACATAGACCTTGTTCCCGTCCTTCACGGCGCTGGCGAACAGGCCGCTCTGGCCTTCGGCGCCCGCGACGGGACTCCCGTCCATGGTGAGCGTGAGGACGTTCTGGCCCTTGTATTCGCCGTAGAGCTGCTGTACGTGCCAGCTGACCGTCCGCATCGAGCGGAGGTTGTCGTACCAGATGAGGTCCGGACGCCACTGCCAGCCCTCGACATGCGCGAAGAGGGGAGCGTAGGTGGCCATGTGGACGATGTCTGCGTTGCGTTCGAGGCCGGTCATGAACGCTGCCTCAAGCAGGGAAGCGTAGAAATGGTTCCATTTTTTTCCTGTCGCGTGGCAGGCATACTCCCCGGCAAAGACCTTGGGACCCTTGCGGTCATAGTTGTCATAGCGGGAGCCCTGGGAGAGGAACCAGTTGTAGGGGCGGTAGAAATGCTCGTCCACGAGGTCTGCTCCGAGCCGTTTCATTTCGGGCCACAGGTAGTCGAACTGCTTTCCTTCGGAGTCGGGGCCGGACGAACCGACGATCTTGATCTCGGGATGCGCTTTGCGGATGGCATCCACGAAGGGGGCGAGATGGTCGGGATAGAGCTGGTCCCACTGCTCGTTGCCGATTCCGATGTATTTCATGTTGAACGGCGCCGGATGGCCCATCTCGGCGCGGAGTGCACCCCACTTGGTGTCGGTGCCGCCATTGGCGAATTCGATGAGATCGAGCGCGTCCTGGATGTAAGGCTGGAGCTCCTCGACGGGCACATGGGCCTTGGGATCGTCATTCTGGAACTGGCAGGCCAGGCCGCAGCTGAGGATGGGGAGCGGCTCCGAGCCGATGAGCTCGCTGAGGAGGAAGAACTCGTAGAATCCTAGTCCGTAGCTCTGGAAATAGTCCGGGAAGAAACGGTGGGGGAAGGTGTACTCCCAGCGGTTTTCGTTGATCGGACGGTTCTCGGCCGGCCCCACGCTGTTCTTCCAGTTGTAGCGGGTCTCGAGGTCCGTGCCCTCCACGATGCATCCGCCCGGGAAACGGAAGACGCCGGGCTTGAGGTCTGCCAGGGCCTGGGCGAGGTCGCGGCGATAGATGCCCTCGAGGGCATCGCCGGGCATCAGGGAGACGTGCTCGAGGTCCACCGTTGCGCGCGGAGCATCCAGGAAAATGCGGAGAACCGCCTTGGGATCGGTCACTTCGGGCTTGAGTTCGGCTTCGTATTTCTTCCACGCGGCGCCCGATACCTTGACGGTCCGCTGGACGAAGAACTGGTTCTCGCCCGACGAAGCCGTGTTGACCAGCTCGACGCGGATGGCGCCGTCACCGCCGTCCGGAACCCTGGCCCAGATGCTGAAGCGGTAGGTCTTTCCCGCCTCCACGCCGATGCCGAAGAAGCCCTCATTGTCCAGGCCGGTCTGTTTGTGGGCGTGGCCGGGGTCCTTCAGGCGCGCGTAGTGCGGACACCGGTCGAAGGGACCGTCCTCGCGGATCTCGACGTTCCCGAATGCCTTCCAGCCCTGAAGGGCGTACGGGAACTCGAAGGAGCGGTTTTTCACCAGCTCGGCATAGAGTCCGCCGTCCGCGGCGTAGTTGATGTCTTCGAAAAAGATGCCGTACATGGTCGGCTGGATAGGCGCTCCGACTTTTTTCAGGTCGATGTCGAATCCGTTGGTTTGTGCGCTGAGCGTAAGTGCCGAACAGGCGGATGCGAGCGCAAGAAGGGTCTTGATTGCTTTCATATATGTGATTTTATGTGAAATCGATTCATTATTCGACAAATATAGTTATGTTTGTGTAATAATTAGTGGACAAATGATGCGTATGGGTGGAAAATCGACCATACTGGTATGCCTTCTTTCGCTGTCTCTTGCGACAGCCGTACCGGCCGTGGCTGCCTTTGATAATTCTTTCTACGGGAACTACCGCGCCCGTTTCATCACGATGGAGGACGGGCTGTCCGGCAACTTCGTCGACGACTTGCTCATGGACAGTTCCGGCTTCATCTGGGTCGGCACTTCGGGGAGCGGACTGTGCCGGTATGACGGTTATGGATTCCTCACATTCTCGACCAACACTGCCGTCGGGCTCAAGAACAATTTCATCCGCAAGCTCGCCGAAGACCGTTGGCACCGCCTGTGGATCGCATCTGAAGGCGGCATAGACGTGCTTGATCTGGACACCTGCCTCGTGTCTGACTTGAGCGATACGCCCCTGGCGCCGTACATGAACGGTCTTTGTCCCTTCCTGACCGTCGATGCGACCGGGTGCGTATGGGCCAAGTCCGGGGCGCAGCTGCTTCGGGTCAGTTTTGACAAGAAAGGCAATATCGCGTCCGTGGATGCTTTCGCGGATGAGCATCTGTCTCCGCAGACCGTCGTTTTCCAGGATGTCGAGGGCGACGGTTCCGTCTGGGTCGGGATGGCCGGCCGGGTCCGGAAGATCGTCCCTTCGCCGGAGGGCCTCAGGGAGATGCCCGTACTGGAGGGATTCTCCTATCGGGAAGATGCGTATCTGTCTGACTTCCAGATGAAAGAGGGTGAGGTGTGGGTGTCCACCAGCGACGGTCTGTTCCGCTGCTCTCCGGACGGGAAAAGGTGGAAGCATTATGCGTACGATGCCTCCGATCCGGGCTCTTTGTCGCAGAACTTCATTACGGGACTGGCGATTTCCCCGAACAAGCGCCTCATCGCCGCCTCCCTGAAGGGTTTCAATGTTTTCGATCCTATCGAGGACAGTTTCATCCGGGTCAGTTCGGACGCTTTCCCGGATCTGCTGGACAGCGATTTCATCAATTGTATCAAAGTCTATGGGGATGAGATCTGGCTCGGAACGGAAAGCGCCGGTCTGGTGCACCTCTACCCGGGCCGCATGTCGGTCAGCAATGTCGTTCATGACCCCCGTGACCCCCGCTCGATCGCGGCAAATCCTGTCAATTCCATCTATGAAGACGCCGAAGGGCGTATCTGGCTGGGCAATGTCGAAGGCGGGCTGAGCATTTCGGAACCCGGGATGGAGGGTTTCCGCCATCTGACGGTGCGCAATTCCGGCCTGAGCCATAATTCTGTCAGTGCCATCTGTGCGGACGACCGGGGACGGATGTGGATTGGCACCTGGGGCGGCGGCGTCATGATCCTCTCCGGGGATCCTCCGTTTCTGATCGAAGACAGGCTGACGGCCGGGTCCGATTCCAATGAGTGGCTGAGCTATGTGGGTGCCTTGATGATGGATACGGCCAACGAGCTGATGTGGATCTCCACCAACATGGGCATCTATTATTACGATTTGCGGACCGCAGAAGTGCATCCTGCGCTCCGAGAGCAGACATACGGGTGCATAGGTGCCTGTATAGACGCGTCGGGCCGTCTCTGGATGGGCAGCCAGGAAGGGGTGTTTGTCTTCGACCTGCGGCACCGGGATCCGGCCGCGGCTGACTGCGCTTTCCCGGTAGTCAATTACAGATACAAGCTGGACCATCCGGAGTCCGGGGCAGTGGAGAAAATATATAGTATCTGCCGGGCCTCGGATGGCTCCGTATGGCTTGGGAGCTACGGCAATGGCATTTACCACGCTACGGCAAGGGATGACGGCAGCTTCTCCTTCATCAATTACGGCAGCGACGACGGACTGGTCAATGACGGCGTCAAGTGCATCCTGGAGGATGCCGACGGCCGCCTGTGGATATCAACCGAGAACGGGCTGTCACGGTTCTCTCCCAAGACGGGACGTTTCGTGTCCTATTCGGTCCGGGACGGTCTGCAGTCCGCCCAGTTTTATTGGAATGCAGCTCTGCGCTCGTCGTCCGGGCTGCTGTATTTCGGCAGTGTCGCCGGACTCTCGATCGTCGACCCGCTCTATCGCGCCCCGGATATCTCCATGTCGCGCCTGCACTTTACCCGCATTACGGTCGGGGACCATCTAGACCTTTCGGGCGCCCCGGCGAAGCTCCGTCTCCATGAGCGTGACCGCTCGATCGGCTTCGAGTTCTCCGCTTTGACGTTCGGGCCGGCATCTTCTGTCCGGTATTCCGTGTGCCTGGAAGGGCAGGACGATGACTGGACAACCCTTCCTCCTGGGCGTAACTTCCTCAGCTACACTTCGATGAGGAAAGGTCGCTACGTCCTGCGCATCAAGGCTACGGATGAGTCCGGGGAGACGGAGTCGGTCTGCGAACTGCCGATCCGGGTGGCTCCGTATTTCTACCATTCCTGGGTGTTCTTCCTGCTGCTGGGTATCCTGGTATTCTTCGGCGTGATGGTGTGGCAGGATTGGAAGATGAGGTCTCTGATGCGCCAGAGAGCGGAATTGCTGACGACCGTGGAAGAGCGTACCCGCGAGATCAACCAACAGAAAAAGCTCCTGGAGGAGAAGGCGGATGAACTGTCCCGACAGAACAGGATCCTTACCCGCCAGAATGAGGAACTCGCCGGGCACAGGATCCTCTCGCAGCAGGAGTCCCGTCCTGTCGAGAGCCGGGATGAGAAGTTTATCTCCAAGGCCATCGAGACGATACGCGAAATGTACAAGGATCCGGAGCTGGACGTGCCCGCATTCTGTGCGGCGATGGGGATGAGCAAGACCCTGCTCAACAACCGCATGCAGGAGACCCTCGGCCAGTCCACCGGCCAGTTCATCAGGACCTACCGGCTCTCCATCGCCCGGGAGATGCTGATCAACAACAACGAAACGCACAGCATGAATATCTCCGAGATTGCCTACGAAGTAGGGTTCAACGATCCCAAATATTTCACGCGTTGTTTCTCCAAGGAATTCGGTTTTGCCCCCAGTGCCCAGCCGTAATACTTGTGTCCAAAAATCCACCTATTAGGTTTTTTTGTGCACTAAGACTTATTTTATTCTGCCTACCTTTGCTTCGTAACCCATTTGATTATGATACTGAAGCGAGGGCTGGCTGCCTTGATAACCTTTTTAGCCGTTTCATCGATCTATGCAGGAGCGCAGGCTCCCGTGTGGCCTACGGACTACCCGCAGGTGCATGACCCTGTCGTCGCCTGTTGCGACGGAACCTGGTATCTGTTCGCCACCGGCTTCGGTGTGGATGTCCTCAGTTCGCGGGATCTTGTGACCTGGGATTATGCCGGACGGGTGTTCGAGCAGGCTCCCCGGTGGGCCGTTGAGTCCGTTCCCGGGTACAACGGGCACACCTGGGCTCCGGACATCCTGTTCCGCGACGGGCTATACTACTTATATTATTCCTGTTCTTCTTTCGGGAAAAACACTTCCGCCATCGGTGTCGCGACCAACCGCACGCTCGACCCTTCTTCACCTGATTACAAGTGGGAAGACCATGGCTGCGTGGTCCGTTCCGTCGCCGGCCGCGACCTGTGGAACGCCATCGACCCGAACGTCGTCATTGACGAAGATGGGACCGGCTGGCTTAGTTTCGGCTCCTTCTGGGGCGGCATCAAGCTCGTTCGCCTGGATGCATCGCTGACCAGGCTGGCGGAGCCCCAGGAATGGTACCCGCTCTGCCGCAGGCCGGAAGGAACCGCCGAGGACACCTCTCTGACCGACGACGCCATCACGGCGGATCCCCGCGGAGCCGACTTCGATCCGGGCAACGGTGCCGTCGAGGCTCCTTTCATCGTGCATCACGGAGGCTATTACTATCTCTTTGTTTCCTATGACCTTTGCTGCCGGGGAGCCAAGAGCACTTATAAAGTGGTTTGCGGGCGCGCGAAGGAAGTGACCGGTCCGTACGTGGACGCCGCCGGCGTCCCGCTCATGCAGGGCGGCGGCACGGTCGTCCTGGCCGGCAATGAGCGCTATCCCGGTGTGGGACACTGTGCGGTCGTGCGGAAGGACGGCGGCGAGATGATGCTTTGCCATGCCTATGACCGCGACTTTGGATACGGCTCCAGGCTGCTGGTGCGTCCGGTGAATTGGACCCCCGAGGGCTGGCCTGAGATTATACTTTGACACTCATACCAATCACATATCACTAATACTAAAAAAAATGAAAACCCTACCTTTGATGCTGAGAGCGCTTAGCGCAGTAGCTGCCGCAGCGGCAGTGTCGATGGGTTGTACCGGGCTCGAGCCTTATTCCGTGAATGCTCCGGCGGATCTTGAAGACAAGATCGCAGAGTATGAGGAGGAGAAGAAGAAAAGCCAGACGGACGACTACACCGAGATCACCATCACCAATGCCCTTGTCGGCGCCGAGGACAACTCCTCAGCGTGGTGGACAGAATTCAGCCAGTACTTCATGGTCCCTTCCGGCAAGAAACTGGTTGTCGAGTTCGAGAACTTCGGCTCAGGAGCCAACAACTGGAACAACTGGAATGCCTGCGTCGCTACGCCCAAGGAACGGGGCGCAGACGGGTATTCCGAGTACTTTGTCATCCGTTCCGATGCGTATGGATGGGGCAATGCCGATTATGACCGCGCCCTGATTGAGTTTGACTGCGGCGGACTGTCGGCGTCTGACGTGGACTGGGATGAGTTCCGCCAGAAGATGCAGGGCGCATACGTCACCATGTCCCTGGATCATGCACGCGCCGGATACGCTTTCTTCGAAGCGGTGAGCGTCGCCACCGACGGTTACATCATTACCGAGAAATACAACCAGAAGGTCTCGGCCGTCGAAGATGTCGAGCTCTTCCTCATCTGTGACGCCAGCCATTTCAACATCAAGAAGGCCTACCTGGTACCCTCCGAGATCGGTGAGATTGCCGATGAAGATGCCGCTTCCATCGTGGTGACCGGGCTTCCCGCCTCTGTGGAGGTCGGTACGCCTGTCGAGGATATCTTCACCGCCGCCGTCGCGACCGTCACCTTCACGGACAACTCCTCTTCCGAGGTTTCCCTCGAGGATGTCACCTTCACCGTTGACGAGGACTTCACCGCTACGCCCGGCAAGAAGACCCTGGTCTATTCCTACAGCAAGACCAAGCAGGGCGCCTTCGGCAAGTCCGTCGCCGGGTTCGCCGAGATCGAGGTGACCAAACCGGTCGTCAGCCTCACGGTTACGACCCCTCCTGTCTTCGACAAGTATTATTTCTTTGAGAATACCTCCCTTGCTTTCCGTCCTGCCGGAATGAAAGTGACCGCCAAGTATGACGACGGCACGACCGGTGAAATGTCTCTGTCGAACCTCTCGTTCTCCGATATCGTACTGACGCCGGGTCCCCAGGATGTCACGGTCTCCTACAAGGATGTGTCTACGTCTGTCTCCATCAGTCTTGTCAAGGGTGCGTATGCGGTCGGTGCCCCCGACTTCTCCAATGCCTGGTGGACAACGTTCACGCCCGACTTCACCATTGCGTCTGGTGAGAGCAAGGTCTTCGAGATGGATCTCTACTCGGACAATCTTGAGAATTATCACAGCCCCTGCACGATTCTCCGCAATGCGGCGCTGGAAGAATACGTCGTCGTCCGCGAAGACCACTTCGGATGGGGCGGTTCCTATGAGGCCTGTGTCAAAGAGAGCAACTGGAACTGGGGCTACTTCGCCGCCCGCCTCAACGGCTCTCACGTCGTGATCACGGTCACCAACAACGGCGATAATACCGCCGACATCCGCTATGCCGTTACGGACGGCGAAGGTGAGTCGCATTTCCAGAACTATCTCGGTATCGTGGTCGACAGTGCCGACCTCCAGGTGGCCCTCGTGACCGAAGAGTCCTATCTCGTTTTTGCCGAATAACCTAATGACACCAATCTATATGAAACATATACTTTCAACCATCGCAATATGCAGCATCCTGGCTGTCTCTCCTGCATTCCTGGGCGAGCAGACCGGCATGACTGCCCGGGCGCAGGAGCAAGTGACTGTCAGTGGCGTCGTCGTTGACGATACCGGAGAGCCCGCATTGGGCGCCGGCGTCGTCGTGAAGGGCACCACGCTCGGTACCGTCGTCGATATGGACGGTAATTTCTCCCTGCGCGTCCCCGTGGGTTCCGTCGTCCAGTTCGTCTCCGTCGGTTTTACGACCGTCGAGATGAAGGTTACGCAGGCCGGAAGCCTCGGCACCATCACCCTGCAGACCGATAAGACCCTCCTGGACCAGGTGGTCGTCATCGGTTACGGTTCCCAGAAGAAGGTTGACCTGACCGGCTCCGTCGCCATCGTCGATGCCGAGGAGATGAAGAAGGTCTCCCATTCCAATATATCTTCCATGCTCGAGGGCAAGGTCGCCGGCGTTCAGATCACCTCCGACGGCCAGCCTGGCGCCGATCCGGCGGTCCGCATCCGCGGCCTCGGCAGCTTCGGCGACACGGCTCCGCTCTACGTCATTGACGGTGTCCCCATGGGTACAACCATCCGCGATTTCTCTCCGAACGACATCGAGACCATCCAGATCCTCAAGGATGCGTCTGCGGCGGCCATCTACGGTTCGCGCGCGGCGAACGGTGTCGTTATAATTACCACCAAGGGCGGCAAGAAGAACCAGCCTGTGCGGGTCGATTATTCTGGTTATGTTGGGGTTGACGCGATTCGAAAGAATGTCTATCGGGTCATGGATGCTGACCAGTACGGCCGGTTTGTACGCATGGCGTTCGCCAACAGCGGTCTTGCCGTCCCTGCGGGGTATGATCCTTCCAGCGAGAAGTATGTCAACCCGACGCAGGTCAACACGGACTGGTTCAAGGAGATGTTCAAGCCCGGTATCCGCCAGAACCACAACGTCAACTTCTCCGGCGGCGGCGAGAACAATACCTACAATATCGCCCTCGACTATTTCAGCCAGCGCGGTACCATGGTGGGTGCAGGTCCCAACTACGACCGTTTCACCACCCGTATCAACAACACCCTGGATGTCAAGTTCCTGAAGTTCCGCACGGGCGTCGTCTATTCGCACAGCTCCCAGGACAGCATGTCCCTGTCGAATGCCAACGAGTACGTGCAGGGTCTGTACGGCACGCAGTACCCGGTGATGGCTTCCGCCCTGCTGATGCCCCCGAGCATCAAGGCCTATGATCCCGACACCTGGTTCCTGGACCGCACCGTATCCGCCGCTTCCGAGTACCATTACGATTCCTGGGGTTTCGGCACCTACTACGATGATGTCCACGGCGACATCCGTATGACCAACCCGCTGTTGTATAACAATCTCCTGGAGCGAAATACCATCGTGGACCGCATCGTGGCCACCGGATCCGTCACTGCGGACCTGCTTGACATGATCGGCCACAAGAGCGAGAACCATAAGTTCGAGTACAATCTGAACCTCTCCTACAGCCGTACCTATGCCAAGGATTTCACGTTCGTTCCCTCCTTCATCCAGAGCACGACCAACTACCTGTCCAAGAGCAATGAGCGTCTGAGCGAGGGCTATCGCAGCTTCAGCGACTTCCTCGTGGAGAACTATCTGACTTATGACGGGAAGTTCGGCAAGCACCACCTGAACGCCGTGGCCGGTATGACTTTCGAGCGCGAACGCTACCATACCCTCTCCGGCTGGGGCAACAACCTTCCGGAACCGTATTACCTCCAGGTCGGCAACGCCGCCGAGCGCGACGCTTCCTCCTATGAGAGCGAGCATGTGCTGGCTTCCTACATCGGCCGTCTGAGCTACGACTATGACGGACGCTACCTCCTGCAGGCTACGGTCCGCCGCGACGGTTCGAGCCGCCTGTCCTCCACTGACCGTTGGGACTGGTTCCCTTCGTTCTCCATTGGATGGCGCATCGACAAGGAACCGTTCTTCCAGGTCGACCACAACCTTGTCAGCCTGCTCAAGCTGCGCGCCAGTTACGGTATCCTCGGTAACGAGAACATCGGAGAGTACCAGTATATGGACACGATGGCCCGCGGCAACTACACCTATAGTTTCGGCGGAAACAAGGTCACCGGTTCCTCCATCTCCAACTATGTCAATACCGCCATCCGCTGGGAGAAGAAGAAGACCCTGGATATCGGTCTCGACTATGCCATGTTCGGCGGAGCGCTCGAACTGAATATCGACTACTATAACGCGCTGTCCGAGGACCTGCTCTATAGCGTTCCCGTTCCTGCTGAGGCTGGTGCCACCAACGAGAGCGTGATCATGAACGCCGCTTCGATGCGCAACACCGGCCTGGAACTCTCGGCTTCCTACCGCAACTACAAGAATGACTTCAAGTACGAGATCTCCGGCAACCTGACGCTTCCCAGGAACACCGTCGTGTCCCTCGGACCTTCCGGCGAAGCCCGCAACGATGCCTTCACCCGGACCGAGATCGGAGCCGAGGTGGGCCGCTTCTACGGCTATGTGTATGAGGGTATTTTCCAGAATCAGGAGCAGATTGACAAACGTGTGAACGACAAGGGCAACTACGTCGTCCAGAACGGCGCCCAGCCCGGAGACGTGGCCTACAAGGACATCAACAACGACGGCCAGATCACGGCCGACGACCAGGACTACATCGGCAGCGGCATGCCCAAGGTGCAGTTCGGCCTCAGCGCACGCTTCGAGTACAAGGGCTTCGACCTGAGCATCTCCACCTTCGGTGCCGCGGGTTACCAGCTTCTCGACTTCGTCGACATGACCCTGCGCAGCTCCTACGGCATGACCAACCGCAGTGTGGACCTGCTGAATGCCTGGACCGTGGATAATCCGAGCACGACCGTGCCCCGTGTCTACTACAAGTCCACCGGTACGATCACCAACGACATGTTCAGCTCCCGTTATCTGCAGAACGGTTCTTACTGGAAGATTGCCAATGTCGAGCTCGGATACAACTTCCCCGAGTCTCTCTTCAGCGAGAAGAGCTTTATCCGCGGCGCACGCATCTATGTCTCCGGCCAGAACCTGTACACCTTCAGCCTGTACAGAGGCTACAATATCGACTTCGCCGGCGGTGCCTTTACGCCCGGTTACAACTATTGCTCTTACCCGGCTCCGATCACGGGAATGCTCGGTGTAAAACTCTCATTCTAAGGTGTCAAACTCAAAATGAACAAGATCATGAAAAAGACATTATATGTTCTGGCTGCCTTTGCGGTAATCGCTTCCATGGCTTCCTGTGAGTCTGCCCTCGAAGTGAAGAATGTCAACAACCAGACGACATACGACTTCGGCAAGACCGAGGCCGACCTGCAGGAAGCGCTTGTGGCCTGCTACAACCGAATCCGCCTGGAAGGTACCTTCGCCCGTGTCGGCTACACGCTCGACGCAGTCCGCGGCGATGAGGTGTGGAACGCCTCGCAGCAGTGGTATCTCCCTTACGACAACCTCAATTCCTCCGGCCAGATCGATATCGGCGACCAGTGGCCCTGGCGTGACAATTTCCATGTGGTGAACCGTTGCAACCTCGTTCTTTCCAGGATTGCAGAAAACAACATGACCGGTACTTCCATCGACAGGATCAAGGGACAGGCCCTGTTCCTCCGCTCGCTGGCATACTACACCCTGGCCACGTACTATCAGGAGGTTCCTCTCTTCACGGATTACGCCCAGTACTCGTCCATCGAGTCGATGTACGCCGAGAACGTCCCGCAGGACACGATCCTCGATCAGATCGAGGAAGACCTCACGACTGCGATGTCGCTGCTTCCTAGCCGCGATGAGGGCGGGGAGTGGGCCAAAGGCCGCGCCACCAGCGGCGCAGCGGCCGGCTATTACGCCCGGACGCTGATGTTCCGCCACAAATATGCCGAGGCCCTTGCGGTCCTCAAGGACATCATCGACGGCAAGTACGGCCATTATGAACTGATGGCGGACTACGGGGACAATTTCCGTGAGGGTGCTGCCTACGAGAACAATGCCGAAAGCCTCTTCGAGGTCCAGTTCCTGGACTATGGCATGGGCGGCGCCGACGAGGAGTGGACCCCTGT
>CAMJHJ010000005.1 GCA_946405485.1 uncultured Bacteroidales bacterium | reverse complement strand
ACTGGGCGCCGTAGGACTCGTCATCGGGGATGTAACCCGTGAACGTGCCTTGGCAAAGCGTGGTCAGCATGGTGCGCGCATAAGGAGATTTCTGTTTCAGCTCCACCGCTATCGGATTGTACGGCTCACCGCTCGTACCCACCACGGGGATATCATCGAGCATCGTCAGATGAAGGTCGATCGTGGCCTCACCGGCGTCCTCGTACTGGCCTTCGTAGCCGGCACGCCCACCGCCGTTGAGTTGCCGGCGGGCCGGACAGGAGACAGTCTTGTGCAGACACTTGAGCGTGACATCGGTCTCGAAGCGGCGCATCATCATAATGACATACTTAACCTCCTCGCCAAGAATCTGCCCATAGCTGCGGATCATCCGTTCCTGCTCACCCAGAAGGCGCTGCACCTCAGGTTTGCTGCGGTCCAGTCCCTGACCTCCCGGAGGCATCGCGTTGGAGATGTCTTCACCGCGCGCCGCGTAATCCGCTATTCGGATGTCTCGCAGATCGAAGGTTTGCTGGAAATAAATCGGATTCTGATCGCCGGCGGCACCGGAAGCGAAGCACGCTACAAAGTCGTCACCATAACGGCTCTCGATATACGTTTCCGCCGCTCCGGGGAAATCAGCGCTCACCTTGTCGGTATTGCCGGTGATCACGGCATGCATCGCATAGTTGAAGTAGGTCGCGATGGGCTTGCCATCCAGACTCTCGAAATAAATAACAGCAACGGTCTTGTCAGACTTGCCGTCATAATCAGGACCTTCCCACCAGGTTCCTCGCTCCGGATCAAAGAGATCACGTTTGACATTGAGGTAGCAAACACCGTCGCCATAGCCTACCTTGGCGGGCACGAGACGGTCATTGGCTTCCTTCAAGGCCTGGAAGACGCGATTGTTGAGTTCTTCGCCAAAAACGGACGAGCCGGAATGCGTGTGCGTCCAGTTGTAGAGTATGTTCCCTTCGGGAATACCCAACTCCTTGAATGCGCGTTCGTTGACTGCGGCGACCATCCGATTGTTACTCATCGCCGCATCCATGGACACGAACGCCGCCTTGGTGGTACCGTTCGTGAAAACGATGGCACGGGCGTAGCAATGATCCAGGATGCCCTGGGATGTTTTCGGAAGCGTTGCCTCATCAGGAGTAATATCCACCCGGGCGGCCCCGGCAGCGAGCTGCCCACGCTGCGCGTGGCAGAACCCTGCTGCGAGCACAAACACTCCCAGCAGGGTCAGCATGATCTTTTTCATTATTTCGTGCATCAGTGCGTAGCGCTATGAATCAGGTCGAGCAAGCCATCGACGATACGCTTCTGCGCATAGCCCTGCTTATAGCCGGAGCCAAGCACCTCGAACACCTGTGCTCCGTAAGACTCGTCGTCAGGGATATAACCACCCCAGCCACCATTGTGGCCATCCGTCACGGTAGTCATCATCGTGAAGGAATACGGGGACTTGTTCTTCAATTCGACGGCAATCTGGTTATAAACTTCTCCGGAAACGGCGCAGACGGGGATATTGTCCAGCATCACAAGACCGAGTTCCAGGACGATGTCGTCCGTGTCCACATACTCACCGGCATAGCCGGCACGCCCGCCACCGTTGGTCTGGCGACGGCCCGGACAGGAGATGTGGGTACGGGCTGCCTCCAACGTCACGTTGGTCTCGAAACGGCGCATCATCATAATCACATACTTCACCTCTTCGCCAAGCAGCTGGCCATAGCTTTCAGCCATACGTTTCTGCTCCTCCATCAGGCGGTGAACTTCAGGATTGTTTCGGTCCAATCCCTGGCCTCCCGGAGGCATCGCATTGGAGATATCCTCCCCACGCTTGGCATAATCTGCGATACGGATGTCGCGCAGATCGAAGGTCTGCTGGAAATAAAGCGGGTTCTGATCGCCGGCGGCGCCGGAAGAAAACACAGCTACGAAATCGTCGCCGTAGCGGCTTTCGATATACTCCTCGGACTTGCCCGGGAAGTCTCCCGTGATCATGTCGAGCTGACCGGTGATGACGGCATGCATCGCATAGTTGTAGTAAGTCGCGATGGGCTTGCCGTCCAGGCTTTCGAAGTAGATCACGGAAACGGTCTTATCGGACTTGCCATCGTAGTCCGGGCCTTCCCACCAGGTACCGCGCTCCGGGTCGAAAAGGTCACGCTTGACGTTCAGATAGCACACGCCATTGCCCACGCCAACCTTGGCGGGAACCATGTTCTTGTACGCCTGTTTGACAGCCTGGTACATCCGCTCGGTCAGTTCGTCCTGCGGGACGGTTCCGGTCGAGTGGCAATGGGTGCCATTATAGATGATGTTACCCTGCGGAATGCCGAATTCCTTCTCAATACGCGCATTGACAGCGTCGACGCAGCGCTGGTTCGGGTTGCCGTCCACATTGGCAAGGCCGGCGATGGTCGTACCGTTCGAGAAGAGAATAACACGCACGTGCGTGCGGTCCAGGATTCCGTAGGAATTCCGGCCCAGCTGGTCCGCTGCAGGCGTGACGTCCACTTTGGACGCACCGGCCTTCAGCTGGCCTCGGACATGGGTCTGCGCACCTGCCGCCACAGTGGCGAGCAGGAGTGCGCAGACAATAAGGATTCGATTGATTTTCATACTCTTATGTTCAAAGTGTTATTTCAGAGGGTACTAGTATTCAATAACAAAAGTCGTGCTATAATTATAGTAACGGCTCATATTTGCACCATTCCCCTGGGCACAGACGGCGATGCGGAAGAAGTGCTCTTTTCCCTTGCCGACATATTTGAATTCTGCCTGGTTCAGCGGATTCGTCGGGTCGATGGTCAAGGTGTTGACCGTCTGGCCGTCAGCGATGATCTCCGTCACGACCGACTGGTCTATCAGCGAGCGTGAGTTCGCACCTTGATCCTGGTCACAATAATTGCAATAAACACCAACGAAAGCGTCAGGATAGCAAAGCAACTTGGCATCGTAAACCGCGTTGGCTTTGGACGGATCGCCCAATTCCACCTTGAAGGTCGCAACGAACTTGCCACCCTGGAGTTCGATCTTCGGATCGACCACGCGGCAGTACGGAACGACTTCCCAGTCAAGAGTATTCTCCCCCTTTTCGATGCGCACATCGTCTTTGGTAATGGGGTAGAAGTTGTTGGAAAGGGCGGAAATACGATAGTTCCCGGAGAAAACCTGGGTGTTCGCGTAAGATCCATCGTATTTGATGTGCCAGTACTGGGTGCCGGAGCCTTCCAGCGGGATATCGTACACCTCGGAATGATCCTTCTCAACCACAGAGAAATAACCTGTGGTCGGGGTGCCGAAATAAGCACCGCCGAAGAAGTTGCCGTACTTACACTCGGTCGGGACCAGTTCTCCGGTCTTGGCATCGAGGATTCTTCCGGTAATCGAAGCATTCGGTCCGGCGTAGTTGTCCATCTCGAACAGCGAGCAAGCGCTGAAGAGCCACAGAAGCGGAAGTATGAAGAGTAATTTTTTCATGACTTGTTTGTTTTATTCGTTAGCAGGATTAGGTTCGTACCCATTCACGCTGAAGTCGCTGATGCGGCCGTAATAGTTTTTCGGATCCGTATGATAGTCAGATGCCTTGCCTCCCGTGAGCGGGTCCTCCGCGTAGTGGATAGAACGGACGAAGATGTACTTCGGCGAGCCGCCCCGCAGATCGATGACCGGGGTCAGGGCGTGCTTCTTGCCTTTGACCGGCGCGTCATTCAGCTTATCATAGAAGGCGCGGCGTCGGTGCAGGGTGTAGAGCTGGTCCCCCTCGAAAGCTAACTCGAGTTCACGCTGGTGCAGGACATTCTCAACCGTCAGGTCGATCTCATCTTTGAAAGCCGCACGGCGACGGATAGCGTTCAAGTACTGCTTGGCCTTGGACGGGTCGCCCTGTCCGCTCTCTGCCACCGCCTCCGCATAGGAGAGCAGGATTTCGGCATAGCGGATGTCATACCAGAAAGTCTTGTGGTAGAGCTGGAACGTGGCGGGATCCAGGTACTTGCGGATGCTGAAACCCGTGGTCACGGTGTTACCCGCCATCTTGTTCTCGTAGTTAAAGAATCCGGAAACATTGCCCGTCAGGTCGCCGAAGGAATAATACGTCGTGCCATCGACGGTCTCGCTGTCCTCTACCCAGAGCTTGGCGCTGCCATCCTGGTGGATCATACCACCCTGGATTTTAATGGTCTGGCCGCGGAACTGGGCATCCGGGTACAGGATCCAGGCCTGGAAGCGGGCATCCTTGTTCAGGAACGGCTCGTTGATCTTATCATACTCAATGTACGGAATATCTTTGTATTCGGCGGGGAAACGGGTCAGGACCGCGTTGAAGTATTCGTTTTCTTTTCCGTCGGCACGGGTCTTGACGGTGCCGTCCACAGCACCGAAGGCCGCATCGTAGTTGTCAAACTTATCCACGAAGTCAATGGTGACGGAGTACTTTCCGCAACTGGAGTTGCCGGTCACGGTCTGGGCAGGGCTGTTGTACACATCGAAATCGCTGCCGGCAGAAGCGACACCGTTGTCAAGGCTCTGGCCAAAGATGAACTCCTCCTTGGCCACGGTGCGGAACATGTCTCCCAAGTTCTTGACAGCATCCTCGACACTGGCAGGCGAAGCCCCGTAAAGAGCGAATTTACCGCTGCTGATGATGGCGTCGCAAGCGTCAATACACTGCTTGTAGTAAGCATTGGCATAGCTCTCCTCCATGTAGGTCTTCTTATTGGCAACCGCCTGATACTGGGTAGAGATGCCGCCCCGGGCGGTCCAATACTTGCTGACGGAAGCCGCGTAGAGAGCAGCGCGAGCTTTCATGCCAAGGGCTGCGTACTTGTCGGCGCGGAACTGCGCAACCGGCTCGTCCTCCAGGTCGTCGGCGGCAGCCTGGAATTCGGTTAAAACGAAATCCCAGGTCTCTTTCTCCGTGGCTCGCTTGGCGAACTCGAAAAGCTGCTCATTGCCATGTCCGTCATAGTATTTGTCCAGCGGCTCCGTGATAATGGGGACACCGCCGAGATTGCGGACCATGACGAAGTAGCAGTATGCACGCACGAAGCGGGCTTCCGCCACATAGCTTTTGGCAGCTGCGGCGGTCACGACACTGCGCTCAGCCGCATCCTGAACGATCTCTATGAAGTTGTTGATGGTACGGATGGCACCCCAGTTCCAGAAGGTCTGGATACCGTACATACCATAGTAAGGGTTGGAATTGAAGCCGTAGTCACCACCGTGGCTGTCGGCTGCATTCATCGTATACTGGTCCTCGTACCCGTATGCATTCATCGGGATATAAGAGTATACTTCGGCCAGCAACATCTGGATACCTGCTTCCGAAGAAGCCATGTCCTCGCCCGTCATCTTGGTCAGGTCGCCTTCGAGGTTGTCGAAGAGAGCCTCGCAGGAAGTGAAGGTCAGCGAAAGGCACAAAAGCGCGGACAGAATGAATGATATCTTTTTCATCGGAGTGTGCATATTAGAAGTTGATATTGACACCCATCGTCACGGTACGCATGACCGGCATGGTGTTGGACTGCATCGCAGCCGCGGATTCAGGATCGTAAGCGGCGATCTTCTTGTTGGTCAGGGTCAGCCAGTTGGTACCGCCGACATAGATGCGGGCGGAACGAAGGCCAACCTTGGAGGTGACGCTCTTCGGAAGCGTATAGCCGATCTCGAAGCTCTTGAGGCGGAAATAGGTCGCATCAAGCTGCGTGAAGTCGGACGGAGCATCGTACATACCAGGACGCCAGTTGTTGGCATCGGAGGAGTCCATCAGGGCCGGCCAATAGCCTTCGACCCACTGCGTAGTCGGATCGTACGGGTCGTCTCCCTGGTTCGCCACGTGGTAGCGGTCGAGGTACATCGTGTAGATGTTGTTGTAACCGCCGAAGCCGAACGTATGGAGCAGCCAAATGATCTTGGAGGTCATCGTCGCTCCCTGCCAGACCATGTTGAAATCAAAGTTCTTGTAGTTGAAGCCGAAGTTCAAGCCGAACTGGAAGGAAGGGTTGGCTTCCGGCCAGGCATACTGTACGTCGTGGGCGGTGATGTAACCGTCACCGTTCCAGTCCCAAAGCTTGTACTGGCCAATGACCGTGGTCTGCATGCCCGAGTTCGCGTCATACTTAACCGGGGAATTATAAATGTCATTCCAGGAAGTGAAACGGCCACCCTCGAGACCATATTTCCACAGGCCGTGGTAGTCGGTCCAGCGGTTCTGCGTGCTGGCAGATCCGTTCATGAGGAATCCGGCTCCGTAATAGTTCATCGAAGCATAATACTTCGAAGTAGCCTGGCTCTCGATGTGAAGATTCATCGTACGGGAGATGGTGCCAGTACCGGTGACATAATACTCGAATTCGCCGATACGGTTGCGATGCGACAGGGTGAGTTCCATACCCGCGGTCACACGGGAATCAATATTGATCTGCGGCTCATCAACGCCAAGGATGGTCGGCGTGGAGCCGGAACTGCTGCCTGCGATGCCCTTGGTCAGGCGCTGGAAGATATCAAAAGTACCGCTGAATTTGTCGTGCCAGAAATTCCAGTCCAGACCGGCATTCATCAAGCGGATGTCCGCCCAGGTCAGGATGGTGTTGGCCACTTCTTCATTGACATAGCCCTGCACCTGGCTGCCAGGAGTGAACACGTAGGTGTTGCCAGCCGTATAGCCCATCTGATAGGCATAGGCGGCGCCCTGCGTCAAACCGGTTTTACCATCAGACCAGCGAATCTTGAGGTTGCTGATCCACGGCGCATTGTTCTTAATGAACGATTCCTCGGACAATCTCCAGCCAAGGGAGTAGGACGGGAAGAAGCCCCAGCGCTTGCCCTTCTGGTAGATATAGGTGCCGTCATAACGGCCCATGACCTCAACCAAGTAGCGGCTGGCATATTCGTAATTCACGCGGGCAAGGTAGCCGGCGGTCGCGGTTGAGCGGCGGGTACCGGTCGCGGTGTCCGTACCGGCCAGGCCGCTGGACACGGTGGAATGCGTAAAGAAGTCCCCGAAAAGGCGTTTGCTCATTTGGTTGCGGGTATTCATTTTCGTCAATTCAGCTGCCACCATGGCAGAGAGATTGTGCTTACCCCAAACCTTGTTGTAGTTGGCCTGGAAGCGCCCATACAGACGCTCGCGCTCAGAAACAACCTCCCGGTAGGAGTTCTCGTCACCGCCATAACCGAGGATTTCATCGGTCTCGTAGTCATACAGCGGATAGATGGTCTTCTTGGTATAGGTGCCGTCATAATTGAAGTCATAAGCACCTTGAAGGAGAAGCTTCAAGCCCTTGACAAAAGACGGATTATAATTGACATTCAGCGTATTGGTGAATGCGCGACCGCGCTTGTCGGTATAGTTCAAATTGTGATCCATCATCGCGATCGGGTTTTCGGTCGGAGACTGGCCCTGATACGTGTAGTGATTCGGGTTGTCCTTAACGGTGGCCGGCGTGAAGCGGTCGGAGAAAGCGATGTAGTTGAAGATCATATTAGACTTCTCATTGTAGGAGTCGTCGTTGGCCGGATTGGCGGAAGCGGTGGCACGGAAAGAAGTCTGGTAATCCACGGACAGGTCGTCAGTCAACTTGAAGGTAAAGTTACCGCGCAGGGTATAGCGCTGATACCAGAAGTTGTTCGGGGAATTATAGATACTGCGGTCGTCGTTGAAACTGCCGGAGAGGAAATACGTCAGCGTTTCATTGCCGCCGCGGACGGACAGGTTGTGCGTCTGCGTAGTGGAGTGGTGTTTCATCGCCGCATTCCACCAGCTGAAGTTCGCCAGGGTACCGTTCTCCGCCGCCTTGATATCCTCGTCAGAGAAGGGGCGGTTGAATTTCGCCACGTCCGCCATTTCGTTGGACATCTTCACATAATCCACGATGCTCACCTCCTGCGGCATCTTCGGACGGCCGAAAGAGAAGACGTTGGAATAGGAAACGGACGGCTTCTTCATGGCTGAGCCCTTCTTGGTCGTCACCATAATGACACCGTTGCCGGCGCCCAGACCATAGATGGATGCGGAGGCATCTTTCAGCACGGAAATGCTTTCAATATCTTCCGGATTCAACTGAGAGAATTCAAGGTCCGTGTTGATTCCCTTGTTCGCATTGGAATAACCGTTGGAACGGACCACGCCGTCGATAACAATCAGCGGAGCGCCATAACCGCGCAGGCTGATATCCGCACCGAAAGAACCGGGCGTACCGCCGGACTGGCGGATAAGCAGGCCCGGCACCTTACCCTGCAGGGCGGTGACCACATCGTTCTGCTTCGTCTTGGTGACATCTTCCGAACGGACGGAAGTAATGGCGCTGGTCAGGGACTCCTTCTTTTGGGTACCATAACCGACAAGCACCGTTTCTTCAAGCATTTCAGCATCCTCGACGAGCGTGACGTTGATTTCAGAGCGATTACCGACAGTCACTTCTTGGGTGGTACAGCCGATAAAGGAGATGACCAGGACGGTCTGGGCGCTGACGTTGTTGATCGTCGCGTTACCGTCCAGATCGGTGGCTTGACCGTTTGTGGTGCCCTTGGCCATGACCGAAGCACCGGCCACGGGTCCATAGGAATCCACGACGTTCACTTTCACCGACATGTTCTGAGCACTCACCTGGATCGAACCGATCAGTGTGAGCGCCATCGCAAGTGTTAAAAGCAATAACTTTTTCATGTGTTGTAAATTATGTAATAGTATTGTGTTTTTGGTTCTCTCATCAAATGGGCATAGCGCCTTTGCAGGAACAGACATAGGCCGCCGTCTCATTCGCCAGCCGCTGGGCGTCCGCGAGCGAATCGCCCCGAAGGTACGCCACCACAAAAGCCGCAGTGAAGGAATCTCCGGCCCCTACCGTGTCCACGACCTCGACTTGCCCAACAGCCTGCGGGATTGCCTCGTCCGCCGTAATTACTTCACTTCCGTCTGCGCCCCGGGTTAGGATGACTAGCTTCAGACCATAACGCTCAATCAAGGCGCGACAGGCAGCGGTATCATCTCCTCCCAAGCCGAACAGTTCTGCCACGATGCGAATCTCCTCGTCATTGATTTTCAGGATATCCGACAATTGCAGGGATTCGTCGATTACCTCTTTTGAGTAGTAGTGCTGCCGCAGGTTGATATCGAAAACACGCAGAGCCTCAGGCCGCATTGCACGCAGGAAGCGGAGAACAGAGTCCCGCGAGTTGCCGCGCTGCACCAGCGAACCGAAGCATACCGCATCGGCACGGGAGGCCAGGGCCGCCATTTGCGGCGTGAACGGGATATTATCCCAGGCGACATCTTCCATAATAGTATAGGACGGAACGCCCTTCGCATCCAGCGAGACCTGAACCGTCCCCGTCGGCCGGGAAGTCACGCTGATTAGGTTTCTCAACCCCTTTTCCATGACAATCTCCATGATCTCACGCCCAAGCGCATCGTTACCGATGGCGCTCACGGCCCAGCCATCTTCGCCGAGGCGCTTCGCATGGTATGCGAAGTTAGCGGGAGCTCCACCGAGGGCCTTGCCCGTCGGGAGCATATCCCAGAGGATCTCTCCGATCCCTACGATCACCTTTTTCTGAGCGTTCATGCCTTCGCCTTTTTCATGAAAACCATCGCAAGATAGGTTAGGTATGCAACGCCTACGCTGATCACGATCACCGAACCGACCTGGGTCCCCATCGCGTCAGACAGCACACCCATCAGCAACGGGAAAACCGTTCCGCCGATCAGGCCCATGATCATCAGCCCGGACATCTCGTTGTTTTTCTCCGGCAGATAAAGCAATGCTTTCGAGAACACCATCGAGAAGATGTTGGAATTGCCGAAGCCGACAAAGGCAATGGCCACGTACAGGCCAGCCAACGTATGACAAACGAACAGGAGAATCATCGACAACACCATGCAGGCTACGCTGATGGCGAAGAAATTCTTCAGCGGGAACTTAGCCAGAATGAAGGAACCCGAGAAACAGCCAAGCGTTCGGAACAGGAAATAGATGCTCGTCGCGATGCCCGCCTTTTCGAGCGGCAGGGCAAGACGCTCCATAATGATTTTGGGCGCGCAAGTGTTCACGCCGACGTCAATTCCGACATGGGCCACGATGCCCAGGAAAAGCAGCAGCACAGAACCGTCTCCCAGCAGTTTCAGACACTGGACAAAATTGGACGACTTGTCCTTCGGGATATCCTCTTCAATCTTCGTGAGCCACAAATAAGCCGTAGCAATCAAAGCGAAGGCGAGGAAGATCGGATACAGGAGCAGCCAGTTGCCAAATTTGACGGAGGCCCAGCTGGCGATAATCGGAGCGATAAACGACGCGATGGCTTTGATAAACTGCCCGAAGGTCAGCGTACTGGCGAGTTTTTCCCCGCTCACGATACAGGTGATGAGCGGATTGAGCGACACTTGCATCAGCGTATTTCCTATGCCCAGCAGGCAAAAGGAAACAAGCAACACGGGATAATTGTACGCGCACAGGGGCAGGACCATCGCCAGCGCCGTAACGACGAGGCTGAGGAGCACGGTTTTGCGCTTTCCGATCCGGTTCATCAGCAGGCCCGTCGGCACGGACAGGAAGAAGAACCACAGGAAAACCATCGACGGTAGGAAGTTCGCCATCGTGTCGGAAAGCGCGAAGTCGGCCTTCACATAATTGGTCGCCGTGCCGACCATATCCACAAATCCCATCGCAAAGAACGCGAACATGATTGGCAACAGCTTGGACAGATTGGATTGTTTAGATTCCATGAGCCTATTGGGTTAATATTTTTAGTTTACCTCTTGCCGGCTTTCCGGGGAAGTGCCGGCATCACAAATTTAGTTTATGCATTCTCCGGCGTCCGGACTGATTCCACCAAAAAATGACAGAATCCTTCCACACATACCCGTGTAGAAGGATTCTGTCAAAAAACGGAAAAATAGTACCTATTTCTTCAGCATACCACAGTTGTCAAGGAAGTTGTAAAACAGCGTCGCCCAGATATTTACGGACTGACCGTTGTCGCGATAACCAAAACCGTGGAAAGCGCGGGTGAAAGAATGGACCTCCAGCGGCTGGCGCGTCTTGTTCCAGGCGTTATAGAGCGCGGGCGTGTCGCCGAAGCCATTGGCGGAGGAGGCTTCGCCCGTGCTCGCCGCAATGAAGAGCGGCATAGGATCGTCAGGCACCTGGTCCTCGAACCAGGCCGGATAAATCATCCCGAGAAAGTTCGGGCGGCTCATCTCGTCATGGTCAAGCGCCACATGATACACGATGTTGCCCCCCGCCGAGAAACCGATGATGCCGATGGCGTTGGGGTTGATGCCGTATTTGTCCGCATGCTTTCTGACATAGGAAATGGCAACGCGCCCATCGTCCCAAGCCATCTTCCGGTCATAGCCCTGCTCTTCGGCTATCTTTGCATGCTTCTCAGTCAACTCCCGCATCCGCGCGTCGCGGCCCTGGTTCCCATAGGAATGATCGGCCACATATTTCGCTTCCTCATAATCGGCTCCAGAGTAGGCGATGCGGTATTTCAGGACAAAAGCCGCGATACCGTGAGCGGCCAGCCATTTGGCCACATTGGGTCCTTCCTGATGCCAGGAGAGGGCCGTGAACCCGCCACCCGGACAGACAATGACTGCGGCCCCCGTCTCGGTGCCCTTCGCCGGGAGGAAAGCCCATAACTCAGGATCCACGACGTTGAGAATGCATTCGCCCACCTCCCCGGGATTCATGGGTGTCGTGTATTCAAAAAGGAATTCCTGCTGTGTCCATTTCTCAGAACCGGGAGCCTTACCTTCGTAAAGGCGGATCTTTTCTGCCTGCGCGAAGACATTCACGCACAGGCCGAGTGCGAACAAGATGACGGTTAACTTTTTCATATCCATTTACTTTCAAATACTTATCTTCTCTGATGCTTGTAGATGAGCTCCTGCAGGCGGGTGTCGAAGGCTTCGCGCTCCACGACCTCGGGAGTATCGAAGATGATGCAGGGCTCGTTGGCCTCGGTGTAAGAGTGCCACGTCGGCAGGCCTTCCCCATTGGGATTGCCCGTGTATGCGAAGTTTACCCAGTAGTCGCTCATAATCTCCTGCAGCCGGGAAATCTCCGGGGTGATTTCGGGGACCTTGCGCTTTTCCGCTTCGATCGTGTTGAAGAAGAACGGGAGTTCGTCACCGTGGGCGGAATAATGATCGCTGGGCTTCTGCCAATCGAACAGGTAGTTCCATACGGGAGCGCCGCCCTGCTCGTTGATGCCGCGGCAGGAAATAACGCTGTTGAAGCGGAACGTGCGGTCGAGCGAGAGCATATCCTGGAGCGAGCCGTCCGGATACGCTTCGCGGTAAGCCTCGATGAACGCATCCGTATCTTCACCGAAGGTCGGGGCGAGCATCTTCCTGGCCTCGTCGAGCGTCACTTCCTTGCCATAATAGTTGGCGCCAAACTCATTGCGGGTGGTACCGATAATGACAGGAATATCCTTGGAGAACTCGGCGAAAGCGGGACGGAAGGGTTGCGTGACGATCACTTCGCCATCCATGGTCGGGGCGAAACCGCCCGCGATGCCCACAAGGCCAGCCGTAGCGCGGCGTCCTGCAGCATTCAGCTCGTCATAAGAGACGGACTGGATCTTGTCGATCTCTTCGGGCGCGATGCCCAGCTCCCGGACGACCGCTTCACCCAGCTTGCTGGAAGTGGCCGTGGTATTGGAGCCGACGATGACGCCGCTGTAGATGATCGCCTTGTGGAACAGGCCCTTGGCGGAAGGCATGCACAGGATGGAGCCCACCTTTCCGCCACCGCCGGAGTGACCCATGATCGTCACGTTGTCGGGATCGCCGCCGAAACGCTTGATATTGTCACGAATCCATTCCAGGGCAGCGACAATGTCGAGTTCACCGACATTGCCGGAATATTTGTATTTCTCGCCGAAGGACGAGAGGTCGAGATAGCCCAGGATATTCAGGCGATGGTTGAGACTGACGAACACTACATCTTTCTGCGCGAGGCCGTAGCCTGGATTCCAGGAAGAATGGCCGGTGGCGTATCCGCCGCCGTGGACCCACAGCATGACGGGCTTCCGGGCTTTCGTGTCCTTGGTCCAGACATTGAGCGTGCAGGTATTCTCTTCAGACATGACCGTCCCGGGGAAGCCGCCGGTCTGCATGGCATACGGACCATACTGGTCGCACACCATCACCGTGTCCCAGGGTTCCACTTTCTGCGGGGGCATGAAACGTTCGATCCTGGCATAAGGAATACCCTTGAACGCCATCGTACCCTCCTCCTCAACGCCCTGCACTTTTCCGGCGCAAGTCTTGACGACCATCGGGTCGTTACTGCAAGCGCACAGGGCCACCGCCAGGCAAGCGGCAAAGATTGTTTTTTTCATCAGCATATCAGTTAATGTATTGTTCTATAATGTATTATCGGATTATTGCCGCTGCGGAGCACCCTGGGGACGGCCACCGGGGGCGCGCATGCGGTTCACGGCCTGGTACTGACCGGGGCGGACAGTGTCGAGCCAGTTCGCGTCGGTACGAGGCTTGGACGAGCGCTCGACGGAGTGGACCTTCAGGTCCTGGCCGCCCAGCACGATGCGGTCCAGGAAGGAATCAATCTCGTTCCAGAACCATTTCAGCGGGAGGAGCGCCATACAGTGGTCGCCACCGAAGTACTCGTAGAGCATATAGGGGACGTCCATCGCATAGAGCTGCTGGCTGACGTAGAAGGGGCCGAACCCGTGACGGTTCGGATTGCGCTCCATGTCGAAGGTCACGGTCGGGTCAGCCGAGCCGTGGAAGAAGCACATGGGGCAGGGTTTCCGGTCCCATTTGAGCTCCGTATCATTCTCCCCGGTCAGATAAACGGCTCCTGCCATGGGGACGACTCCGGCATAGTTGAAGCCGGTGGGGAGATTGTTTTTCGCCAGCGGATGGCCGGTGCACAGATAATACTCGGCATTCATGCTGTTGATGGCACCGGCACTGCTGCCGCTGAGAACGATCCGTTCAGGATCGATGTTGAATTCGGCAGCGTGCTGGATCAGCCACGCGGTAGCGGAATAGATGTCCTCCACACCGATATCGATGGAATACTGGAAAGGATTGTACCCCTCCGGCGGGGTGATAAGCGGCTTGCCGTCCCGGCCGCGGGCGGAGCCCAGCCGGTAGTCGATGGCAACGCAAACCCAGCCTTTTTCACAAAGGTGGTCATAAAGCGGATTGCAAAGGGCATCTATCCGGGAGCCCATGGCCCAGGCACCGCCAAAGGAATAGATGAAGACCGGGCGTTTTTCCGCCGACTGGTCTTTGAACTGATAGATATCCATCAGGATGGGCTTACCGTCGCGAACGACGAATTCCACGGTCGAACGGTCCGCTTTGGAAACTATTTCCGCCGCCTGTGGCGGTTGTGCGTTCGCATGGATGGCCAACGCCCAGAAAAGCATTGTGCCGAGAATCATCATTCTATTCATAGTCACATTATTGATTGCTTTTATTTACCAAGGAGAAAAAGTACGGGGACATCCAGGCGCTGTGCCCAGGAGCCCTCGACATGGGCCAGGCCCGGGAATACCTGGCTGACATAATGGGAGTCATCCCAACCGGCCTCCCGGAACATCGCATCCAGGCGATCCTGATACTTGGGATACTGGGCGTCGAGGGTCTGGTCGCCTCGGTCCATGTACAGCTTGCAGCTGTTGGGCTTGAGCGTCTCCCGGAGATAGTCGACATAGCACTGGTTGGCCGGGTCGATGAAATCCTGCTCCGCATCATAATTAGTGATATAGAGGACGGAATGCGTCGAGAGACAGCCCGCGCCGCCGAACACATTGGGATATTTGGCAACGGCATACGAGGAGATCAGGCCCCCCATACTGGATCCCATGTGGAACGTGTGATTCCGATCCTTGCGCGTGGAATAGGTCGCGTCGATGAAGGGCTTCAGCTCCTCAACCAGGAATTTCAGATAATCGTTGCCCAGCAGTTCATCCTCCCCCATCCGTTTGCTTTTCGCGTATTCCTTCAACGCGGGAGAATAGCGCTCGAATACATCCTGGGGAAAGTATTCCTGGCTCCGGGTGCGGAAAGAGTTGGCCACGCCGACCACGATGCAGTTCTGGATCCGGCCCGCCTCCAACAGCTCGCCGAAAACCTCATCGACGCACCATTCCTGGTGGTTGAACATCTTCTCGGCATCGAACAGATTCTGCCCGTCGCTCATGTACACGACGGCATATTTCTTATGCTTGGCATAGTCGGCCGGGAGCCAGACATACACGTTCCGCGGCGTCACCTGCCCGGACTTTGATTCAAAATTCGGATAGAAGTCAAGCTTGCCCGCTGAAACTTGGGGCTTGTCCGGATTACCGTCACCAACGGTACCGGCCGTCTTGTCCACCCCGCAGGAAGCCATTAACAACAACGCGGCGGCGATTGCCAGTATTCTGGAGTATTTCATCATGATTGATTTGTTGAAAGAATCAAAGTGCCAACTTAGTTATATTAATCTCTTCGACCAAGAACTTGGTCCGATCGGACCAAAGCTCGAGCGTATCGTAAGGCTCGCTCGGGAACACCAGGTTGGTCATTGCCACCTGGCCTCCGTCGATAAACACCTCCAACGATGTCAAGTCATAGAGTAGCTTGAGTGTATGCTTGCCTGCAACGTTCACCGGGGCCCAGGTGGCCAGGGCAAAATCGTTGACATAGTTCATGGCGTTCGTCTTGCGCCTGTCGTGGTTCTCGATCTCGTGGGTCGTGCTTTGCTCACCGAATCCGATGACCCCGCTCTTCGTGCGATCCGTCACGAAACGCTGCAACGCAGCATCGAAATACAGATCCACAACCTCCCCGGCGGCATTGGTGAGCCGGAAACCGGCACGACCCACCGGCGGGACGTCCAGCGTCATTTCCAGTTCATAAGCACCATCTGTGCGGTCAAAAAGGGCTAGTCGTTGCGTCTTGTCCGGGTTCACGCCGATCTCGCCGACAGTCCGGGATCCCTTCTCAAGGCCGGCAAGTTCTGCGACCGGTTGCGCACTGACATAGAACTCCTTCCCCTGTTTAAAGAGACCCAACTCCCGGGGAATGGCATTAGCACTCCGGAAATAGCGGGTCGGCACAATGGTGCCGTACTGCCAGTTGCTCATCCAGGGCACAGCGATCACGCGATCGCCCGTGTTGGAAAAACAAACCGTGGCATAATGGTCCTTACCCCAATCCAGCCATTTGACTGTTTCTTTCGGCGAGTCACAGGTGAAGGACGTGCCGTCGAATTCACCGACGAAATACTGTGTCGCACTGCCCCCGAAGAAACACCCGGGGTTCACGTTGACGATCAACACCCATTTCGTTTCTCCTTCCGCCGTTGTCAGCTGGAAGAAATCCGGACACTCGAACTGGCGCGGCTGCACTCCGTACCCTTCTCCCCAGGCACTCATGTAATCCCATTCTTTGAGGTTCCGGGAGCTATAGAAACGCATTTCCTTGTCCGCCGATACGATCATGATCCACTTTCGCTCGGGCTCGTACCAAAAGACCTTCGGGTCCCGGAAATCCTTGATGCCGTCAAAAGGGGTCAGCACGGGGTTGCCCTCATACTTGGTGAAGGTCTGCCCGTCGTCCAGGCTGTAGGCAAGACACTGGGTTTGGATGAACTCCCGCTCTGTGTTGTAAGAAGTATAGAACGAAACCACAGCGGCCGCTCCGAAACCTGCCGTATTGTCGAAGTCCACCACGGAACTGCCGGAGAAAATGTGACCATATCCATCACGGTAAAGCGCAACCGGCTGATGTTCCCAGTGTACAAGATCCGTACTGGTCGAATGGCCCCAGTGCATATTCCCCCAGACGCACGCATAAGGATTATATTGATAATAAAGATGATACACTCCATTTTTATAAAACAGGCCGTTGGCATCATTCATCCAGCCATAAGGCGGCGTGTGATGATAGACTGGCCGATATGGCTCCGCCGGTATTTCAGGCGCAGTGTCAGACAGCCGAATCAGCGCCCAGGCTTGAGCCGCCTCAATCCCTCGGAAAGATACATCGCATTTCGACGCACCAAAATGTCCCAGATCAAGGGGAAAACAATAATCGGGTTCCTCCCCTTCCCGAGCCAGGCGGATATCCGCTACATAGAGCGTCTCCCCGCTTTTTTCAATGGTCAGCGTAATCTCATCATTCGCCTCCCTGATCGGAAGGAGGAGGATGCGACCGGCCTTCTCCTGCCCACAGGACAGGGACAGGAGCGCAACGGCACAGATGGACAATAACTTTTTCATCAGAACTTGAAGATAACTGCCGATGTCGGAGAGAGGGTAACGATATCTCCCTTCCGGGTTTGCTTGTAGCTGCATTTCTTATAGCTGCCGCCGATGATTTCCGGGCGCGAGACCGCCTGCGGGAGCGTCACGCTCACCTGCTTACCAGACGGGTTGAGCACCACATAGCAGCACTCATCCCCAAGCCTGCGTTCATAAACCATCGGGTAGGGCTGGTCCAGGCTACTCACCAGTCGCCAGGTCGCATCGGCGCCAAGCGCCTTGACGTCCTTGCGCAGACGAAGCAGCATACGGACATAATGGAGCAGTGAATTCGGATCAGCTTCCGCCTTCTCTACGGTCATCCGGTTCGGATCAGGATCCTGCGGGATGTAAATTTCCCCGACGGGGGCCGTGGAGAAACCGCCATTAGCCGTGCCGTCCCAAAGCATAGGAACGCGACACCCGGCGCGGGGACCGGAACCGTCCGTGGACGGAGCGTTCGGATTCTGCTTGAGGCCGATCTCGTCGCCATAAAAGATAAACGGGACGCCCGGCATCGTCAGGAAGAATGTCATCGCGACCTTTAGCTCTTCGGGATTCGTACGTCCCTCCGTACAGACTCGGTTAAAGTCGTGGTTGCCCGACGGCATGCTCACATAGCCCCGGCCATGGACGGCATCGTACTGGTACGAATAAAGTTCAAACCAGGTCTTCAACTCGCCCTGTCCGGCTTTGTCAAAGTACGGCGCCGCAGCAGCATTGGCGCCAAAGCCACGGTGGTTGTAAAAGAACAGCGAAGAATAGTTGTACTGTCCATCATGGCAGAAAAAGTCTATATCGAAATTGGCCGCCGCCACGGACTGCGCCGGATTGAACCACTCAGCAATCAGCACGCCCTCAGGGTATGCTTCGTCGAACCATTTCGTGAAATCCTCCTTCCACAGTCTGATGGTGGCAGACTTGTCGAAATCATTCTTCACCAAACTCGCAGCCATATCCACCCGGAAACCATCGACACCTTTGTCCATCCAAAAAGAGATGATATTTTTTATCTCACGGCGCATGGCCATGGGCCCGGGAGCGTCCACCGCCTGCTCCCAGGGATGTTCGGGATCAGGATTGGCAAAGCCGAAATTCAAGGCCGGCTGCGTATCATAGAAGTTTTTGATATAGAAGGGACCGCGCGGCGCATCGGAAGCGACAAATTTGCGGATCAGCGCGGCACTCGAGTTCATGAGCGCAGCGTAGTCGAAGGCCTCCCCCGGCTTGGGCGCCGGCGTATTGTCCTCCGGTTTGAAGCTCGGCCAGATGTAATAGTCGGAATAGCGGAGATCCGGGGCTTCTTTCGACTGGAGGAACCACTCGTTCTGATCGGAGGAGTGTCCGGCCACCAGATCCATCACCACCTTAATCCCCCGAGCGTGGGCCTGACGAATCAGTTCAACAAGGTCGGAGTTGGTGCCAAAACGCTTGTCAACCCGGTAGAAATCAATCACATCGTAGCCGCCATCCGTCCACCCGGACACATAGACCGGATTGAGCCAGATGGCTGTCACGCCAATGGACTGGATATAGTCCAGGCGCGACATGATGCCTTTCAGGTCGCCGTAACCGTCTCCGTCACTGTCCTGATAGGAGGAGGGATAAATCTGGTAGAACACAGCATCGCTCAGCCAGCTCGGCTGCGTCTTCTTTTGTGCGGTGGCACCGGTAACGGCCAACAGGCCGGCCAGCGCGATGATCAATCCTTTCTTCATAATTTGCTTTGAAGTCTGTACAAAGTTAATGATCGAACGGCCGGAAAAACTAGCACGATTCTTCAGAAGAATGCGACGATTGTTTCCCTTTGATATAATCCTTCGGCCGCATGTAATAATACTTCAGGAAGGTGCGGGAGAAATAGGACGGCGAGGAGAAACCGGTATTGAACGCTGCCTCGGTGATATTCTGCTGCTCACGCGTCATCAGATCCACCGCCTTGTGCAGGCGGACCAGGTTTACCAGGTCGATCGGAGAATACTCCGTCACGTCTTTCAGCTCCCTGTAGAGCTTACTCTTGGAGTAACCCAGATACTGGGCAATCTCATCCAGGCTGATGTTCTCCATGATATGCTCTTCGACATACTCGCGGAATCTATTGAGCATCGTGGCCGCAGCGGAAGAAAGTGTCCCTGCCTTCCGGCCGATCAGCCAGTCTCCCTGAATCTCGGAAGAGATTTGTTCCTTGCGCTGAAGCAGTTGGCGCATGCGCACCTTCAGCGTCGTCACGTTGAAAGGCTTCTGCATGAAAGCCTCCGCACCGCTTTCGTAGCCCCGGGCGCGCTGCTCGTCCAGCGAACAGGCCGTCAGCAGGATGATGGGGATGTCTTTCGTGGAAGGATTCCCCTTGAGCTGGCGGCAAACCTCATAGCCGTCCATGTCGGGCATCATGATATCGCATAGGACGATGTCCGGCAGTAGTTTGAATGCTTTGGATGTGCCAATGTTGCCGTCCTTTGCGAGCAAGACGTGATAATCGGAGGAGAGGATCGTACGGATATAGTAACGCATGTCCACATTGTCCTCAATCACGAGAACGGTAGGTTTTCCTTCTTCCCGGGCCATCTCGTCCAGGATACCGGAAGCTACGTCCTCTTCGCCCATCGTGGCAAGTTTAAGCTTGGCGAATTCCGGAACATAGGTTTTCGTGTTGAAACGGGCATCCGTAAGCAGGTCCTTCTCCAGCGGAATCTTGACCGTAAAGGTCGTTCCGGTGGCCTGCTCACTGTCTACCTGTATGACGCCGCCGAGCGCATCCACCAGCGAGGTCACGAGCGCCAGGCCGATTCCCGTACCCTTCTGCTCCGCATCCAGCGTATAGAAACGCTGGAAGATTTTCTCTATATTCTCCGGCGGAATATACGAGCCGCTGTTGAATACCGAAAGATTGATGTCGCGACCGGACTCTATCGGCGTAGAGGACAAGCGGATACGAATGGTTCCTTCCTTGTCTACATGGTTGAAAGCGTTGGAAAGCAGATTCGTGAATACCTTCTCCATCTTGATCGGGTCAAAAGGAATCTCGTAGCCGGAATCGTCCACTTCATATTCGAAATGAAGGTTCCTGCGACGGATCACATCCGCGAACATTTTGAGGATTTCACGCAGGAACGTGTCCAGATTGCCCATGGAATAATTGACCGCCAGGTTACCGCTCTCCAGCGTACGGAAGTCCAGCAACTCCGTGATCAGGCGCGTAAGCTTGCTGCTGTTGCGCTTAAGGATGTCCAATGGGACCTCCGCATTCGCAGGCATCTGTTTGTTGGCAATCAGATCGTCGATCGGACCGCTGATCAACGATAGCGGCGTTTTGAACTCATGTGAGATGTTGGTAAAGAAATTCAGCTTAGCCTGCGTCGTCTCCTCCAATTGTTCGGACAAGTCTATCAGCTGCTTCTTCTGTGCTTCCAGAGACTCCACCTGCTTGAGAATCTGCGCGTTTTGTTCATTGAGCCGAATCACGAGCCGGTTGCGTGTCCGCATCGTGAAGGCCAACAGAATCAAAACCATGCCCAGAATCATGGCAAAGGCAAGGATAATATACATCATCTGCTGCTGGCGTTCGTAGCGCTGGTTGTACGCCTGGATGCGCGAATTCAGCTCTTCTGCCCGACGCTGCTTCTCGGCCAGTTGGTTGACCTGGGTCTGGTACACCCGGACGTTGGTGCGGTTCACCATTTCCGTGCTCAGGATATTCTCCCGCTCGAACGGTTCTCCCATTAGGATGCGATGTGCGAGGCTGATCACGGCATTGCCACCCGTCGGGTAAATAAAAGAGGCATCGATCATTCCGTCAAGGATATACGGAATGGTTCCGGTGCCGTCTGCCGCCAACAACGCGTCAATGCCCATGATGAATGGTTTCTTCATGCCCGCTTCCACATAGGCATCATAAACACCGGCGGCCATCTCGTCATTGAAGGCAAAAACCAGGTCGTACGGGTCCTCTTCCCGGGTTTTCGACAAAATCTCCCCCATCGCTTTGCGGGCATCCTCCCGCGTAAAATTCGCGTATGCTTCTACAGCGATGGCAGCGCCGGAGATCTTCTGCTGGTCCAGAACGGACACAAAACCTTCATAACGTTCCGTATCTGCCGTGGAACCTCGGGTGCCCCGGATGAGGGCAATCCGTTTCCGGCCATCGATAATGCTCAACGTGTACGATCCGGCAATGCTTCCGATCTGACGATTATCTCCGCCGATGAATGCGGTGTACTTGTCACTGTCCACTTTGCGGTCATACAGGACAACGGGGATACCGGCGTCATAAGCTTTCTCGACAACCGGTGAAAGTGCCGAGGACTCGTTGGGCGAGATGATCAGCAGATCCACCCCATCTTCGATAAACTGTTCGATGTCAGCAATCTGTTGTTGAGAATCATCCCGGACGGACTTAAACACGAGGTTCAGGTTGTTGTAGAACAAAGCCTCCTGTCCAATCTCGTTGTTCGCCGCCTCCCGCCAGGCATCTACACTACACTGAGACACACCGATGGTAAAGACTTCCGGCTTGCGGGAGCAGGCCAGCAGTGACAGGACGGAAAAGACCGTCAACAACGATGATCTCAGCAAACTCTTCATCCGTGTTTATTATCTTGGCCGGATCATACGGGACATCATCTCGACCATCCCCTGAAAATTCATCGGCATCCCCTTCTCACGACGATTAGCGTCATCGTTGGCCTTGCGAATCTCAGCTTCGTCCGACGGAATGGTGTAGAATTCCTGCTTCTTCAACTTCAAAACCTTCTTGACACTATCAGTCAGAATACGCTCCATGTCGTCATAAAGGTTGATACAGGGATGGATCCCGTCGTATGAGCCATTCTCCGGAAGGCCCAGATCCGGCATAGCGAGCGGTGTATGGTAGTCCACATAAGTCACATTCTTCTGTGTATCAGCGTACGCTTTAAGCCGGGCATTCAGCGCCACGATCAGCGATCCGGCGTCGATGTCAGGAACAGGCATATAGTGCGCGCAAGGCGTGACGGAGCAAAGCAGCACCTTGATCCCGGCTGCTCCGGCCAACTCGCACATGGCGACAACATTGTCATAAATCGTCTGATCTGGATAGTACGACTGTCCCATCAGATTCTGGCACAGGTCGTTGGTACCTGCCATAATAGCGACTGCCTTCGGGTGCAAAGCGACCACGTCCTGCTGGAAGCGAACAAGCATCTGACTCGCGGTCTGGCCGGCAATGCCGCGGCCCACAAAATGATTCCGGGTAAAGAAATCCGGATCACTGTCGTACCAGTAGTCCGTGATCGAGTCGCCCATCAGCACCACCAGCGGGGCTTCGGTAAGCTCGGCATTCGCCTGTTCGTAGCGCTTGAAATTCCCCCAATCGGAAGGACCGGCGGGACGGCCGGGGCCAGCAGGACGTGCCGGACGCGCGGCGGCCAGCGCCTGATCGATGGCCGGAACAATGATGGCTTCCATCTTCTCATATCCGGCTACCGTCGGATGACAGCCATCTTCGGAATCTTCTTTGGAAAGCGAAGCGTCGGGCTGGGCCATGGGTGTAAAATAATCCACAAACGCGACTCCTGCCTTTCCGGCATATTCCCGAAGCAATCCATTAAGCCGAACCACCTCCTGAGCAGGTTTCGCCTCCGGATTCCAGAAAAAGAAGTGACAGGGGGTCAGCGAACACAGGATCGGCACGATGCCGTTCGCCCGGGCCGCTTCGCACATGGACTTGATGCAGCCGACGATATTCTCAAACTCGATCTTGCCGTTGTTGCCGGCAATATTATTGATACCTGCCAGGATTACGACGGCCTGCGGATGCAGGTCAATGACATCTGCCTGAAAGCGGGACAGCATCTGCTCCACTGTCTGGGCTCCGATGCCACGACCCAGGTAGTTGTGATCCGCGAAGAATCCCGGGCGCATCTGCGCCCAGTTATCAGTGATGGAGTCACCCATGAACACGACCAGCGGTGCAGTCGTGACAGCCTGGTTGGCCTCGGCGTAACGGTTGAAACCTGCCCAGTCCATCATTCTCCTGTACTGCTGGAAATCCTGCATATTACCAGGTTGGGGTCCCTGCCCAAAGGTAAGCAGCGGCAAGGCGACAAGCGTCATCAACGTCAAAAAGAATCTCTTCATTTTATCAAATATTTTTATGCATTTATCGGGGTTGATCACACACAAATATATACATTTCGAAAACAATTTGTACGGCCGTTTGCCACGCAAACAGGATAGTGTTAATTTTTGAAGAAATTATACCAATTTGGTCATCTTCGAAACGGAAAGGCCTCCTGGATACGATCCCAGGAGACCCTTCATGATAGCTGTCTTTTCTTATTGCCGGTTCGGGCGGCCCGGGGTGGGCTCGGCGCTGATGCGGAAGTCCTCGCAGAGGCGGTCCACATCGGCGCCGTCCGGGAAGCGGGCGAGGCTCTGCGGGCCCGGGAGGGCCATCTTCGGGTTGCGGGCCAGCACCCAGGCGGGGATCGGCGCGGGCGCGACGGCCTGGCAGCCGCCGCCGCGCTGGTCGCCCTCAAGCACGGCGAGTTCCGGGCTGGTGATGGTGCCGTTGGCGCTGGAATTACTCTGCTGGGAGCCGTAGACGATCGCGTCCAGGACCGTGTCGGAGGCCGGATCGACGAGGGCTACGCTGCCCGCGCTGGCGGACGGCGCGTAGCTCAGGTACAGGCCCGGGGTCGGCGTCCAGCCGGCGCCCAGGGGCTGCAGGGCGTCCCCGCTGCTGTGCGCGAAGCGCGTGGCAGGCTCAAAGCTGATACCCGTGCCGGGGCAGGAAACGTCCACGCCGGAGGCATGGTCGCGCAGCAGCGGCTGCTCCAGCTCGACGAGGCCCGGGTCGTGCGGCCGTTCCTGTTCGCCGAACTGGCGGACATACGGCTCCGCGACCACGAGGACCTGCTTCACGGTGACGATTTCCGTGCGGTCGCCCGTGCTGACCGTCAGCACGGAGCCCGGCTGCAGGTTCGAGGTGCCGACGATGCTGAGCTGCGTGTCGCCGGCCTTGGCGTCGCGCGCGAGGTTGCTCTGCGTCGCGGGCGTGCCCACGGCCGTGACCGTCACTTCTTCATACTGCCCGCCCAGGTCGATGCCGAGCTTGTCGCCCACGGCGAATCCGGCCACGGACGCGGCCGGGAGGTTATTCACCCCTGCCGGGAATTGGAGCTTCGGGCCCGTGGAGACGGGGCTGAAGACCGTGGTGGCCGGGGCCTTCGGCGCAGCGGGATCGACCGGCAGCAGGAGGAACGCCCCCGCCGCCAGCTTCGTCCCTTCCGGGAAGGTCAGCGCCGTCACGGAGGCCCAGCCGCTGCGGCGAACCCGGACCTCGAGGCCCGACAGATCGGCCTCGGCGGCCTCGGCGTTATAGATTTCTACGAAAGGATCATCCAGACCGACCTCGTTGATCTTGACCGCGTCCGCGCAGCGCATCCAGGTCGTGAGCGAGGCGGAGCCACCCTGCCAGAGGGCGTTCACATACAACTCGCCGGACGTGCGCGCGAATTCACCGGTCAGCAGGTAGGTGACGGTGGCCGTCTCGCCCGGCTGCAGGCTGGTCGTAAATTCGCTCTCCCGGCGGAGGGCCCAGCCGCGGGGCATCGTGAATTCCAACTCGATGCCCGTCATGAGCGCGTCGGTCACGTTCTCCAGCGTGACTTCCAGCCGCTGGCCCTGGCCGGGCCGGAAGGTCACGAGGCGCGAGAGCGAGAGCGGATAGGGGCGGTATTTCGCGGCAGCGATGTTCGCCTGGACGGCGGCAATCGCTTCGTCGCTCGGGTAGCCGAACGTCATCACGCCTTCAAAGAAGGTGCCCGCGGAGCCGTTGCCGTTGTCGCCGCCGTTGCCCAGCAGCATGCCGCCCTTCTTGTGCATCGGGAAATAGGCGTCGCTGTCGGGCGTGCCGGGACGCACGCCGCTGTAGAAGGTGGTCAGCTCCGACTGCGTGGCGTCAGCGCCGCGCAGGTCCCACTGGTTGCCGCCGCCTCCGTTCACGAACACGCTCACGAAGCGCCAGTCCGTGATGGACGGGACGTCGTTCTGCTTGGCGCCGTAGCCGGAGAAGAGGCCCGCTTCCATGTCGGACATGATCCAGGGGCCTTCGCCGTTGCCGCGGCCCCAGGCCGTGGACGTGCCGTAGTAAGTCGTCTCCATCGTGCCCGTACCCACGGCGCGGCCGTTGGTGGAGGAGTTGCCATAGTCGAAGCAGCAGCCGCTGTCGAAGTGCTTGCCGTCGATGACGTAGTACATGCCTTCCGGCTCATCGTCGATGGCGAGGCCGCGGGCGTTGTTGCAGCGGTAGCCCATGCCCGGCATGATGAAGACGCCGTAGACCTTGTGGCCGTCCAGCCACGCCGGGGCCATGTTGGCAATGGCGGCGTTGTTGAAGCCGCCCTTGTCCGGGCCGAGGAAGGTCCCCGGCGGCGCGGGCAACAGGTCGTTGCCCCGGCCGGACTGGTCGTAGATGACGGTGATGCGGCCGAGGGTCCCGTCGAGGAAGGCGTCCTGCAGCTCCGCGTTGGCGTAGCCGTCCTTCGTAGCATAGATGTCGACCGTGGCGCCGTCGGAGTCGCGCTGCACCTGGTACAGCGGCCCGCGGTAGCGGGAGTCCAGCAGACGCGTGGTACTGTGGGCGGTCACGCAGGGGGTGCCCGCCTGGCGGTAGAAGTCGCACGGGCCCGCATTCTTCGAGCCGGAGGTGCAGCCGGCGGCCAACAGGGCCGCCGCTGCAAGAATCATCGTAGATAGCAGTTGCTTCATATTACATCGAACAGATTCCGGGTCAAGCCCGGAATGACGGTTAATGGATTGGTTTTAACCTGAGGATGCCGATAGAATTCTCCGGCATCGTGAATTCAAACTGGCCGCTGACGCTGCCGAGCGCCTTAGTGTGCGGCACCACGACATCGTTGTACTTCACCCGGCGGCCGAAACGGAAGGCCATGTTCACCAGGGCGGGACGCTCGCCTGCGGCGGGGCGGCCGACGGTCGGCGGCGTGGCGTAGTCCGGGTGGCTGGAGTAGTAGTTCTGGCTGCCCTGGTTCTTGACGGAGGTGTCGTGCGAGGACACGAATTCCACCGTCGCCTCGTAGCGGACGCCGTTGCCGGTCTGAACCGTCAGCAGTTTATCCGCCGCTTCAGCGTTGACGAATTTGATGAAGATCTCGCCCGTCTTCGTGTCGATGGTCGGGGAGGTGTAGACCTTCTCGTCCACGGCGTCGCCGTTCATCACCTCCGACATCTCGAAGGCGCGGTCGCCCGCCACGGAGAACAGCTGCTGGTAGTAGTAGTTGGTCGAACGCCACATGCCGCGGTTGTCGAACCAGATGAGGTTGGAGTCCCACTTGTTGAAGCCCTTCTTGCAGAAGAGCGGAGCGTAGGCCGCCATCACGACCATGTCGGAGTTGCGCTCCAGGCCGGTCCAGTAGGCCGCCTCGGCGAGGGCCGAGGAATAGGCGTTGTTGGCGCGGTTGTTGGCGAATTCGCCGACGAACACGCGCGTGGGCTTGCTGCGGTCGTAGGTGTGGCCCTCGTTGCCGCGCTCCTTGCCGGGGTTGTAGCGGTCGCGGTTATTGAAGAACCAATCGTCACCCTTATAATAATGCTCGTCCACGATGGTGTCGGGATACTTGGCGTCGATGATGGCCATGTTGGCGTTGAACTCCCGACCGGCGTCGGAGGCGCCTGCCGTGGAGATGATGGTGATCTCGGGGTACTTCTCCTTGATGGCCTTGTACATGATGTCGAAACGCTCCCAGAACTCAGGGCCCTGGTTCTCGTTGCCGACGCCAAGGTATTTCAGATTGAAGGGGGCCGGGTGGCCCATCTCCACGCGGCGGGCACCCCACTCGGTGGTGACGTCGCCGTTGCAGAACTCGATAAAGTCGAGCGCGTCCTTGACGAAGATGCTGTAGAAGCGGTCGCGGTCGGCCTGCGTGTCCAGCGGCGCGATGTACTGGTGGCCGGCGAACTGGCAGGTGACGCCGTTGTTGAAGACAGGCAGCGGCGTGGCCCCGAGGCCTTCGGCCATGAGCAGGTACTCATAGAAACCTATGTATTGCGAGGTCCAGTAGGCCCAGTGGTTGCGGAAGCCGACGCGCTCCTCGCGCGGGCCGATGGAGTTCTTCCAGAACACCTGGCCGAAGTAGTTCGTGCCCTCGGAGGCGCAGCCGCCGGGGAAGCGCATGAAGGTCGGGTGGAGGGCTTCCAGCGCCTCCAGCAGATCCTTGCGGAAGGGGCCGTACTTGCCCTCTTTCCAGAGCTGGGAGGCCTCCGGCACCAGGGTCACGAAGTCCAGCCAGAAGGTGCCCTTCGCGTCGGCCACGATGGCCAGGCGGCTGTCGACGGAGCGCTCCGCCGTCAGCGTGCCGGTGTACTGCTGCCACTTCTTGCCGAGCTTGGAGATGGTGACGACGTTGGAGTTCGGGTTGCCGGCCGCATCCTCCAGATAGACGGAGATGGTGCCCTTGTAGTTCTTGCCCACCAGGTACAGGCCCAGGTCGTAGTTCACGCCCTGCACCGCCGGGATGGAGGCCATCTGCGTGTTGTTGGAGTAGAGCGCGTTCGGGCCGCGCTTGTATTCCGCGATGCCGTAGCCGTTGGCGGCGATGCCGAAGCCTTCGCCCGGATTCTGGATGTCGAAACGTACGGAATACTGCTTGTAGCGCAACTCGTCGTCGTATTTGTCGTTCGGATCGAAGTCATACCAGCGTTTCAGCTTGGGTACCAGCGGCTTATCGTCCACGGCGCGGGCCGTGCCCTGCGCGCCTTCCTTGCAGACGACCGTCCAGCCGAAGAAGGTGGTGTCGCTCTGGGAGAATTCGTTCGCGCCCGGGGCTTCCGGAACGTTGTAGGCCTGGAAGGAATTGTTCTGGATGAGCTGGGCGCAGATGCCGCCGTCGACGCTCTGGTTGATGTCCTCGAAGAAGATGCCGGCCAGGGTCGGGCTGATGTGGATGCCGAGTTTGTCCGGCTGCAGGGCGAGGGTGCGCTTCTCAGGCTGCTTGAAGCCCTGGAGTTCGAGCATCTTGTCCGCCATGCGGTAGCCCATCAGGCGCATGCCCTCGGTGCTGAAGTGGAACTGGTCGCCCGTGCTCTCGCAGCCGAGCGCCGAGATCACGTAGCCGTTCGGCATCACCTCCGGCAGGTGCGCGAGCACCACCTCGTTGAAGGCGGCGCAGACGCCGTCCTGCTCGGCGTATTTCAGCTCACCTGCGAGCAGCGGGATCTCGTCGGGATCCAGCCCCAGCTCGGCGCAGAGGTCGTCGTGGATCTTCTTCACGCGGCCCGGCCAGGCGGCATCGTCCGGGTTGGACTCGCCCTGATGCAGGAGCATGCCCTTGATGACGCCGTACTTCTGCGCTTCGCGGGCGGTCTCCAGCAGACGCTGGTAGGGGTTCATGCCATATTCCTTCGCCATGCCGATGAGCCAGCTGCGCGAAGGGTCGGCCGCCTCCATGGCGAGGTACTCCTCGCAGGCGTCCTTGTCCCACAGCTCCAGCTTCGCGCCCGCCACGGAGACGTTGATCACGCCCACGCGGTACGGCTCCGGCAGCACCTCGATCATCTTGCGGCCGAAGAAGTCGACCGGGCCCATGTTCGTGCTCTCCCGGCAGATGGGCGGCACGGCGGTGTACCAGTGGTTCCGCTCGCGCTCGAAGCGCGGCATGTCCACCGCCGCCATGAACTGGAAACGCGGATCGTTGAAGTCCTTGTCCTGCTCGGCCGGGCGGGCGGCCGCCTCCATGTTGGACTGGCCGAAGCAGAGGTAAATGAAGAAATTGGGGTCGGGGGTCTGCGCAAGCGTAACGGCGCAGAGAGCCGCGAACAGGAATGTGGTCAGGGTCTTTTTCATAATACCACAAATATAAGCAATTAATCGCGGCTTTCTCCGGGATTCGTTCCAAAAGCTTTCCAGTTTGTAACCATTGTCCGAAAAAGCGGCGGCCGCCGGTATAACTTGCCGAACAAATCATTATCTTTAAGGCAGAAAATCAATGAATAACCACCAATACTGTATGAAAAAAATCCTTTTCGGAGCAGTCGTCGCCCTCGTGCTCGCCGGGGCGGTGATTGCGTGCAACAACCTCGCCGGAGGCAAGGCGCTCGCGCGCCCGGAGGGCCCCTGCGACATCTATGAGCGCGGCGGCGCCCCCTGCGTAGCCGCCCATTCCACCACCCGCGCCCTGTACGCGGCCTACGACGGCCCGCTGTATCAGATCATGCGCGCCTCGGACAACAAGACCCTCGACATCCCCGTGGTCCACGCCACGCCGAACGATCCGGGCGGATACGCCAACGCGGCGGAGCAGGATGCATTCTGCAAGGACACCTACTGCTGGATCACCGTCCTCTATGACCAGTCCGGCAAGGGCAACCACCTCTACCAGGCCCCGCGCGGCGGCTTCAGCGGCCCCGCGATGGGCGGCTACAACAACGTCCCCGTGGCCGACTGGGCCCCGGTGAACGTGCTGGGCCACAAGGTGTACGGCCTGTTCATCGCGCCCGGCATGGGCCTGCGCCTGAACGATCCCACCGGCACGGCCGTGGACGACCAGGCCGAGGGCCAGTACTGGGTGATCAGCGGCCACCATTATAATTCCGGCTGCTGCTTCGACTACGGCAACGCCGAGACCGACAGCCGCGACGACGGCGACGGCACCATGGAGACCACCTATTTCGGCAACCAGCCGGCGTGGTACCACGGCGAGGCCCCGGGCCCCTGGATCATGACCGACCAGGAGAACAACCTCGTGGGCTGCGTCAACGACGACCCCAACGACAAGTTCTGCGAGGGCCTCGAGTCCATCACCTGGCGCTTCGTCACGGCCACGGCCGACGGCGAGCCGCACCACTGGCGTTCCATGGGCGGAAATGCCCAGGAGGGTGATTTGAAGGTTTATTATGACGGCGGACGCATCCGCAACGAGCGCAACAGCTACGACCCGATGCGCAAGCAGGGCGCCATCCTGCTGGGCAACGGCGGCGACAACAGCAACGGCTCCTCCGGCACCTTCTACGAGGCCGCGATGACCGCCGCCGGGACCTTCCCGACCGAGGCGCTCAACCAGGAGATTCAGGCCAACGTCGTGGCCGCCCGCTACCGCGTGGCCACGCTGGAGGTCTTTCCGTCGCTGAACGACGGACGCCCCTCCAACGTGCAGAGCTTCGTGCCCGGTACAACCGCCAAGACCGTGGTGCGCTTCGTCAACACGACGGACGAGCCGATCGAGGGCCTGACCCTCGCCCTCCAGGCCCCGAAGGGCTGGAAGGTTTCCGGCCAGGACGGCAAGCAGACGCACATCGGCTACGCCGTGGCCCCCGGCCAGACGGTGGTGGCCGAATTTGACGTGACCGCCGGCAACGCCTCGTTCAACGGCGACCTCGTGGGCCTGGCGGCCTGGGGCGCGAAGCGCGAGACCGCCCGCCTCAAGGTGCGCAACACCCTGCCCGTCAAGATCAACGAATTCAGCATTTCCGACGGCTTCATCGAGCTCTACAACGCCTCCGACAAGGCTGTCGACCTGAGCGGATGGTCGCTGCGTCAGCATGCGGCCAACATTCCTTATTTCTCCGAAATCACGCTCCTCTCCGGAACCAAGATCGCTCCGAAGTCCTATTTCGTGCTCGGTATGGCGGGCTCCAGCCTGGCCGTGGACGCCGCCAAGGGCGATGATGTGATCTATGTCCGCAGCGTCGAGGGGATCAAGCCCGGCGACGAAATCATCATCGGCGGCGAGAAGCATACGGTCAAGGCCGTGCATGCCCCCGCGCCCGCGCCGGCCGCAACGACGGCCTTCCCGTTCGGCCGCGGCATGGTGCCCGCCGGGAGCCCGACCACCGTCTGGCAGCCCCTTCCGGGCGGCCACGGCATCGAGATTCCGGTCGGTTCGACCAACATCCCCGTGACCTCCGCGGCCCACTTCGAGGTGGGCCAGAAGATGGCCATCGGCTACGGCACCACCCGTCCCGCCGTATCCAATTCGTTCGAGAAATACGAGGTCGTGACCGTCACGGCCGTCGGCAAGGCGGGCACGCAGGGCTATCTGTCCATGGACGCCAAGCCGGGCGACACCAATATCAAGGTCTCCTCCGTGGAGAACATCTCCGTGGGTGACAAGATCCGCCTGGACATCGCCAGCGAAGGCCACGGCATCGAGACCGTGACGGTCACGAAGGTGGGCACGGCTTCGGCGCGCAACACGCTGGCCGGTCCGCTCCGTCCGGACGAGGATGCGGGAACGGGCCTGGACATCGCCGAGCCGCTGAAGTTCCACCACGCCTCCAACATGCCTTACAGCGTGAACGGCACGGGCATCACCTTCGAGCCCGCGACGAAATATCCGCACTATAGCAACGAACCGGTGCTCGCCTTGTGCTTTGCGGTCGACCTGGACAGCCCGCTCTCGGCGGACCACCCGATCGACGAGGCGGTCCTCGCCGGTACGGGCGGCTACCGCGGAGACGTTCCGGCCGACCTGACCTTCGGCGGCCCCGCCCTCGGAACGGGTGGTGGAAACATCACGCTGCGCGACGCCAAGGGCAATGTGGCCGACGCCCTCAACTACGGCCTCGTGACCGATCCCTGGATGGCCGAAGGCTACCAGGCGGATTCCGGTGCGGACGAACCCGGCAACTTCGCCAGGACTCCGGTGCCCGCGACCGCCCGTCGGGCCGCGCCCGGTACGCCGCAGCCGGCAGCCTCGATGAGCGCCGGCCGCTTCCCGGACGGCGCCGACCTGGACGACAACAAGAACGATTTCCAGATGCAGCACGCCCATAGCCTGCTCATGCCGGTCGAAGCCGGCCAGTCCAACATCAAGGTGTCCTCTGTCGCCGCCCTTCCCGAAGGTGCATCCATCGTGGTAGGCATCGGAAAGGACGCCGAAGTGCTGACCGTCTCCAAGGCGGGCTCCCCCGGTGCCACCACCCTGCGGACGAACGCGGGGGCGGGTTCCAAGTCCCTCGTCGTCGTTTCCGCCCTGAACTTCATGCCCGGCCAGGAAGTCCTGGTGGGCGACGAGCCTGCCGTGGTCGCCGAGGCGGTCGTCCCGCGCGGCTGGTGGATTCCGGTCGAGCAGCAAGTGAACCGGCTGGTGCTGGCCGCGCCGCTCCGCAAGGCCCACCGGGCCGACGAGCCGGTGACGGGTACGGGCCTCACGCTCTCCGCCCCGCTCAAGGCCGCCCATCCGGCCGGGACGCCCGTGTCGACGGGCCTGCCCACTCCAGGCGCCGCAAACGCCTATTGAACCATCCGTGAAAACCTGACTGCCTTCTGATGAAAAACTGGAAGAAACTTTTCAGCAAGCGGAACCTGGACAGGACCCTCTCCCAAGGGCAGGGTGCGCAACTCTTCTGGCTCCTGGGAGCCCTGGCCGTCGTCGTGGCGGTGCTGCTGCTCGTCGGATTCCTTTTCCTCGGGAAGGGTTTCCGGTTCATGGAACTGATGAGCCTGCTCCTGGATCCCGGCAACGTCGACGGAGGGCAGGATGCCGGATTCGGATACAACCTGTTCCGCCTCGTCGCGACCCTCCTCGGCATCATCCTCATGTCGGCCCTGCTCATCTCCGTCGTCGGGAACATGTTCGAGAACATCGGCGAGTCCTTCCGGGAAGGCATCTCCAGGTACCGGCATTCCGGCCACGTGATCGTCATCGGGTCCGGACACCAGTTGCACGGCATCCTGAACGCCGTCTCGGATCCGTCGAACGTGCTCCACGGCAAGGATATCGTCGTCCTTTCGCAGCGGGACGTCGAGGACCTCCGCAACGAAGTCTTCGACCGGTTCGACCCGAAGGCCGACAAGGACTTCCTCGACACCGTCACGTTCTACTACGGAAGCAGGACAAGCGTCACCGGCCTCAGGAGCCTCTCCCCCGGGAAGGCGGAGCGGATCTACATCATCGGCGAGGACGGGGAGGAGAACCGCGACCACCTCAACGTGAAGTGCTTCGAAGCGCTGAAGGAGGCCTGCCGCGACGCAGTCCGTCCCGTCCGCTGCTTCCTGGTCGTGGACGACCGGATGTCCGTCGACGTCTTCCGGTTCGAAAAGACCGCCGGGCCGACCTGCCTGCAGATGGAAGTGGTCGACGAGTTCGAATACATGGCCGCCGGCGTCCTCGTCGCCGACCATGACGGACGCGACGTCGTCCACTACCCCAAGATCGACTATCGCGGGGCGAAGCAGAATGGCGAAGGCAAGTGGGAGCAGGTCACCGGCATCCTTCCCGACACCGAAAAGAGCGTCCATTTCGTCGTGGCGGGCATGACCGACACGGCGAAGGCCATGGCCGTCACCGCGGCCAACATCTGCCACTTCCCCAATTTCAAGGACGGCCGGTACAGGACGAGGATCACCTTCATCGCCAAGGACATCGAGGGGCCGATGAACCTGTTCGTGAGCCGCTACGAGCATCTGTTCATGCTCTCGCACTACAGGTTCGTCCGTTTCACCGAATCCGGCCA
>CAMJHJ010000004.1 GCA_946405485.1 uncultured Bacteroidales bacterium | reverse complement strand
GTAACAATAAACTTGCATACAAAAAAGAGAGAGACCCGCTAGTCGAGCCTCTCTCCTTTCTCGTTGTAAATCTCATTCTGCAGGACCGAGAACTTGGTGACTTCCTCGAGTCCGATCTTGATCTTGTACTTGCGTTTCCACTTCTTCAGGTAGGAATCGAAATAACCGCGGGTCAAGTAGGCTCCCAGCATGGGACTGACCTTGAGGGTGACTGCCTTCAGACCCTTGGCGACGGCCAGGTCGGCGATCTTGCGTTCGATCTGCTCGTCGATGACGACGCTGGAGGCGATCTTGCCCGTGCCGTGGCACACCGGACACACTTCCGTGGTGTCGATCTCGGTGGCCGGGCGGATCCGCTGGCGGGTGATCTGCATCAACCCGAACTTCGTGAGCGGAAGCACGTTGTGCTTGGCCCTGTCGCCGGCCATCAGCTCCGTCATGTACTTGTAAAGAGCGTTGCGGTGCTCCTGGGAGTCCATGTCGATAAAGTCGACGATGACGATCCCACCCATATCGCGCAGCCGAAGCTGGCGTACAATTTCTTCCGCCGCAAGGCGGTTCACCTCGTAGGTGTTTTCCTCCTGGTCGTTGGTCTTGGACCGGATGCCGCTGTTGACGTCGATGACGTTGAGGGCCTCGGTCGATTCGATCACGAGATAGGCGCCCTGCTTGATCGGGACGATTTTTCCGAAGGAGCTCTTGATCTGGCGCGTCACTTCGAAGTGGTCGAAGATCGGCTCCTTGCCGTCATAGAGCTTGACGATCTTTTCCTGCTCGGGGGAGATCAGTGACACATACTGCCGGGTCTCCTCGTAGATTTTCTCGTCGTTGACGTAGATGTTGGAAAAACCGCTGTCGAAAAGGTCCCGCAGCGTAGTGGTGGTCTTGGAATATTCGGTGAAGAGCAGACCGATGTTCTTGTTCTTCGCGATCCTTTTCCAGGCGCCTTCCCACTTGGCGATCAAGGAGCGGCATTCTCCGACGAGGACCGCGGCATTCTTGCCTTCTGCGGCCGTGCGGATGATCGCTCCGTAGTTTTTGGGGAGGATGCTCGTGACCAGGGTCAGGAGCCGCTTCTTTTCCTCTTTTGAGGAAATCTTCTGGGAAACGCTCACTTTCTCGGCGAAAGGGAGCAATACAATGTTTCGTCCTGCCAATGAGATTTCTGCGGTCAGCCGGGATCCCTTGGTCGAAATCGGCTCCTTGACGATCTGCCCGATCAGCATCTGCCCCTGCTTGAGCACGTTCTCGATGTGTCCGTCCTTTTCCAGGGCCGGTCCGATCGGGATGCTCTCGAAGAGCTGCTTCAGCTCCGTGTTGGGGTTGCTTTTCTTGACAAAGGCGTCGAAGGAAGAAAAATAAAGCCCGAGATCCAGGTAGTGGACGAAGGCTTCCTTCTTGTCACCGATATCGACGAATGCAGCATTTAAAGCGGGGAGGATCTTTTTCACTCTTCCGAGAAAAACATCCCCCACGCTATAACTGTGACCCTGACTGGACTCCTTGTTCAATTCGATCAGCCGGTGATTCTCCATCAAGGCGATCTGGACTTCTGACGCCGACACGTCGACGATCAGGTCTTTGGAGGAAATCTCAGTCTCCATTGTCGGGATTACTTCTTCTTGTGTCGGTTCAGGCGCAAACGCTTCTTGCGTTTGTGCGTCGACATTTTATGTCTCTTTCTCTTTTTACCGCTAGGCATAGTGAAGAAAATTAGGGATTATTTGCTCTCCTTGACAGCAGCGACAAAAACCTTGGCGGGCTTGAAAGCCGGAATATCGTGCTCAGGGATGGTGATGGTGGTCTGCTTGGTGATGTTGCGGGCGGCCTTGCGGGCGCGGTGCTTGATGATGAAGCTGCCGAATCCGCGAAGGTAGACGGGCTCTCCCTTAACGATGGAACCCTTGACGCTCTCCATGAATGCTTCGACAACGGTCTGGACCGCTGTCTTCTCAACGCCTGTGGCCTTTGCCACTTCGCTGACGATCTCTGCTTTAGTCATTTGTTTGTATCGTTTTAACGGTTTAACAATTGCTATTAAATGAATTGGGACGCAAAATTAGAGTATTTTTCAGAATATTCAAAATCATTTTTATTAACTTGCAATGTTTTGCTGGCACGAAGATTGACCATATAGCGAAACGCTGCAAAACAGGGCGACGCTCTGCCAAATTGTCAGCAAGATAGAGATATGGAGAAATACAACGACACAGAATTCATGTTCCCTGCCGGTGCAGAGGTCAACATCATACCCGTCATGCAGGGGGAAGGCCCCCTGCGCATCGATGACAGTGAGCTGCCGGATGTCATTCCGGTGCTGGCACTGCGCAACGCCGTCCTCTTCCCGGGGACGGTCTATCCCATCACGATCGGGCGCGACAAGTCGGTCCGGCTGATCCGCGACGCCGAAAAGTCGGGCGCGCTCATCGCTGCCGTCCCCCAGGTGGATATCTCGGTCGAGGACCCGAAAGAGCAGGACCTCTATGCCTACGGTACCGTGGCCAAGATCGTAAAGACCCTGGAGATGCCCGACGGCACCATCACCGCGATCCTGCAGGGATTCCGCCGTCTCGCCGTGGACGGCGTGGTCTCCTACGAGCCTTATATCACCGCCCGCGTCCATTATCTGGAGGATTTCCTTGCGGATGCGGACAGCGTGGACATCCGGATGATCGCCGACTCCCTCAAGGAGAAGGCGTCCACCATCATCAAGACCTCCAACTTCGCCCCGAAGGAGGCGGTCGCCGCCCTCAAGGGCATCGCCGACTTCGGCTTCCTGACCAATTTCATCGCGACCACGATCGACGTGGAGAACTTCAACGACAAGGTCGAACTGCTGCAGTATGACGACCTGAAAGTGCGCGCGATGAAGCTCCTGACCGTGCTGGACATGCAGCTCGAGTTCCTCAAGATCAAGCAGGAGATCAACCAGAAGGTCAAGGGCGAGATCGACCAGCAGCAGCGGGAGTATTACCTTAACAATCAGCTCCGTACCATCCAGGAAGAACTCGGAATGGACGAAGGTGAGGAACTGGCGAAGTTCCGCGAGCGGGCCGCCGCCAAAGACTGGCCGGAGAAGGTCGCCCAGATCTTCGAGAAGGAGATCGTCAAGCTCGAGCGCTACAACCCTTCCTCCCCGGACTACAGCGTGCAGTACAACTACCTGGAGTTCCTGCTGGATCTGCCGTGGAACGAGATGTCCAAGGACAATCTGGACCTCAAGCATGCCCAGAAAGTGCTGGACAAGGACCATTTCGGTCTCGACACGGTCAAGGACCGCATCATCGAGTACCTGGCCGTCCTCAAGCTCAAGGGCAACATGAAGTCGCCGATCCTCTGCCTCTACGGCCCTCCCGGTGTCGGAAAGACCTCGCTGGGCAAGAGTGTGGCGCGCGCCCTGGGACGTGAATATGTCCGCATCTCTCTCGGCGGCATGCATGATGAGGCGGAGATCCGCGGTCACCGTAAAACCTATATCGGCGCCCTTCCGGGCCGTATCCTGAGCGGCATCGCCCGGGCCGGCAAGTCCAACCCGGTCATCGTCCTGGATGAGATCGACAAGCTCAATTCCGACTTCAAGGGCGATCCGGCTTCGGCTTTGCTGGAGGTGCTCGATCCTGAGCAGAACTCGGCTTTCCACGACAATTACCTGGACATCGACTATGACCTGTCCAACGTCCTCTTCATCACGACGGCGAACGGCATCTCTTCCATCCAGCCGGCCCTGAAGGACCGTATGGAGATGATCAACGTCACCGGTTATCTTGCCGAGGAGAAGATGGAGATCGCGAACCATTTCCTGCTGCCGAAGCAGCTGGGCGAGCATGGCCTGGACAAGAAGACCCTCCGGGTCGATGCGTCTGCGATGCGGACCATCATCGATGAATATACCCATGAGAGCGGTGTCCGCGGCCTGGAGAAGCAGATCGCCAAGCTCGCGCGCATCACGGCCAAGAAAATCGCAATGGAGCAGGAGTATCCGACCGTCATCAAGAAGGAGCACCTCAAGGAATACCTCGGCCTGCCGACCAATTTCCACGACCTCCAGAAGGGCAATGAGGTCCCCGGCGTCGTTACGGGCCTGGCCTGGACCGAGATGGGCGGCGAAATCCTTTTCGTCGAGAGCTCGGTATCCAAGGGCAAGGGCGTGATGACGATGACCGGCAATCTCGGTGACGTGATGAAGGAATCCGCCACCATCGCATATCAGTACATCAAGGCGCATCCCGAACTGGCGAAGATGACTTCCGAGGAGTTCGCGGCCAAAGACATCCACGTCCACGTTCCCGAAGGCGCCGTGCCGAAGGACGGCCCTTCCGCAGGTATCACGATGGTCTCGTCGATGGTCTCCGCCCTCCGCGGCGAGCGGATCAAACTCCATTTCGCCATGACCGGCGAGATGACGCTGCGCGGACGGGTCCTGCCCGTGGGCGGCATCAAGGAGAAGATCCTGGCTGCCAAGCGGGCCGGCGTCCACACCATCGTGATCTCGGAGGAGAACCGGAAGGACGTCGAGGACATCAAGGAAATCTATGTCAAGGGCCTCGAGTTCATCTACGTCCACGACATCAACGACGTCATCCAAGCGATATTCTGATGGAAGTCAAGATTGAATCCAGCTGGAAACAGGCTCTGCAAAGTGAGTTCGAACAACCCTACTTTGCGGAGCTTGTCCGCTTTTTGCACCGGGAGAAGCAGGAGGGGAAAGTCATCTATCCTCCCGGACGGCAGATTTTCCGGGCTTTCGAGCTGACCCCGCTTCCCGAGGTCAAGGTCGTCATCCTCGGCCAGGATCCTTACCATGGGTATGGCCAGGCGATGGGCCTCTGCTTCTCGGTACCCGAGGGCGTCCCGGCGCCCCCTTCGCTCAAGAACATCTTCAAGGAGATCGAGGACGACCTCGGCATACGGATGTCGGGCAGCCCCGACCTGGAGCCCTGGGCCCGTCAGGGCGTGCTTTTGCTCAATGCGATCCTGACTGTCCGCAGCGGCGAGGCGGCCTCGCACAGCGCCATCGGCTGGCAGCCCTTCACGGATGCCGTGATCCGCTGTATCTCAGAGCGTTGTGAGGGAGTGGTCTTCCTCCTCTGGGGCAATTTCGCCCGCTCCAAGCGCGCCCTGATCGACACATCCCGGCACTATGTGCTGGAGGCCCCCCATCCATCTCCGCTGGCGCGCGGCGCCTTCTTCGGCTGCCGCCATTTCTCTCAGACCAACCAACTCCTTGTCCGGCAGGGCAAGACCCCGATCAACTGGCAATTGTAAGGCTATGAAACGCATCGCCCTTTTCCCCGGATCCTTCGATCCCTTCACCGCAGGCCACCTCAACATCCTCAAGCGCGCGCTGACGATGTTCGATGAAATCGTCGTGGCGGTCGGTATCAACCAGGACAAACGCGGCTTTTTCGACATGGACCAGCGCCTGGACATCATCCGCCAGGCTACTTCCGGACTCGAAGGCGTGTCCTGCATCAAGTATGACGGCCTGACCGTCGACGTGTGCCGCGAGATGGGCATCGTCCATATCGTACGTGGCGTGCGCAACATGCTGGATTTCGAGACCGAGCGTTCCGTCGCGGACGCCAACCGGCGGCTCGCCCCGGAAATCGAGACCATCATCATCCCGACGGCCCAGGAGTTTGCCCATATCTCATCTTCCGCCGTGCGCGACATCCTCCGCCACAACGGTGATACTTCGCTTTTCCTGTCCGAAGGCGTCGTGCTTCCGCAGTGGCATGCGTAGGCTTGCGTCCATAGGACTGTCGCTGCTGCTCTCCATCTTTTCGCTGCATGCGCAGGTCGATTCCGCCGCCGTCGCCAAGACGTTGGCGATGGTCGACGGGTATATCCTTGCCCTGGAGCAGGAAGACCTGGAGACAAAGCTTTTGGAGTGTGATTTCCTGATTGAAACCTGCATCGATCCGCAGTTGCGCCAGGCCGTCGCGACCAAGTTGTACGGTCATTATGTGGATTCGCAGCTGATGGGGGAGGAGGCTGTGGCCATCCACCTGTACGACCGCTGGTTCGCTGACGGGACGGTCTCATTCCCGACGGAGGCGGAGGGCTTCCAGGCACGCATTTTCGCGGAATTCAACCGATCCTCGCAACTGGGTCTGGCCGCGCCCGTGCTGGAGATGCAGGGCCCGGAGGAGGAGATTGTGACCGTGCCGGCCGCCGCTGACCGGAGGAGCATCCTTTATTTTTATGACACGGATTGCGCCAAGTGCAGACTGGAGTCGATCCTTCTGCGCAGCTGGCTGGACGAGCAGGAAAGCGACCTGGCGTTCTATGCCATTTACGTGGGCTCGGACCGTGATGCCTGGCTCTCTTTCATCGGGGAGCGGCTTCAGCTGTCCAACCCGCACGTGACCGTCCATCATGCCTGGGATCCGGAGGTCTCGAGCGACTTCCAGCGCCTGTACGGCATCCTCCAGACCCCCCGGCTCTTCCTGGTGGACCGGGAAGGCGTTATCATCGGCCGCCGTCTGACGGTCGATGCGCTCCGGCAGCTGGTGGAGATGGGGACGATGGATGAGGAACTCTTCAACCGGAATCCCGTCGGCGCCCGTCTGCCTTCGATCCGCGTGGAAGGAGTCCTCCGCAAGCCCTGCGGCTCCCGCGCCCGCACGATGGATCTGAGCCGGCTGCGGGGCCGTCCGGCCTACCTGGTCTTTTATTCGGAAGGCTGCAGCCGCTGCAAGGTGGAGATCCCGGCCCTGGAGGCTTCACTGAAGCGGGGGAGCAAGGCTTTCCTGGTCAATGTCGATGAACTCATGGCCGGGAAGCCGGAACTTGCGAAGCGGCTTTTCGACGCCTTCGACCTCAGCCTGCTGCCGCATATCCTCGCGCTGGATGAGCGCGGCCGCGTCACCGAACGCTACGTATCCTTTGCAGGGAAGGAATAAATCCTTATCTTTGTCTTATGAGCGCGCGGAAGAAAAAGACCATCCCCAACGTCGACCCGGACTTCCTGGAGAAGCAGAAGGCCGCGCTTGTGCGCAGGCACAGGCAGGTTATCCTCTTCAATGACAAGGAGATGGCGGCCATCGACGAATATTGCCGTCGCTTCAAGGTGACTTCCAAGTCGGCGATGCTCCGGCAGGCCGTGATCGAACGCGTCCTTGCCGACATGGATGAAAACCATCCCACGCTTTTCTGATCCTCCTTTTTCCTTATTTGCCATGGAAGAAGAAAAGAAACTGTACCCCTTCAAGCTCGTGCCCGTCGAAGACTCTCCGGACGAGACCTGGCATCTGGCCGACCTGGGTTTTCCCGATTCGATGGTTCGGAACGGGTGGCTGGCGACCAACACGCTCTCCGAGCTGATGGAGATGTATATGGACCGCATCGTGGGCGAAGGGGTCTTCGCCGCCTACGGGCGGCAGTTCCCCGTGCTGATCAAGACTTTGAAAGGGGAACGCCGTACGCCGCTGCTGGTCCATCCTGACGATGAGATTGCCGCCCAGCGTTTCGACTTCCTCGGGAAGGCGAAGCTCTGGTATGTCGTCAGCGCCCGTCCCGGGGCGAAACTCTGGCTGGGCTTCCGGCGGGATGTCAGTGCCGAAGAGTTCTATCGTGCCTGCCAGGAAGGTGGCGTCGAGGATTTGCTCCAGGTACTGGAACCCAAGGCCGGGGATCATTTTTTCATTGCGCCCGGCACCGTCCATGCGGCAGACGAAGGGCTCGTGATCGCGGAGATCGCCGAATCATCCCCGCTGGATTTCCGGATCTATGACTGGGGCCGTCCTGCAGGAGAGGTCGATCCTTTCGATGCCGAACTGACCCTGGAGGCCGCTTTCGATTTCATCGATTTCCATGCCTGGAAGGCCGCTCCTGTCGCTGTCCGGACGGCGGAAGGCACGGTCCGGTTGACGGACAATCCGGAATTTATCGCTTCCCGGATCGCCCTGGACGCTCCGCTCCACATCCTGTGCGAGCAGTTCGGCAGTTTTGTCGCTTATCTCTGCCTTTCCGGCGAAGCCTCCGTACAGGTACCGGCCGCGGCGCCCAATGGGGAGAAGGCGATGGATAACTATGTTTTCTCCGCCGGGGAAACCTTGCTGGTCCCTGCCGAGGTGGAGGATTTCTATCTGGTGCCCCGCGCCGAAGGGACGGTGTTGCTCGAGGCCGTGGTGGAACGGCACGAGACGCCGCTCGGGTTTGCGGAGTCGCCGGAAGAGGACCGTTATTTGAATTGATTGCGTATGTCGGATTCTGTCAGATTGGATAAATACGTATGGGCGATCCGCTGCTACAAGACACGCAGCGAAGCGACGGATGCCTGCAACGGCAACAAGGTGCAGCTCAACGGTGCGCCGTCCAAGCCGTCCAAGGCCGTCAAGATCGGGGATTCCATTTCCGTCCGGAAAGGCTCTGCGCTGCTCAGTTACAAAGTGCTGCAGTTGACGGAGAACCGCCTCGGCGCCAAGCTGGTGCCGGAGTATGCCGAGAATACGACTCCCCAGTCGGAGCTGGATAAGCTCCATGCCCCCGTGGAGACGTTCTTCGTCCGCCGGGAGCGCGGGGCCGGCCGGCCGACGAAAAAGGAACGCCGTGATATCGAGGCCCTTTGGGACGGTTTCGACCCCGGGGCGTTCGATGAAGATGAATCTTAAATGAATTTGCCATGAATATCTGGTTGATATTGATCATCGTGATGGTGCTCAGCGCCGTCATCCAGCAGACGCTCCAGCGTAAGTTCCGCAAATACAGCGAAGTGAGCGTCCATCTTTCGGGTGCCGAGGTAGCGGCGAAGATGCTCCGGGACAACGGCATCGGCGATGTCAAGGTGATGAGCATCAGCGGTGAGCTGACGGACCATTACGATCCGACGACCAAGACGCTCAACCTCAGTGAGGGCGTTTATTCGGGACGGAACATCGCCGCCGCTGCGGTGGCAGCCCATGAATGCGGGCATGCCATCCAGCACGCGACGGGCTACGGCCCGCTGCAGTTGCGATCTTCGATGGTCAAGGTCGTCTCCTTCTCCAACAAGTATGTCTCCTGGGTCTTGCTGCTCGGTGTCCTGATGATCCAGCTGACGACCTCTTTCCTCTGGCTGGGGATTGCGCTTTTCGCCGTTTCGACGCTGTTCAGCATCGTCACCCTGCCGGTGGAGGTCAATGCCAGCAGCCGGGCCGTCCAGTGGCTGGACAGCACCGGCATCGCCACCTATGAGACCAAACCGATGGCGGAAGACGCCCTGAGATGGGCGGCATACACGTATGTGATCGCTGCGGTCGGCTCGATCGCAACCCTGTTGTATTATATCGGCATCGCCCGTAACCGTTAGTTTTCCTGAATATGAAAGGCGTTAATCTGTTTTTGGCTGACGGCTTCGAGGACATCGAGGCCCTGGGTACCCGTGATATCTTGAAGAGAGCGGGTATCGACGTGCAACTGGTCGGTATCTCCGACGATCCTTTCGTCGTTTCTTCCCACGGCTTGATGGTGGGTATCGACTGCCATCTGGATGAGTTGGAGGATGGCGGCGCGGCGGAGTCCGACGTGATGGTGTTCCCCGGAGGGATGCCCGGCGCACGCAACCTGGGCCGTTGCAGCCGGCTCATCTCCCTGATGAAGGCGCATTATGCCGCCGGAGGTACCCTGGCCGCGATCTGTGCGGCACCGGGCCTGGTCCTTTCCCAGCTGGATGATGTCCGGGGCGTTGATTTCACCTGTTACGACGGATTCGCGGATCCGATGGAGTCGAAGGGCGCGGTTTTCGTGCCGAAACCGGCGGTCGCGGATGGCCGTATCATCACCGGCCGCGGGCCCGGGCATACGAAGGCTTTCGCGCTGGAAATCGTCAGGAAAGTGAAAGGGGAGGCGGTCGCCGCCGAAGTGGCGTACGGACTGGACCTTATTTGCGGATGATCACGCGCTTGATCCGGCGCGGTACGCTCGTCATAATCTCATAAGGAATGGTGTCCAGGATGGACGCCATTTCTGTTACCGTGGGGTCTTCTCCGAAGATCGTGACGGTGTCTCCGACCTTGGCGTCGACGCCGGTGATGTCCAGCATGCACATGTCCATGCAGATATTGCCGATGGTGGGGACGCGGTGCCCGTTGAGGAGGAACGAGGCGCGGCCCTGTCCGAGATGGCGGTCCAGGCCGTCGGCGTAGCCGGCGGGGATGGTGGCGATGACGGTGCCTTCCGGAGCGATGATGCCGTGCCGCCCGTAGCCGATCGTGCTTCCGTCATTCTGCAAAGTCTTGATCTGCAAGATCTTCACTTTGAGCGAAGCGACAGGCTTGAGGCCGCGGCGGACGACTTTTCCTTCGGGATACTCGACGGGGTCGACCCCGTAGATGCCGATGCCGAGGCGGACCATGTCGAACTGGTATTGCGGGAAACGTTCGATGCCGGCGGAGTTAAGGATGTGCCACATCGGATGATAGCCGAGGGCATCGTCGAGGCTCTTGGCCCCTTCCGTAAAGAGCCGGATCTGCTGCATCGTGTAGGCGTCTTCGGAGGGTTCGTCCGCAGCTGCGAGATGGGAATAAACGGAACGTACGCGGACCTCGGGACAATCTTTCAGCCTCTCAATGAGGGCGCCGGTCTCTCCGGGGACGAAGCCGAGCCGGTGCATGCCGGTGTCGAGCTTGATGTGGATGGGGAAGTCACGGATGCCTTTCTCCCGGAGTTTGTCGCAAAGGGCCTGCAGGGTGTAGAGATTGGGAATGCCAGGCTCGAGGCGCTTGGCGATCATCTCGTCGAAAAAGTCGGTGCCGGCAGTGAGGACGAGGATGGGGGCGGTGATACCTTCCCTTCGGAGTTCGATGCCTTCCACGGGCAGGGCGACGGCCAGGTAGTCGGCGCCGGCCTGCTGGAGCATGGCGGACATCTCCACCGCGCCGTGGCCGTAGGCGTTGGCCTTGACCAGGACGAGGAGTTTGGTGGAGGGCTCGATGCGCGAGCGGAAATACCTGAAATTATCCAGGCAGTTCGGCAGGCTCAGCTCCAGGCGGGTGAAATCGTTGTCGTGATTCGGCATATCATGCAAATTTACGAACTTTCTTTCAATTGTTCGGATTATTTGCTGATTTTGTGAGAATCCGTGAAAGAAACGGCCTGTCACAAAGGCAGACGCCTGGATTTTAGGGAGCATTCCCCGAAGGGTTAATTCCTCCGCTCCCTAAAACCCAGGCGTCTGCCTTTGCAACGATGCCGGACTATTTCTCGAAATAGCGCTTCAGCAGGCCCTGGAACCCGGCGCCATGACGCGCTTCGTCCTTGGCCATCTCATGGACGGTGTCGTGGATGGCGTCGTAGCCCAGCTTCTTGGCGCGGACGGCGATGGCCAGCTTGCCTTCGCAGGCACCGGCCTCGGCCTCGGCGCGTTTCTTCAGGTTGGTCTTGGTGTCCCAGACCACCTCGCCGAGCAGTTCGGCGAACTTGGCGGCATGCTCAGCCTCCTCGAACGCATAACGCTTGAAAGCGTCGGCGACCTCGGGATAGCCTTCGCGCTCTGCCTGGCGGCTCATGGCCAGGTACATGCCGACCTCGGTGCATTCGCCGTTGAAATGATCGTGCAGGCCCTGCATGATCTCGGCGTCGTCGACCTGGCCGTCTCCGAGCTTGTGCTCACAGGCCCAGTTGAGACCATCTTCCTTGATTTCGACAAACTTGTCAGCCTTGGCGCGGCAGACGGGGCACGCCTCGGGCGGGTTCTCGCCTTCGTGGACGTAACCGCAGACGAGGCATCTGAATTTCTTTTTCATGCAATAAAAGTTTTAAATTGGAGTAATTCTAAATTCGCTTTCAAAAATACCTTTTCTTTCGGAACAAAGCAAAAAAAACCTTTATATTTTCGCCAATTTGATTATATTTGTTGACTATGAAAAAAGCGTACGAAGTAGCCGGACATATTTTTACCGTAGAGATGCCGGACCGCTATCCGTTGTGGGACCTGATGGGGCAGTATGACCCCTTCGTGATCCCTTGTCCGGACGGCGGGGAAGTCTTCTCCCTGGAATGGGTGCCGGAACTTCTGGAGACGGAAAAGACCCCGGTCTACACGGAGGTTCCCGAGGAGGAAGGACAGAGCCGGATCGAGTTGTATCGGACCGGGAATGGGTGGCGTTTCGAAATGGCCCCGACCGCCAAGGCGCGGACTTGCTGCTGGATGGAGACGGATGAAGGATACACCCGTGCGAAACTGGCGATCCTGCCGGAGCGCCGTTCCGCCCTGTTCGGCCTCAACAACGCCCTGATGATCCTCTATGCGTTCCGGACTGCGTCGCTCCACACCCTCGAGATGCATTCTTCCGTGGTGATCCGGGACGGCAAGGGGTATATGTTCCTGGGTAAGAGCGGTACCGGGAAAAGCACGCACAGCCGCCAGTGGCTGGAGCATTTCCCGGGGACCGAGTTACTCAATGATGATAACCCGGTCATCCGGACCGGTGCGGACGGGTCGGTCCGGGTCTATGGTACGCCCTGGAGCGGAAAGACTCCCTGCTACAAGCAGTTGAACGTCCCTGTCGGGGCGATCGTGCGGATCCGCCAGAGCCCCGAGAACCGGGCGACGCGCCTGAATCTGATCGAGGCCTACGCGTCCGTCTATTCTTCCTGTTCCGGCCTGAAGGCGGAACGCAAGATTGCGGATGGCCTGCACGCGACGCTGGAGCAGGTGGTAACCACGGTGCCATGCTTCGTCCTTGACTGCCGTCCGGACCATGAAGCGGCCGATGTATGTTATGAAGCAGTAAGATGAAAAAGATGATAGTACCGAACGAGATTCTCCTGGCGGAGGCGGACGACCTGCTCTCGAAAGGGATCGAGGTGGTCCTCATGACCAAGGGCAACAGCATGCTTCCCTTTATCCGGGGGGAGAAAGACAGTGTCAACCTGAAACGCTTCGGAGCCGTGGAGGTGGGGGATATCGTCCTCGCCCGGATCGCTCCGCAGCGCTATGTGCTCCATCGTATCTTCGCCATCGACGGCGACGTCGTGACGCTGATGGGAGACGGGAACCTGGTCGGGACGGAAACCTGCCGCCTGGGGGACATACTCGGCACGGTGACGGAGATCATCCGGCCGAACGGATCGAAGAAAAAGGTGACGAAAGGCACTTTCTGGCGTAAGCTTCTGCCGGTCCGGCGGTATTTATTATGGATCTATCGAAAACTTGTTTAGGAAATGAAAATCATAGAAGGATTCCGGCTCCGCAAGCTCGGCAAGGAGCACATCGTTGTCGGAGAAGGACTGGCCCAGGTCAATTTCAACAAGATGATTTCCCTGAATTCTTCCGCCGCCTACCTGTGGGAGTCGGTGGAGGGGAAAGATTTCTCGGTCGAGGACCTGGTCTCTCTGCTGCTCGATAAATACGAGGTCGAAGAGGATATCGCCCGCCGGGATGCGGAAGCTTTGGCCAAGGCCTGGCTGGAAGCCGGGGTTATCGCCGAATAAATGAAGGATTTCCGTACGTGCTTGCGTGGATTGCGTGCGATGATCCGCCCGGTAAGGGGCCGGATCACCGTCACCGTGCTGATCGGCCTGCTCCGTATCGGCACGTCCCTCTCGTTCGTATGGATCTGCAAGAAACTGGTGGATATCGCCAGTGGGGTATCGGGGCTGCCCATCGGACCCTATGTGGCCATCCTGGCCGCCGTGATGCTGCTCCAGCTTGCCCTTAACGTGGGATTCAACTACTGGCAGGGACTGACCGAGGTCAAAACGCGCCTGAAGATGCGCCAGGACCTGTTCTCCCATATCATCCACAGCTCCTGGAGCGGGCGGGAGGCTTTCCACAGCGCGGACGCGATCAACCGGATGCAGGAGGACCTCCGCATCGTTGTCGACCTGATCTGCGCCCGGATTCCGGACGCCGTCGTGACGCTCTGCCAGCTGGTCGCCGCGTCGGTCTTCCTGCTGACCCTGGCTCCGAACCTTGTCTGGATCCTTCTTGTGCTGATGATCGTCGCCGTGCTGGGGAGCAAGATGTTTTTCCGTTTGCTGCGCGAACTGACGGAGAAGATCCGGAAAAAGGACAGCGAGATCCAGGGACATGTCCAGGAGAACCTGCAGCACCGCGTGCTGGTACTGACCCTTTTCGGCACGGAGCGCGTGATGGAGAAAATGGAATTCCTGCAGGACGACCTCAAGGACAATACCGTCAAGCGCTTGAATTACAATGCGGTCGCCCGGGGTTTCATGGGCTTTGGTTTCATGTCCGGTTATGCGGCGGCCTTCCTTTGGGGAGTGTTCGGCATCAAGAGCGGCGCGGTCACTTTCGGTATGATGACCGCTTTCCTGCAGCTGGTGGGCCAGGTCCAGCGCCCGATCGCTGACTTGAGCCGGCATATTCCCGCCTTCATCAATTCGCTGACTTCGGTCGAGCGCCTCATGGAACTGATGGAGCTGCCTTTGGAGAAGTCAGGGGAGGACGTCCCGTTCCCGGGAGCGCCGGGCATACGGGTATCCGACCTGTCTTTTGCTTATCCGGACGACCGCAAGACCATCATCAAAGACCTGGACTTCGATTTCAAGCCGGGCACGACGACCGTGATTACCGGACATACCGGGGCGGGCAAGAGTACGCTGGTGCGTCTCGTCATGGCCCTGCTGCGGCCCGATTCCGGGACGATTGAGATTTACGACGGGGAAAAAGCCGTCCCTTCTTCGGTGGAGACACGCTGCAACTTCAATTATGTCCCCCAGGGCAACAGCCTGATGACGGGTACGATACGGGAGAATCTGCTGCTGGCGGACGCTGCCGCGACGGAAGGGCAGATGCGCGAGGCGCTCCACATCGCGGCGGCCGATTTCGTGTTCGACCTCCCTTCCGGCCTGGACACGCTCTGTGCCGAAGTGGGCGCCGGTTTGAGTGAAGGCCAGGCGCAGCGCATCGCCATCGCGCGCGCCCTGCTCCGTCCCGGCGGCATCCTGATCCTGGACGAGGCCAGTTCCTCGCTCGATGCCCGTACCGAGCAAAAACTGCTCGACAACCTTGCCACCACGTGCAAGGGCAAGAAGACGATTCTGTTCATTTCGCATCGCGAGGCGGTCTCCCGCTACGCCGATGCGACCCTGGCTTTCTAGACGATATGGTCCCTTTCTTGAAGCAGGTGGCCTCGCATTATTATGACGCAGGCCGGATCGGGGAGCGTTGTTTCATCTTCCCGAACCGGCGTTCCGCCGTGTTTTTCCGGAAATATCTGGGCGAGGTGGTCCGGGACGGAGGGGCTGGAAGTCCGCTCCGCGCTCCTGTCTGCCTGACAATCAATGATTTCTTCTACCGGGTGTACGGGGGTGATGTTACAGACCGCATCCGCCTGCTCCTTGAGCTGTATGAGGCTTACCGGGAGGTGTTCCCCCGGGCCGAAGCGCTGGATGAGTTCATCTTCTGGGGGGAGATCATCCTTGCCGATTTCGACGATGTGGACAAGTACCTGGTGGACGCGAAGGCTCTTTTTGCCAATGTGTCTGACTTCAAGGGCATGCAGGATGATTTCAGCCATCTCAGCGAGACCCAGCGGGAAGCCGTGACGCGTTTCCTGTCCCATTTCCGGGACCAGGCCGGCCGGCTGACCGTCCGCCTGGACCTGGAGGAGCAGACGGTCAAAGCCCGTTTCCTCCAGATATGGAATGTCCTGTATCCCTTGTATGAGGCGTTCCGGAAGCATCTGAAAGAGAAGGATATGTCGTATGAGGGGATGGTGTACCGGGATCTGGCGACCCGTCTGAAGGAAGGGGTTTCCGTGGCGGATATCCTGTCCGGTCCGTTCCCGGGCAGGGACTCCTTCGTCTTCATCGGTCTCAATGCCTTGAACGCCTGCGAGAAGACGGTCCTCCGGAGAATGCGGGATGCCGGGCTGGCCGAGTTCTGCTGGGACTACGCCTCCGAGGCGATCCGGGACCCCCGCAACAAGTCTTCCTTTTTCCTGCGGGACAATGTCGTGGAATTCCCCTCCGCTTTCAGGACCGATCCGGAAGGGGTCGGGATGCCGGTCTTCCATGTCGTCAGCGTCCCTTCATCCGCGGGGCAGGCCAAGGTGGCCCCGACGATCCTCGCGGGTTGCGACGGCGATCCGGTCGAGACGGCTTTCGTGCTGCCGGACGAGCATTTGCTGATGCCCCTGCTGAACGCCATCCCGTCCCGGTATGACAGCATCAACGTGACGATGGGCTGCCCGCTGACAGGCGGTGCCGTGTATGCGCTGATGAATTCCGTGTCCGCCATGCAGATGCATCTGCGACAGAAAGACACCCGCTGGTACTTCTATCACAAGGATGTACGTTCCATCTTCTCCAACAGTCTTTTCCGTGCCGCCCTGACGCCGGAAGAGGAAAGAATCGTGGGAGAAGTGAAGAAGGCCGGCAGATATTATATCCCGGTCCCGGACTTGCAGGGAGGTCCTCTGCTGGACCAGATCTTCCGTCCCGTGATCCTTCAGCCCAAGGAAGGGTCCCGGGAACAGAACAAGTACATCGCGCGCTCCTTTGCCGGAATCGTCAGCTATATCGGTTGGAAGATCCGGGATGTGGAGAGCCTCCTGCTGGAGCTGGATTTCGCCAAGCGTTACCTGATGTCCCTTCAGGTACTGGAGGACATCGGCCTGGACGTGCTCCCGGCAACGTGGCTGCGCTTGCTGGATACCCTGCTCGCCGGTGAGTCGGTCCCGTTCCGGGGCGAACCGCTGGAAGGCCTGCAGGTCATGGGCCCTCTCGAGACGCGTGCGCTCGATTTCCGCAACCTGGTTATCCTCTCCGCCAACGAAGGTTCCTTCCCGCGCCGGAGCGTCAGCGCTTCTTTCGTCCCGCCCGAGCTCCGCAAGGGCTTCGGTCTTCCGACCTATGAATTCCAGGACAGCGTCTGGGCATATTATTTCTATCGGATGATCCAGCGTGCGGAGCAGGTCTGGCTGGTATATGACAGCCGCACGGAGGGCCTGAAGACAGGGGAGGAGAGCCGATATATCAAGCAGTTGGAGTATTACTACCGGGTCCCGCTGAAACGCTATGTCTCTACGGCCCGGCTGCAACTCGTGGCGGGCGGGGATGAGATTCCGAAGACGGAAACGGCGATCCGGCGGATCCGGGAAGGTGTCTTGTCCGCCTCGGTCCTCCAGAGTTACCTCTCCTGTCCGGCCAAGTTCTATTATCAGTTCGTCGAAGGCTTGAAGACGGACGATGAAGTGACGGAAGCGCTGGATGCCGGCAGCCTGGGTACGGTGTTCCATGAGACGATGCGCGCCCTTTACAAGCCGCTGGATCCGGTGACGGCGGCGGACCTCGACCGGCTTCTGCATGACCGGGAGGGGCTCAAGGCCCTGATCCGCGGGAAGATCATGGACGTCATGAAGACGATCGATGTCAGCGGGCGCAACCTGGTTGTCGAGGAGGTCATCCTCGAATATGTCGTCCAGACCCTGCGCCACGACCGGAAACTCTTGCTGGACGCCGGTTCTTCCGGATTCCGCATCCTCGGCCTGGAGCGTCGGATGGAATGCAGCTTCGAGGGGTTCCGGCTGAAAGGCATTGCGGACCGGATCGACCGGTACAAGGGAGACGAAGTACGCATCGTGGATTATAAGACGGGCCGGGTGGAGGAGGACGACATCCGGATTACGGACGGGAATGCCGCCGCCGTCGTGGAGAAACTTTTCGGCCCGTCGAACAGCGGGCGGCCGAAGATCGCGCTCCAGTTGTTTATGTACGGCCTTCTGGCACAGCATTGCGAGGACCTGAAAGGGCATCCGCTGGTCAACTCGATCTATTCGGTCTCGCGTCTTTTCACGGAGCCGTTGCCGGACTGTCCGCAGAGCGCTGAATTCGCCCGCCTGACCCGGGAGCGTCTCAAGGCGATGCTGGAAGAGATGGTGGATCCGGCGATTCCCTTCCGCCGTACCGGAGAGACGGCGACCTGCGATTATTGTGATTTCAAAACAATCTGCGGAAGATGATACGGATCCTGAAAGCCTCCGCCGGTTCGGGAAAGACCTACAACCTGGCCCGCGAATACATCCGCCTGCTCCTGGAGAAAAAGGATCCCCAGGCCTATCGCCACATCCTTGCCGTGACCTTTACCAACAAGGCGACGGACGAGATGAAGGGCCGCATCCTGCAAGAGCTGTTTGTCCTCGCGTCCGATCCGAAGTCGTCTCCTTATTTCGAAGATTTCGTCCCGGCCGTCTGCCCGGACGGAGAAGACCTCCGGCGACGTGCGTCGGGGCAGCTGAGCGCCATCCTTCATGATTACTCGTCCTTCGCGGTATCGACGATCGACAAGTTCTTCCAGCAGACGCTTCGCGCCTTTTCACGCGAGATCGGACAGTTCTCTTCCTATCAGGTCGAGCTGGACAAGGCATCCCTGGTGGAAGAGAGTGTCGACCGCATCCTGGATGCGCTCACGGAGGAGGACCGGGTCCTGCTGGACTGGCTGACCGACAATGTGAAATCCGATCTGGAAAAGGGGAACCGATTCAATCTGGAGCCGCCGCTGAAAGCCATTGCCAACAGCCTCAAGTCGGAGGATCACGAGGCGGCGGTCCGCGGTTTCAGGGTCGATGAGGAGAATGCCTATTCCAAAAAGCATCTCAAAGAGATCCGGAAGACCTGCGATGAAGTCGTGAAGCGGTTTGTCGGGGACGTGAAGCTGGGCGCACGGGTGGTCCTGGACGTCCTGGCCCGTCACGGGATTGATCCGTCCGAAAGCAACCGTGGTTTCCTGAAAGGGTTATATAAATATGTGGATGCGGATGTCCGCACGCCGGTCGACCTCCCTACGGCTTCCTTCATGGAGAAGGCTCCGGACAGCTCGAAGTGGTTCTCCGGTTCGAAAGACCGGCTCCGCCTGGAACTGGAAGGCGATCTGGAAGGGCCCCTGAACGCGTTCTGCGCCCTGTTCGGCGACCGTTATAAACTGTATGCGACAGCCCGGGTCGTCGGCAGCCAGATCTATGGATTGGGAATCGCAGGAGAGTTGAAGAAGGCTTTTTCCGAACTGCAGAAGGAGAAGAATATCCTCTGCATCGACGATTCCAACACCATTCTCAAAGATATCATCGACGGATCCGACGCCCCCTTCGTCTATGAGAAACTGGGCGTGCGTTTCGAGGACTTCCTCCTGGATGAATTCCAGGATACATCCGCCGTGCAGTGGGAGAATTTCCGTCCTCTCCTCCACAACAGCGACGCCTCCGGTTTCGACAACCTGGTCGTCGGCGACGTCAAGCAGTCGATCTATCGTTTCCGGGGCTCTGACTGGAAACTCCTGGAATCCGGTCTGCAAGAAGAATTCGGACTGCCGTCCGGCTCTGAAAGCGTCCTGGACGGGAATTATCGCACTTGTAAGGCTATCGTCGGTTTCAACAATGCCTTCTTCCCTTATGCCGCCGGCCAGTTGGACGGGCTGCTCGGAGGAGACGGGATCAGCCGGATCTACCGTGATGTCGTGCAGCAGGTTTGCGTGAAGGACCCGGCCGAGGGTTCCGTGGACGTGCAGTTCTGCGAAGATAGCGATGCCCAGATGAAAGCCGTCCTGGACGGGATCCGGACCGTGCTGGAAGCGGGCGGGCGCCTGGGCGACATCGCCGTGCTGGTCCGGGGCAACGCGGAAGGCTCGGAGATCGCGTCGCGCCTGGTGTCCGAGGGGATCCCGGTGGTCTCCGACGACTCCCTTTTCGTCAAATCCTCCGTCACGGTGCGGCGCCTCTCTTCCCAGTTGTCCCTGGTGGACAGTCCTCCTTCATCGGACACGGCGGCCGTAGCCGGTTTCCTGGCCCGTTCGATGGGGATCGGTCTTCCGGACCACTATCATTCGCTGGTTGATTTGGCGGAATCACTGCTCCGGGAATTGAGAGCCGCGGATGAGGCTACCTTTGCGGCCGAGATCCCCTATGTGCAGTCGTTCATGGATTTCCTGCTGGACTGGACATCCGTCCATGGAAACGATTTGTCGGCGTTCCTGCGGGATTGGGAGGCAGCGGCGCCCAAGATCGCCTCGCCGGAGTCCGGATCCTCGGTGCGCGTGATGACCATCCACAAGTCGAAGGGACTGGAGTTCCCCTATGTGATCTTCCCCTTCGCGGAGAAAGTAACGCTCTATAAAGGCTCTGCGCGCTGGTGCAGGCCCGATGCCGGGGGAACGGCGCTGGACAGCCTGTCGGACGGGGTCTACAACGTGATGCTGTCCGATGCCACGGAGAGCACCCTCTTCGCGGAGGATTACCGGCGGGAACGTGCGCTCCAGTATATCGACAACATCAATATCTTCTACGTGGCGCTAACGCGGGCGAAATATGGCTTGCGGATCATTGCCAAGACACCGTCCAAAGCGGTGGTCAATGCCGTGAAAGACAGGCAGGCGGCTGAGTGGAAAGATCTTTCCCAGATTTTGTACGCCTTTGTCCGCGGGGCGGAATACCATGCCGGGACGATGTATGATTTCGGTTCGCTCGAGCGCAAGGCGGGACCCGCCGAACCGCTGGAGACGGGCTGGCCGTCTTTCCCCGCGGGGGACCGGGGGCGCCTGAGATTCAGCCGTGACGCCGCGGATTTCTTCGGCCCGGACGGGCTGGTCGGCCCGCAGGCATCGAACCGCCTCCGCGGCCTTGTGCTGCATGATATCCTGTCGGCCGTCAAAGTGCCGGAAGACCTGGCTTGCGCCGTGGACCGGGCCGTCGCCTCCGGCGCCCTTCCCGCGGACGACAGGGCCCAGACGCTGTCATTCCTTTCATCCCGCCTGGATTCCGTCTCCGCCAGGGGCTGGTTTGACGGCAGCGGGGTGGAGGTCCTGAATGAGGCCTCCCTGATCGGTACGGACGGAAAGGAACTGCGTCCGGACCGCGTAATCCTCCGTGCCGACGGTTCCGTCGTCATCGTGGATTACAAGTTCGGCCGGCCCGAGGCCGGGCACCGCGACCAGGTGGCCCGTTACGTGGAGCTTTACCGGGGCATGGGCCACAAGGATGTCAGCGGATATCTGTGGTATGTGGAGAGCGGGGAAGTCGTTTCCGTGTAAAGAAAAAAACAGTATATTTGTATTTCAAGAACAATATGACTGAAATGGAAGCAGCAGAAAACATCAACAAGCTGGATTACAATACCTCACGCGAAAAACTGGCGATGCCCGAGTATGGGCGCAACATCCTCCGTATGGTCGAGCATCTCAAGACGATCGAGGACCGCGACAAGCGCAGCGAACAGGCCCGCGCCGTGGTCAAGTCGATGGAGATCCTCAATCCCCAGGTCCATCAGCAGGAGAACTATAGCCAGAAGCTCTGGGACCATCTCTATATGATCGCCGGTTATGACCTGGACATCGACGCGCCTTATCCCGCGCCTGTTCCCGAGCTGATGGAGGCCAAGCCGCTGACCATCCCGCTCAAGGACAAGCCCGTCAAGGCTGCCCATTACGGACGCAATATCGAGAGCATCATCGACCTGATCGCTTCGGAGCCGGAAGGCGAGGTCAAGCGGGCGATGATCACTTCGCTGGCTATCTACATGCGTCAGCAATACCTGATCTGGAACAAGGACAGCGTGGCGGACGAGACGATTTTCAAGGATATCGAGAAACTCTCCGACTATCGGATCCAGGTTCCCTCGGACATCTCTCTGTCCAAGATCTCGGGCGACGCCAACTTCTCACGGCCCGGAATGGGCATGAACGTGGGCCAGGCCGTCGCCAAGAAGAATAAAAAGAACTGGAAAAAGAAGAAATAAGCGAAATGCCGAAAATGCCGAAATTGGGTATCTGGAGCAGTTGGGACGACCGGCAGCGGGAGAACGCCGTGAAACTGGCCGGCCTGATCCTGGCCGTGCTGGCCGTCTACACCTTCATCTCCTGCGTGTCCTATCTCTTTACCTGGAAGGCGGACCAGAGTCTCCTCACCTCGCCCGACAGCCTGTCGCCGGCGACGGAGGTCCACAACGAATCCGGAAAGCTGGGTTTCCGGCTCGGCCGTTTCCTGATTTGCGACTGTTTCGGCCTGGGCAGTTTCGCCCTGATCGTCATTTTGGCTGCGGCTTCCGCGCGGCTACTGCTGGGCAGATGGAAACAATCTCTGCTCAAGACGACGGCCGTGGTGCTGTCCGGCGCATTCGTCCTGTCCCTGCTCCTGTCCTGGTTTGCCGGCCTCGTCGGCCCGGACACCGCTTTCGGAGGCGGTCTCGGCGGCCGTTGCGGCGCATTCCTGACGGGTTGGGGCAATAATCTTTTCGGCCGCATCCTGACGCTTTGTTTCATCTTGCTTCTGACGCTGGGATGGCTGCTGCTGGTCAGTCCGCGCGTTTCGAAGTGGTTCGCTTCGCTCGGTCCCGGCAAGGATGCGATGGAGGAGAAACCCGGGAAGCAGTGGGCTGAGCCTGCTGCGGAACGTCCCCGTCCCGCGCCCGCCCCGGCTCCTGCCGCTGCCGCTCCTGCGCGTCCTGCCCGCGTGATGTCCGAGAGTACGCCCAAACCGGCTCCGGCACCCGTGACGGATAAACAGGAGGGCCCTGTCGCCGAGATGGAAGTGATCCGGGATACGGAAGGCCTTTCCACGGAAGTGAAGGAGCCGCTCCCGCGCATCAACATGCGTGACGAACTGCCCCGTTACAAGATGCTGCCGCTCGATCTGCTCGATCCCCACGCTTCCGGCAAGCAGGAGGTGTCCACGGAAGAGCTGGTCCGCAACAACAACAAGATCCGCGCTTCGCTGGCGAACTACAAGATCCAGGTCGAAGACGTGAAGGCCGTCGTGGGCCCTACCGTGACCCTTTACAAGGTTTATCCGGCGCCGGGCGTCAAGATCTCTTCGATCAAGATGCTCCAGGACGACATCGCGATGTCGCTCAACGCCAAGGGTGTGCGTATCGTCACGCTCAGTGATTCCGTTGGTATCGAAGTGGCGAATGACAAACCCTCCATCGTTCCGCTGCGGGCGTTGCTCAATGATCCCGCCTTCCTGGAAAGCAAGGCGGAGCTGCCGGTGGCGATCGGCTATACCATCACCCAGAAAGTCAAGGTGTTCGACCTTGCCGACGCCCCGCATCTGCTCATCGCCGGTGCGACCAAGCAGGGCAAGTCGGTCGGCTTGAACGTACTCGTCTCTTCGCTCCTGTATGCCAAGCATCCCTCCGAGTTGAAGATGGTCTTCATCGATCCGAAGATGGTCGAATTCTCGGCTTACGCCAGCCTGCTCAAGCATTACCTGGCCGTCCTTCCCGACGCCGGGGACGAGCAGGATGAGCGGAGCAATGCCATCGTCAAGAAAGCCAAGGATGCCGAACGCGTGCTGCGGTCCCTCTGCATCGAGATGGATGAGCGTTATGAACTGCTCAGCAAGGCCCTGGTCAACAACATCAAGCTTTATAACGAGAAATACAAGGACCGCCATCTCCTCCCCACGGAAGGCCACCGTTATCTGCCCTACCTGGTCACCATCGTGGATGAATATGCCGACCTGACGATGTCGATCGGCGGGTCTCCGGAGACCAAGGCTGCGGCCAAGAGCATCCAGAATTCGATTATCCGCCTGGCACAGAAGGGGCGTGCTGCCGGTATCCATGTGGTCCTGGCGACCCAGCGGCCTTCGGTGGATGTCATCTCCGGCATCATCAAGACCAACTTCCCGACCCGTATCGCCTTCCGCGTGGCCTCCCGCATCGACTCGATGACCATCCTGGACATGCCGGGCGCCGAGAAACTGATCGGCCGCGGCGACATGCTTTACTATGCGGGTGTCGAGACGGAGCGCATCCAGTGCGGTTTTGTCAGCAATAAGGAAATCAATGACATCGCCGGATACATCGGTGAGCAGCAGGGGTATCAGAAGTGTTACAACACCCCGTACTATCTCCCGGATCCTTCTCCCGCGGAGGGGGAGGGCGGCGGCATGATCGATGCCTCCGACCTGGACGAACGTTTCGCCGAAGCGGCCAAGATGGTCGTGATGACCCAGAAAGGATCTACTTCCGACTTGCAGCGCCGGCTCGGCATGGGCTATGCCAAGGCCGGCCGCGTAATGGACCAGCTCGAGAGTGCCGGTATCGTCGGGCCTCAGGAGGGCTCCAAGCCCCGCCAGGTTTTGGTACAGGATTTGGATACCCTTCAGCAAATGCTGAATGAGTTGATGAAATGAAAAGATTCTTCCTACTGACCGTTGCCGTGTTCTGCTCTTTCTGGGCTTTCGCCCAGGAGCGCGGACCGCTTGATGATTTCGCCGCGAATCTCGCCTCGGGAGAAGTCGGTTTCAAGTATTCCTTTGAAGTGAAGGGAGACATCCCGATGAAGGGGAACGGTACCGCCGCCCTCTGCGGCACCGCCTATCATGTATTCGGCAACGGGATGGAGCTTTGGTGCGACGGGAAGACGCGTTGGACCATCGACCGCAATGCCAAGGAGGCTTATATCGAGGAAGTGGATCCGGAGTCTGCGGATTATCTGTCCAATCCCGCTTCCCTGCTGGTCGCCCTGGACCGTGCCTTCGAGCTGCGGTCTGTCTCAGATGTCACGCTCAGCGGCAAAAAGCTGCAGGCCGTCAAGATGAGTCCCGCCGTGGAGGATACGGGACTGCAGACCGTTACCCTGTATCTGGACGGTGCCGTGCCTGCACGGGTCTCCATCGTGGTTGAAGACGGGACCGAGACTGTGTTCCGCATCAGCTCTTTCTCGGTCAAAGAAAAAAGCGATGCCGCTTTTGCTTTCGACATCGCTTCCCTGGGATCTGACTACGTGGTGACGGACCTCCGTTAATCCTTGTGGTCCCGCACGCAGCGGACATTCAGCGCCATATAATCTTTGTACCCCGGCTCGCAGCTGATGGTATCGTATTTCATATAGACCGAGCGGAAATAGGCCTGATCCGCATCGCGTTCGTCTGCCGTCCAGAACAGTGCGTATCTCATGACCTCCATATAGGCAAGGTCGGTATCCTGGATTGCTATGTAGCCAAGGGGAATCAGGGAAAAACCGCTGGTGTTGCGCGGCTCCACGTCAGGCCAGTATTCCCACATCCGGTTGGAATTGAAATAAGCGTTGGCCATATGGGCGCCGGCGCCTTGCTTGAACGTCGTCATGGCAGAGGTCCCGGCGGGACTTGAGAAAGCGTTGTTAAAGGCGAGGAACTCCTCGTTGGTCGGCAGGCGCCATCCTTCAGGGCAGCTCTCTTTCGCTTCCCTCCAGGTATAGTAGCGGCCGAAGAGGTCGTCCAGCACCTCGCTGTCATAATAGGAATAACCCTTTTCTGCATAGGCGAGGTTCTGTGCCATCCAGTCAAGTCCGGCTCCCGTCGTGTAATGATAGAGATGCTGGTCACGGCTGTCCAGGAAAGCCGTCACCGGATAATCGACACCCTGCAATGAAGAGTAACCGCCCCGGGTGCGCACGGCGATGCAGCTGACGGAAGTGGTGGAGTTGCTGTATCCTTCCGCAAACATTCCGCACAGGATCGTGAGGGTCTGCAGAGAGTCCGGAACCTGGAACGTGAACGAAGCAGACACGGATTCGGGATCTCCCTCGACGCGGACCGTATCCCGGAGGTTGAGCTGGGAGATGTACCAGTAGCAGCCCGGCAGAGCCGTCTTCGTATCCGAAGCGGCGCGGGAGACCAGTTTTTTTGGCGTGAGGGTGATGGTCTGTCCGGTGCGGACGAAGGGCTCGACCGTGAATTCCGGCGATCCCGTAAAACTGAGGTATGTCGTCTCTTCTTCCGTTTTCTTGCAACAGGCGGATGCCAGGACAAGAAGTGTGGCCAGAAGGAGAAGGGGTTTGAATCTCATGGTTGGTTCAAGCATGTAATAACTCACAAATATCGCAATTTCTGATGAAATTCCCTTACCTTTGTACAAATACTTTGCCGAACGATGAAGCGGAAGCTGTCTTTCTGGGTCCTCTGCGTGCTTTTGTCCCTGCTATCTTGCCGGGAACAGGACCGGTATATCGCCTTGGGCGGGTATGCCCAGGGAGGGACCTATACCGTCAAACTGAACTTGAAAGGGGTCCGGGAACGTCCGCAAGTAATCCAGGCGGCCGTGGATTCCCTGTTGAAAGAGGTTGACTTTACGCTTTCCGGCTACAACAAAGCCTCCCTTCTGAGCCGGCTCAATGCCGGTGATACCGTCGCCGTCAACCCGATGCTTTGCGAGGTGTACCGTCTCTCCTATGAGTTTTTCCGCCGTTCCGGCGGTGCCTTCGACGTCGCCTGCGGCCCTATGTTCGACATCTGGGGCTTCGGATTCACGACGGATTCCATGCCCGGTCCGGACCGGATCGCGGAAGCGGCCGCCCGTTCCGGGATGGGCAGGCTCAGGCCGACGATGGAGGAAGCGCTCGCCCCGGACGGGACCCTATGCGCCCGCAACCTGCTTGCCGAGCCGGGAGGAGAGGCTCCCGTCCTCAACTTCAACGCCATCGCACAGGGATTCAGCTGCGATTACGTCGCCCGTTATCTGCATTCGTTGGGCGTGAAGGACATGCTGGTGGATATCGGCGAGATTTATTGTGAAGGGAGGAATCCCTCCGGCCGTCCCTGGGCCGTCGGTATCGACAGTCCCGTGGACGGGAACAATACTCCGGGGGCGGACATGCAGGGGGTGTGGCATTCGGATGGAGGGAGCGGCCAGGGTGTCGTCACCTCGGGCAATTACCGCAAGTATTATGTGCGTGACGGACGGAAGTATTCCCATACGATTGATACGCGTACCGGTGTCCCGGTCTCGCACAACCTTCTGAGCGCCACGGTGATCGCGCCGGATGCGACGACGGCCGATGCGGTGGCGACCTGGTGCATGGCCGTAGGGGTCGCGGAGTCCGAAATCCTGTTGCGGGAGCTGGGACTGGAGGCTTGCCTGATCTATGATGAGGACGGCCGGATGCGCCTGTGGACCACGCCCGGCTTCGGACTTTCTACAATGAACTGATCGTCTTCAGGACGAAAACCAAGACTTCGATGAGCGCGTCATCGGCCCGTACCAGCCAGTACGGGCAGGCGCCTGTCGCGGTGAGGGCCAGGGTCAGGACGGATGTCAGCATCACGGCTCCGCTCAGGGGCAGGGACAGCAGGTTTGTCAGCAGGAAATACTTCGGAAAAGTGTGGAACCGGATCCATGCCAGGGGAGCGGTGAAGACCTGGCAGGAAATCGTCAGGGCGGCCGCATTCCAGACCTTCCGCATCGGATCCGCCTTCTCCAGCCGGGTCCGGGGCTCAGGGTACCAGGCTTGGAGCCGGGGCAGCAGCAGGGTGATGCCGAGCATGGCAAGGTAAGACAGCTGGAAACCGACGCTTGCGATGACCGGCGGGGTGAAGGCGAGCTGGAGAGTCAGGGCGGCGAGCAGGATGCCGGCGGGATGTTTGCGCCGGCCCGTATCGAGGGAGGCCGCTTCGCTGACGCAGACATACAGGAATGCGCGGACGACGGAGGGCCCGGCCCCGGTCATCAGCGTGTAGAATCCGGTCGCGGCCAGGGTGACGGCACTGCGCACTTTCCGGGCTGCGGGCGAGTTGCCCAGCAGACCGAATACTTTCCTGATAATCAAATAGATGATTCCCAGATGCAGGCCGGACAGGGCCAGGATATGGGAAGCCCCGCTGGCACGGAAGGCAGCCGTCGTTTCCCGGTCCAGGCCGCTCCGGTCTCCGGTCATCAGGGCTTGTACGATCCCTGCCGAACTGCCGTGCGGGTAGGGGATGGTCGCAATGAGGTCTTTCAACAATGCGCAGGCCCTTTCCGGAAGGGTCGGCGGTCCGGGAGGAGGGACCGGCAGCAAGGCGTAGGAGCATTGGCAGAAAACGCCCAGCAGGAAAAACAGGAAACCGTAACGGAGCCGGGCCCGGTGATGGGAAAGAAGGAACGGAAGAAAGAGGGTGATGAGACCGAGTATGATGCCCGGAAAGGCCCATGAAACCGGCCCGGAGAGCCTTGTCGCAAGTTGTCCCGCAGCCGATCCGGCCGCGAACGGAATGGCCAACGCCGCCATATCTCCCGCCTCTTCCATTTCGTCATTCCTATTTTTGCTAAAGTTACGATTTATCCGTAATTTTGTATGATTTTAAACGTTTATTTATGATCATTCTTGTAATCAATTGCGGCAGCTCTTCCATCAAGTACCAGCTTCTGGATATGAAGAGCGATGATGTATATGACCTGATGGCCAAGGGCGTTGTCGAGAAAATCGGTCTTCCCGAAGGCATCCTGACCCACAAACCCACCGGCAAGCCGGTCCTGACGAAGAATCTCCCCATTCCCGACCATAAGGTGGGCATGCAGCTTCTGCTGGACGCCCTCGTCGATCCGGAGTGCGGCGTGCTCAAGTCCTTCGATGATATCGAGGCGGTCGGTCACCGTATCGTCCAGGGTGCGGATTTCTTCTCGGGCAGCGCCATCGTGGATGAGGATGTGCTTTCCAAGATCGAGATCTGCTGCGATTTCGCTCCGTTGCACAACCCGGCGCACCTGCTGGGTATCCGGGCGATGCAGAAGGTCCTTCCGACCGTGCCCCAGGTGGTGACGTTCGACACGGCCTTCCACCAGTCCATGCCGGCCTTCAATTACATGTATGGTCTCCCTTACAAATACTATGAGGAATACAGGGTCCGTAAGTACGGCGCCCACGGAACCAGCCACCAGTACGTCGCCGGCAAGGCCGCGCAGCTGACGGGCATCGATCTGGAGCATTCCAAGATCATCACCTGCCACCTGGGCAACGGCAGTTCCATCACCGCCGTGCAGGATGGCAAGTGCCTGGATACCTCGATGGGCTTCACCCCGCTCGCCGGCATGATCATGGGCACCCGCTGTGGCAGCATCGATCCGAATATCGTCCCCTACATCATGAAGAAAGAGGGTCTCACTCCCGACCAGATGACCGAGGTGATGAACCGGAAGAGCGGATTCCTGGGCCTGTCCGGCAAGACCTCCGATGTCCGTGAACTCAACGCCCTCGTCGCGGAAGGCGACCAGCGGGCCAAGCTTGTCTTCAAGGTCTTCACCTACGACGTGATCAAACTGATCGGCGCCTATATCGCGGAGATGCAGGGTGTGGACCTGCTCGTCTTCACCGCCGGCATCGGCGAGAACAACGCCCGCCTGCGCCGCCGCATCTGCGAGAACTTCGGCTATCTGGGCCTGAAATTCGACCATGACGCCAATGCCAATGCTTCCGGCGACACGATCATCTCCCTGCCCGATTCGAAGGTCAAGGTCGCGATGATCTGCACCAATGAAGAGCTGGTGATCGCCCGCGACACCATGCACCTGGTCCAAAACATGGAATAAACTTCACTACGATATGTCACTCATTGAAAGTATCATCACGCGCGCCCGCTCCAACCGGCAGCGCATCGTGCTCCCCGAGTCGTTCGAGGAGCGTACCATCACGGCCGCCGACCGCGCCCTTGCGGACGGCCTGGCAGATATCATCCTGATCGGCAACCGGGAGAAAGTGCTGGCCTATGCCGCCACTCTCGGCCTGACCCACATCGCCGAGGCGACGATCATCGATCCCGCGACTTCCGAAAAAACCGAAGAGTATGCGCAGTTGCTGTTCCAGCTTCGCCAGGCGAAAGGAATGACCCTCGAGAAAGCCCGTGAGGTCGTTCTGGATCCCTTGTATTTCGGCTGCCTCATCATCAAGAGCGGCGATGCCGACGGGCAGATCAGCGGCGCTCTGTCGACGACCGGCGAGACCCTGCGTCCCGCGCTCCAGATCATCAAGTGCCAGCCTGGCATCACCTGCGTCAGCGGTGCGATGCTGATGGTTACCCAGACTCCCCAGTATGGTGAAGACGGCGTGCTGGTGATCGGTGACGTGGCCGTGACCCCGATGCCGGATGCCAACCAGCTGGCGCAGATCGCGGTCTGTACCGCGCAGACGGCCAAGAGCGTGGCCGGATTTGCGGATCCCCGCGTCGCCATGCTTTCCTTCTCCACCAAGGGCTCTGCGAGCCATGAGGTCGTGGAAAAGGTGGTCGAGGCGACGGCCCTGGCCAAGGAGATGGCTCCCGAGCTGAAGATCGACGGCGAGCTCCAGGCCGATGCGGCCCTGGTTCCTTCCGTGGGTATGAAAAAGGCTCCCGGCTCTGAGATCGCCGGCAAGGCCAATGTCCTGGTATTCCCTTGCCTGGAAGTTGGCAACATCGCTTACAAGCTGGTCCAGCGTCTGGGCCAGGCCGATGCGATCGGTCCCATCCTGCAGGGTATCGCGCGCCCGGTCAACGACCTGAGCCGCGGTTGCAGCGTGGATGATATCTACAAGATGATCGCCATCACCGCCTGCCAGGCCATGGACGCTTAACAGGCCTCCGCATAAAAGCGGGCAGCCAGTAAACTTCAAGATGCATTCCCCCGAAGGGGTAAAAATCTCCGCATCTTGAAGTTTACTGGCTGCCCGCTTTGTCACGGGCGCCGGAGCGTTATTGCATCGCCTTGAAGATGTTGGTCAACTGCGCCAGGGTGGGCGCCACGCCCTCCGTTGCGGACGTCAGCTGGGTCGCCGTGCCCTTGGCCGCTTTTTCTGCGGCCTGCTCGATGGCGGTCGCATCCACGCTGGATAATGCCTTGAGGGCCGTCATGACTTTCTGTACGTTGTTGTCGTTGATCAACTGGGAAGAGCCTTCGATCAGTCCGTTGGTGAAATCACCGGCGAAGGCTTCCGTGGCATTGGCCAGGGTGCTGGCGCCGGTAAGCACCTTTCCGAGGTTGATGATGTTGGTCAGGTTGCCCAGGTCAAGGGCACCGGTGGCCTTGAAGATCTGGTAGAGGGCAGCCAGGGCACCGCCGGTATTGGAGCCGGTCTTGGAACCGCTGGAGAGCGTCCTCATGACGGAACAGGAGGACAGGAGCATGATAGCGGTGAGACCCGCTGCGATGTACTTCAATGGTTTCATGATGGTATGGATTTGGGGTTATCTTTCGCTTTACCTCGGTAAATATAAACAAATTGTTCAATATTCTTCCTCGGTACGATAGAAAAAATCCCGGGCCGGGAGTACGGCGGAATACTCTTCTCGCAAACGGTTGAACAGGGCTGCCGTGAACTTCGTGAAGGCCGGTCCGCGCCAAGTACCCGTATTGGTCACCATGATCCAGCACTCGCCGTCCGGATAGTTCTTGATCAGCGCGCTTGTCCCGGAGAAAGTACCCGTGCGTGTCCAGACACCTTCTTCGGAGATGTCGTTCCAGCCCAGGCCATAGGTGACGCTGTCGGTGACGAAGGTCATCTGGGCGATGCTCTCCCGGCTCAGGATGTCCGGAACCTCGTCCTGCCCGTCGATGGAAGCGACGAAACGCGCCAACTCCGGCACGGAGGTGACCCAAGCCCCCGCACCCTTCAGGGCCCGGATATCGTTGCCGCCGTAGCAGCGCGGCACCTGGACTCCGCTGTTGTCATAGCGCTCCACGGATTTGTCGTTGGCCTGCATGTAGTATCGGGTCTCTCCCGGATAACGATCCTTGTAGAAGTTGAAGGCGATATGCATGTCGGTGCAGTGAGCCGCCCGGAGGACATTCTCCCGGATCCAGTCTTCGTAAGGCTCGCCGGTCACACGCTCGATGACCATGCTGAGCAGGAGATAGCCGAAGTTGGAATACTCGGACGCCGTGCCCGGATCGAAATACAATTCCCGCTTCAGGATGGCGCGGGCGAGTGTCTCGCTGTCCGGCGGAGTCTTCCAGCCGTTGGCCTTCATCAGGCTGCGGGTGCTGAACATCGGATCCCCGCCGGTACGGGAGGTGAATCCGGCTTCGTGCATCAGCAGATGCCGGACCGTGATGTCGTAGAGCCTCGGATCACGGATTACGCCGGAGAATTCCTCCAAAGCTCCGCCCGGGGCGAAGACGCAGTCGTCCAGAGACAGCATCCCGCATTCCTGCAGGAGCATGATGCCGGCCGCGGTGATCAATTTCGACACGGACGCGACCCTCAGCAGGGTTGCCGGATTCATCCGGACATCCGTGTCTGCGATCCCATACCCCTTGGCATACAGCAGCGAGTCGTGCCGCATGATGCAGAGCGAGGCGCCCTTTAGATTCCATTCCTTCAAGTAATCCCGGACCTGGGCATCCAAGCCCCGGAGGACGGCAGTGTCAGAGAGTTCGTTGGTGAGGGTGGCGTTGAGGTCAACAGGTATCTTGAGCGGCGTGCGGTCCCGCCACTGTCCCGCCGCGAACAGTGCACATGCGGCGATCAGGAAGGCGGCCAGGGCCGGAATCAGATACTTTCTGTCAAGCCTTTTCATCCGTCAGATATCCTCTTTTGCGGGCGAATTCGATGATCAGGTCGGCTGTGCCTTCGAATCCCAGTATCGAACTGTCGATGCAGAGGTCATAGTTGGAGGCGACGCCCCAGTTGCCGAAAGTAATATAGTTGTAATAGGCCTCGCGCTCTTTCTCGCGCTTCAGGATCAAATCTTCGGCTTCGGCTTCGCTGAAGCCTTCACGGGCGGCGACAAAGCGTTTCCGCACTTCCAGCGGGGAAGTCAGGAAAACGTCGATGCTGTCTTTATCCCTCAGGACGAAGTCGGAGGCGCGGCCGACGAAAATGGCGGAACCTTTCTCGGCCAGGCTGCGGATCGTCTCACTCTGGATGCGGAACAAATCCGCATCATTGATATAATTGTCACTGAAATGGCCGTAGCGGTTCGAGCTGAAAATGCTCGAAAGGGAGAACGGGCGTTTCTTCTCATCGCTCTCCTCGAACAGATCCTTGCTGAAGCCGCTCTTTTTCGCCGCTTCGTCGATGAGTTCATTGTCATAGACGGGGATTCCCAGTTTCCCGCCCAGAATATGGGCGACGGCCTTTCCTCCGCTGCCGAACTGGCGCCCGATGGTGATGAGGATTTTTTTTGCCATGATTTACTGGATGCTGCTGCCGATCAGGGACGGGTCGTCGCCGTCCTTGAGCTGGTCGAATTTCTTGAACAGGGCGATAATGAAGAAGAGGGCGATGACGGACGATGCGACATCGGAGATGGGGAAACTGATCCAGACGCCGGTCTCCTGGAGCCACAGGGGCAGGAGGTAGATCAACGGCACGAGGATCAGCAACTGCCGGGTAAGGGACAGGAAGATGGATTTCTTGACCATGCCCAGACATTGGAAGAAGTTGCCGGACACCATTCCAAAGCCGACGACGGCGAAACAGCAGTTCATCACGCGCAGACCGTGGGTGGACAGGCGGATCAGTTCCGGATCGTTGGTGAAGAGACGGACCGCCGCGCCCGGGATGAAGATGCAGATCACGGCGCAGAGAGTCGTGACGAGCGTCTCCCATTTTGCGGTCAGGATGAAGATTTCCTTGACGCGGGAGTATTGGCGGGCACCATAGTTATAGCCGGCAATCGGCTGCAGGCCCTGGTTGAAGCCCATGCAGATCATGGCGAACATCATCGTGATGCGGTTGGCGATGCCATAGGCTCCGATGGCCAGGTCGCCGCCGTACTTGCGCAACTGCTGGTTGATGAAAATGGCCACCACGCAGGAGGCGCAGTTCATCAGGAAAGGACCCAGTCCGATGGCCAGCGACTGCCGGGCGATCCTCCAGTCCAACTGGAACAGGGGCTTGGGAAAGTGCAGGACGCGGTTTTTATCCGCCAGGAAACGCAGGCTGTAGCTGAGCGCCATCAGCTGGCAGAGCACCGTCGCGATGGCGGCACCCCGGATGCCCAGGTCCAGGACAAAGATGAAGATCGGGTCCAGGATGGCATTGGAAATCACTGTGAACAAGGTCAGCCCCATCGCGATCTTGGGGTGCCCCGCGGCCCGGATGATGCCGTTGAATCCGAAGTACAGATGCGTGAACGCGTTGCCCAGCAGGATGATGAACATGTAGTCCCGGGCGAAGGGAAGGGTGTTCTCGCTGGCCCCGAAAAAGTACAGGATCGGATCCAGGAACAGCAGGGTCAGCACCGTAAAGAGGAATCCGATGACCAGGTTGAGGGACAGGACGTTGGCGAGGACCTTGTTGGCGGTCTCGTAATTGCGCTGACCCAGCATCACGGAAATCATCGTCATCGCACCGACGCCCACGAGGGTGCCGAGGGCGGCCGAAAGGTTCATCAGGGGAAAGGATACGGCCAGTCCGGAAATGGCGAAGTGCCCGACATCCTTGATGTGTCCGATGTAGATGCTGTCTACGACATTATACAAAGAAGACGCAGTCATGGCGATAATGCCGGGGACTGCGTACATCTTCAGGAGGGTACCTATCTTCATGGTACCCAGCTCGGTGGGTGCCGTTTTGCCTGCCATCGGGTCGGGAATCAGTCGTCAGTGTCGATGGACCCGTCTTCATTCAAGCCGAGCATCTCGATCTCAAAGCAGAGCGGAGAGCAGGCGGGAATGGTGGAACCGCCTCCAGAAATGCCATAGCCGAGCCCGGAGTAGAAGAAACAGACCCCTTTCTCTCCGGCTTTCATCTTCGCGATACACTTGCTGAATCCTTCGATCAGGGAACCGCCGCTCGAAGTGGTCACACTCTCTTCTTCGGAAGACGGCCAGGAAAGGCTCATCGGCTCGTAGGTCTTGCTGCTCTGGTAGATACGGTATTTGCGGGTCGTATCCCGGATCGTCGAGTCGAACACCTGCCCGTTCAGGAGGCGTCCCGTGTAGTTGATATAGACCGTTTTGCCGGATTCAAAATCGCTGCTGTCCTTGGGCTCACGGGTCTGGATGTAATAATAACCGAAAGCGGTGGAGTCCACGCCGGGATGGTGGCGCCTCATGTAGCGTGCGAGGGAGTCAGTCTCCCATTTCGCGATGTCGGGGATGGCCTCCAGGATCTCGGCGGTGTAGATGATGTCCGAGCCGCTGACATTGTCGATATATTCCTGTGCCGTTTCGAAATAGTTGGTGGTCGCGGTCGATGTGAGCCAGCCGGGGATCACGGCGGTCCTGACGCCTCCGACACGCATCGTTTCCATGATCTCCGTTACACCGGCGGAGAGATAACCCGGCCGGCGGCAGATAACGGTCGGACCGTAGTAATGTGATTCGGAATAAGTGCCGAGCTGCTGGGAAATCTTTTTGTCGGTGGTGCTGCTGATGTTGCCGTCAAGGTCGGTCTGGGTGAAGGTCGCGTAGACGAAAGGCGTGTCATCCGCGGAACCCACAAGGGCGCCCGATCCCTGGCGGTCGGAAGTGATCCGGGAACCCAGGGCGGTCTGTGGCGCGTTGGGACAGTGGACGGCGACCCAGGAGTCAAAAAACCTCTTATTGGCGTCATTGATGCCCGTCTTCGGCGCTTGGGCGCAGCTTCCTGCAATTATCAGGGCCGCCGCGAGGCAGGCAAATGAGAAATGTCTTTTCATTATCGTATCGTAGTCTTTTTTGTCAATCAATCACTTCTTCCACCCGGACGTGGTAGCATAGCGCTGCATTGGCAGGAATCGTGCCAATCTGCCTTTTCCCGAAACCGTGCCTGCCGGAAAAGAAGATAAAGCAGTCTTCCCCGCTCCGGACGCCGTTCAAGCCGAGTTCCAGCCCGTGCACCAACTTGTCCTTCCCGAGCGTGACGGTGACGGGGAGGAAAGCCGTCGAGTCGGACAGGTCCCATTTGGCCGATGCGGCGATGTCCTGGTCGTTGGTTGCGAACATCGTGCCGGCCGAGATGGAATTGTTGTTGAAATTATAGCCGGCGTAATAGAAGGTGACGGAACCGCCCTTGGCCAGTTCGGTCCCTTCTCCCTCGGCGACGACCATCCTGACGACACCGTCATTGTATTCCACCCGGTACTCCGGATGGGACTCCAGTTGCTTGGTGACGTAGGTGTCGATCTTGGTGCTCTGGTTGGCGAATGTCGTCTCCAACGAGGATTTACCGCAGGAGGCGAGCGCAAGCTGGAGGCAGAGCAGGGTCGGTATCTTATGCTTCATCTTTCAGGAATTCATCGGTGCAACGGGCGACGAAGGCCGCCACGTCATCCTTGGTTATCAATGTCCCGCCCAGGGGGATGCGTCCGCCTGAGGCCTGTTCATGTCCGCCGCCGGCGAAGTAGCGGGCGGCGAGGTTCCTGGCCGACCACCCTTTCTTGGAGCGGATGGAGACGCGGTATTCTTCTCCCGATTGTTTCAGGAAGAGGCTCATCCGGACACGGTCGATGGCGAGGGGGATGTTGACGAAACCCTCGGTCTCTCCGTCCTTGATGCCAAATGCAGCGGCAGTCTCTCCGTCCAGGATCATGCAGGCGACCCCCTTGTCCGAGATCGTCAGCTCACGGTCAAGCAAGTGGCCCATCAGCCGGATACGCCGTTCGGGATACTCATTGTAGATATGCTCCAGGATACGCTCCCGGTCCGCGCCGGCTTCCAGCAGGGCGGCCACCGTTTCCAGGGTGCCTCCGTAGACGGAATTGGCGAAATTGTTGGTATCGGTCGTGATGCCGGTCAGCAAGGGGTCGGGGCAGCCTTCCGGCAGGGATTTGCCTTCGCAGGATGGGAGCCGGACCAGGATCCGGTACAGCAATTCGCAGGTCGAAGACACTTCCGTCTCGGAAAAAACCAGGCTGAAGTCGGAACGTTCGGGCTGAAGGTGATGGTCCACCAGGATCCTGGGCGCGCTGCAGGCGCGGAGCGGCTCTTCCATCCCGCCGGTGCGGGAGAGGGTGTTGAGGTCCAGGAAGACCAGCAGCCCGCAGCCGGCGACCCAGTCCCGCACGGCCTCCCGGTCCCGCTCACAGACGAGCGTTTCGCAAAGTTCGGAAGGGGAGAAGAGGAATCGTACGGCGTCGGGTGCGTCCGTATCCAGGAGAATGCGGCATTTCCCGGCGCCGCCAAGCCTTGATTCGAGGTAACGTTTCAGCGCCAGGCAGCTTCCGACGGCGTCTCCGTCGGGACGGGTATGCGTGACGATGCCGATCCGACCCGCCCGTAGGGCGAGGTCTTCGAAGGCGGCCGCATCGGGGCCGGTTATGGTAAACGGCTTCGGCATGGAGATGTCGCATCCAAAATCAACGGCAAATTTACGAAGAATATTGCATTTAATAAATCGTTTTTATAACTTTGTCGGACAGTTGGAATATAAAAAACACCCAATAATGAACGAAACTCTGAAAAAGGTACTTACCTGGTTTGTACTCCCCGTCATCATCGCCCTTTTGGTGTATGCCATCGTCGCCAGCATCATGAAGCCGGTTAACTTCAACAAGGAAAGGGACGCCCGCAAGGAAGTCGCTATCCAGCAGCTCAAGGACATCCGCACGCTGGAAGTCGCTTACAAAGGCGTTACCGGCCATTTCACCGCAGACCTGGACTCCCTCAAGGACTTCTACCTGAAGGGCCAGATGCCCATCGTCATGCAGGTCGGCTCCGCCGACGATTCCCTCGCCTGGGCCCACACCGAGGCCGTCAAGAAGGCTTTCAAGGGCAAGGGCAAGATGACCGGTCTCGACCTCCTCAAACTGTATGAGGCGGGAGACAAGGACCTCGTCTTCTCCGTCGAGCACAAGATTCCCGTGAAGGACACGTTGTTCGCTTCCCGCAAGGATTTCGACATCAACACCATCAAGTACATCCCGTTCTCCGATGGTGACGAGGTCATCATGGACGCCATCGTCAAGATGGTCTCCGGTGTCCAGGTCCCTCTCTTCGAGGCCAAGATGCCGTACAAGTCCCTCCTCAAGGGCATGGACAACCAGCTCCGTATCAACCTGGACGCCGAGCAGCGTGACATGAACCGCTACGAGGGTCTCCAGGTCGGCAGCATCTCCGCCCCGAACAACAACGCCGGTAACTGGGAGTAATCCTTTCCCATGTCTGCAATACAGAAATGCACCTTGGTGCCTTCCCGCTGTTTCGAAGAGGGAGACGCAAGGTGCATTCTTGGTGAATTATATCCCCTGGCCGAGTCGGAAACGGTCTCCTTCCTGGAGATACCCCGTTACGACGCGGTCTTCCTTTATTCCACGCCGGACGGACAGGCTCCCGTCCTGTATGACCTGGTCACCGGCCTGGACGCCTGTCCCGAATACAACAAGATCCTCCTGCATTACGGGGATGGCATCCTGAACCTGGCGATCGCCCAGGGCGGGCGCCTCCTGCTTGCCAACTCCTATCCGGCTCCGGATTTCACGACGGCGGAGTATTACCTGTTCCTTGCGGTGAAGTCTCTCCAGATCAATCCGGAGGTCTCCACTGTGACCGTCAAGTCTCCGCTTTCTCCGGAAGAGGAACTGTCGCTCTACCGCTATTTCAAGTCCGTGGAGCAGGTATGAGGATCATCGGAGGCACCCTCAAGGGGAAGAGTATCAATCCGCCGGCCGGCTACAAAGCCCGTCCCACGACGGATTTCGCCCGGGAGGGTTTGTTCAATATCCTGGATAATGAATACGAGCTGGAGGGCCTCCAGGTGCTGGATCTCTTCGGCGGCACCGGCGCCGTCTCCTTCGAGTTCGCATCACGCGGTGCAAGGCGGGTCTATTGCGTGGAGATGGCCCGCGAAAACGCCTCTTTCATCAAGACCGAAGCCCGGCGCCTGGGCTTGGACAACGTGACGATGGTCCGGGATAACGTCTTCGATTTCCTTCTGCTCTGTCACGAGAAGTTCGATATCGTATTCGCCGATCCGCCTTATGCGCTGGAGGGATTGGAGTTCTTGCCCGATAAGGTCCTCGAGGCGGGGATCCTGCACCCGGAATGCTACTTCATCCTGGAGCATGGGGATGAGCATTCATTCAAAAACCACCCCTCCTTCGTAAAGGAGAGGCGGTATGGCAGGGTCCATTTTTCTTTCTTTATTCCCCGGCTTCCTTGAGACGCTCTGCGTTCTCGGCAATCGTGAGCTGATCGATGCATTCCTGGATCGCGCCGTCCATGAAGACGGGCAGGTTGTACATCGACCAGTTGATCCGGTGGTCCGTGACACGGCCCTGGGGATAATTGTAGGTGCGGATCTTGGCGGAACGGTCGCCGGTCGAGACCATCGTCTTGCGCTTGGCGGCGATGCCGTCCAGATACTTCTGGTGCTCCATGTTATACAGGCGGGTACGGAGCTCTTCCATCGCACGGTCGAGGTTCTTCAGCTGTGAACGCTCCTCCTGGCACTGGACGACGATGCCGGAAGGGATGTGGGTGAGGCGCACGGCAGAATAGGTCGTGTTGACACCCTGGCCGCCGGGGCCGGATGAGCAGAAGAGATCTTTGCGTATGTCGTTGGGATCCAGCTCGATATCGAATTCACCGGCTTCGGGGAAGACGGCA
>CAMJHJ010000003.1 GCA_946405485.1 uncultured Bacteroidales bacterium | reverse complement strand
TGCCTGTACTCCCGCAACATTGACAATCTGATGATGGCCGGGCGCGATATCAGCGTAACGCACGTCGCACTCGGTACGGTGCGGGTGATGCGGACGGGCGGAATGATGGGGGAGGTCGTCGGTATGGCCGCTTCCCTCTGCCGGCAGCACCGCTGCCAGCCGCGTGCCATCTATACCGACTATCTGGATGAACTCAAGTCCCTGATGTCGGCGGGAGTTCCGCCCGCTACGGAGCCGGTCCCGCCGTACTCCAGAAGCCTGGCTGACCGGACTCCCAGGGGGTATGTCAACCCGGATAACAAAAAGGAGTGGAAGATGGTCTGGCAGGACGAATTCGACTATCAGACCCGGGAGCAGTTGTTGAAAGTCTGGCAGTCGTCCAACGGTCCGACCTCTCACACGGGATGCAGCCGGTGGGAAGAGAACCTGGAGGTCGGGGATGGCACCGTCCGCCTTGTCAACCGCAAGGAAAGCAGGGGCGGCCAGGAATGGACATCTGCAGATATGGGAACGTACCGGGATTTCAAATATGGGTATTTTGAATGCAGGTATAAATATGCCGCCGCTGCCGGGATCAATAATTCATTCTGGATCTGGACCCGGGATCCCAGGTGGAAACCGGAGGAGGGGAGACCTTTCGAAATCGATATCAACGAGGGACATTATCCTTCAGAATATACCAACAACGTGCACGAGTGGATGGGAACCATGACCCTGATGAAATTGATTTCGGCGGATGGGGGTGCGACCACCTATCCCGACATCGATTTCTCACAGGAGTACCACCTTTTCGGAGTGGATTGGGAAGAGGATGAGATCATCTTCTACCTGGACAGGAAAGAGACCCGCCGCGTCAAGAATGAGTTCTGCCACTCCGCGGCGCCGGTCAGGTTAAGCGCTGCCGTTCTCCGCTCGGCGAAAAATCACGCAGATGCGGCCGACGGCACTTTTATGGAGGTCGATTATGTCCGGGTTTATGCCCGCCGTTGAGGGGGTCGCGTTTTATTTGAATGACAGATAAACACATAATAATGTACGACAATATCACCAATTAATCCTTTTTCTTTATGTTAACCAAAAAAATTGTTTCTCTGTGCTTCCTCGTCCTGCTCTCGGTGACGGCCTTGGCCCAGACCAAGACCGTCAAGGGATCGGTAGTGGAAGACGAGTCGGGTGCGCCACTCCCCGGAGCGACGGTTTCCATCGTCGGTTCGACCAGGGGTGTCATCACGGACTTGGACGGTTCCTTCGAACTGGCCGGTGTCAAACCGACAGACCGGCTGGTTTTCGATTTCTTCGGTAAGGAGTCCCAGACTCTCACCGTGGGAAAGGAAAGCGTTTTCGTCATCCGGATGAAGGACTCGGCCAGCCAGTTGGACGAAGTCACGGTCGTGGCTTTCGGCACCCAGAAGAAGGAGTCCGTCATCGGCTCCGTCAACACGGTCAAGCCGGCGGAACTGAAAGTCCCGTCGAGTAATCTCACCACAGCCCTGGCCGGTCGTGTCGCGGGTTTGATCTCTTATCAGCGCAGCGGCGAACCGGGTAACGATGATGCCAGCTTCTTTGTCCGCGGCGTCACCTCCCTGACCTATGCCAACGGCCCGCTGATCCTCATCGACGGCGTCGAGATGTCCTCTTCCGACCTGGCCCGTCTCCAGCCGGACGACATCGCTGCTTTCTCGATCATGAAGGACGCGACGGCGACTGCCTTGTACGGTGCCCGCGGTGCGAACGGTGTCATCCTGGTCAACACCAAGGAAGGCCGTGAAGGCAAAGCGACCATCAATATCCGTTATGAGACTTCGGTATCCCAGCCGACCCGTAACCTGGAGCTGGCCGATCCGGTCACGTATATGGAGCTCTTCAATGAAGCGGCCCGGACCCGTGACCCGCTTGCCGTCACTCCTTTCTCCACGGAAAAGATCGAGAATACCAAGCTCGGCATGAATCCGGTCGTCTATCCGGCCATCGACTGGAGAGACATGCTACTCAAGAACCAGACGGTCAACAACCGTGTCAACGCCAACCTCAGCGGCGGCGGAAAGGTGGCCCGTTATTACATCGCCGCCACGTTCAACCACGATACCGGTCTGTTGAAGGTTGACAAGCGCAACAATTTCAACAACAATATCGACCTGCGCCGTTATGTGCTGCGCTCGAACGTCAACATCAACGTGACAAAGACGACCGAGATCGCCGTCCGCCTGCACGGTTCCTTCGATGATTACAACGGCCCGATCAGCGGCGGTAGCGATGTCTACTCCCAGATCATGAATACGAGCCCGGTCCTGTTCCAGCCGTATTATGAGCCGGACGAGATGAACCTCGGAACGCATCACATCCTGTTCGGTAACTACGATACCGGCAGTTATCTCAACCCCTATGCCCAGATGGTGAAGGGTTATAAGGAATATGCCAAGACGACGGTCCTCGGCCAGTTTGAGGTCAAGCAGGACCTTCGTTTCATTACGCAGGGCCTCAGGTTCAGCGCCATGGCCAGCACGACCCGCTATTCCTACTTCGATGTGACCCGCCAGTATAATCCGTTCTATTATGCGCTCGCCGGATACGACAGGGCGACGGGGAAATACACCCTTTCGAACCTGAATCCGGCTTCTGGAACGGAGTATCTTACTTATGATCCCGGAACGAAAACGGTCAATTCGAACAATTATTTCCAGGCACAGCTCAACTATGACCGGGAGTTCGGCCGGCACGGTGTCAGCGGTCTCTTGGTCGGACAGGCCCGCACCGAACTCTCGGGCGGAGCTTCTACTTTGATCGAGTCCTTGGCTCACCGTAACTTGGGTTTGTCGGGTCGTTTCACCTACAACTACGACAAGCGCTACTTCCTGGAGTTCAACTTCGGTTATAACGGATCGGAGCGTTTCGCTCGTCAGGAGCGTTTCGGTTTCTTCCCTTCCGCAGGTATAGGTTGGATCGTGACCAACGAAAAATGGTTCCCGGAGGGCTTGAAAGAGGCTGTCAATATGCTGAAATTCAAGGCAACATACGGACTGGTGGGTAATGACGCCATCGGCGGATCCGCGCAGCGTTTCTACTACATGTCGCAGGTCAATATGAACGATTCGACCTATGCCGCCCAGTTCGGTGATCAGTTCGGCAACTCGGTCAACGGCGTTTCCGTCAGCAAGTATGCCAATGACAAGATTACCTGGGAGCGTTCCTACAAGACCAACCTGGGTGTCGAAGCGGAACTCTTCAAGGTGTTCAATCTTCAGGTCGATCTCTATCAGGAAGACCGTACGGGCATTCTCCTTACGCGCAGCTACATTCCTACGAGTATGGGTCTCATGGCAACGCCGGTCTCCAATATCGGTGAAGCCCGGGGACGGGGCGTTGACGTCGCCCTTGATTTCCAGAAATCCTTCACCAAGGACTTCTGGCTCACGGGACGCGCCAACCTGACCTACGGCAAGGCCTGGTATACCAAGTATGAGGAAGTAGACCAGACACTGACCCCCTGGCTCTCCCGGGTCGGTCAGCCGGTTTCCCAGAACTGGGGTTATATTGCGGAGCGTCTGTTCATCGACGAAGAAGAAGTCCGGAATTCTCCGGTCCAGTTCGGCGATTACGCGGCCGGTGACATCAAGTACCGCGATATCAACCGGGATGGCCAGATCACGGATCTGGACCGTGTGCCGATCGGATTCCCGACCGAGCCCGAACTGGTATACGGTTTCGGTATCTCCACCGGGTTCAAGGGTTTCGATTTCTCCGTCTTCTTCCAGGGACTGGCCCGTGAATCCTTCTGGATCGGCGTCAGCAGCACGGCCCCGTTCATTTCTGACGGAGGTAAGATCAAGCAATTGCTGAAGGTTTATGCGGATGACCATTGGAACGAGGATAACCGCAACCTGCACGCCCTCTGGCCCCGTCTCTCTACGAAACTCATTGAAAACAACACCCAGGTCAGCACCTGGTTCATGAGAGACGGTTCCTTCCTGCGCCTGAAATCACTTGAGTTTGGCTACACGCTGCCCAACAAGTGGATCAACAAGCTTCGGATGACCAATTTCAGACTCTATTTCAGCGGGACCAACCTGCTTACGTTCAGCAAGTTCACTCTTTGGGATCCGGAGCAGGCGGGTAATGCCTTCAACTATCCGACCCAGAAGGTGTACAACTTCGGATTGCAGGTATCATTCTAAACATGGCATCACGATGAAACACATTCATACTCTCTTGATTCTTTCTGCCTTCGTCTTTGCGACGGCTTGTGCAGATTTTGTCGATGTCGTCCCGGACAATGTCGCGACGATCGATTATGCTTTCCGTGACAAGGTAGGCGCCGAAAAATTCCTCGCCACTTGTTACAGTTATCTTCCCAATATCGGCAATCCGGCCAATGATCCCGCCATCATGGGCAGTGAAGAGACCTGGAATTTCGTCGATACCCGGGAGGTGTCCGGCGAAGTGGGTAATTACAACTCCTTCTATATCAAGAAGGGCCTTCAGAACACGACGGATCCCTATAATAATTACTGGGACGGTCTGATGTACGGCGGTCACGGTCTGTTCCAAGGCATCCGTAACTGCAATATCTTCCTGGAGAATGCCGACAAGGTCGGCGTCCAGCTGCAAGGAGAAGAGCTGGAGCGCTGGAAAGCCGAAGTCAAGGTGCTGAAAGCCTATTTCCACTTCTATCTGATGCGGATGTATGGCCCGATCCCCCTGATGAAGGAGAACATTCCCGTGGATTCCACTCCGGAAGAAGTCCGCGTCTACAGGGATCCCTGGGATGATTGCGTCGATTATGTGGTCAGCCTCCTGGACGAGGCGGCTCCGCATCTGCCGCTCGCCATCGAGGACCGTTCGACCGAAATGGGCCGGATCACCCGTCCTGCGGCGTTGGGTATCAAGGCGGTGGTCCTGGTGACCTCGGCCAGCCCCTTGTTCAACGGCAATGCCGACTATGTCAATGTCGCCGACAACCGGGGCGTCAAGATCTTCACGCAGTCTTACGATGCCTCCAAGTGGGAGAAGGCTGCTACCGCCTGCAAGCAGGCCATCGACGTCGCGGAAGAAGCCGGCCATAAGCTTTACACTTTCGCCGGCCCGTACAACGTGTCGGATGATGTCAAGTTGCTGAATTCGCTCCGCTGCGTTTATTCTGACCGCTATAACGAGGAAATGGTCTGGTGCGCTCCCAAGTCCGGCAATTCCGGTAATCTCCAGCGTGTATCCTTGCCTCATTTCACGTCGGCCATGCTTTCGACCAACCCGTTCCGCGGCATGTTGGTTCCCAGCATGCGCATCGTCGAGAAGTTTTATTCGGAGAACGGCGTCCCGATCGATGAGGATAAGACCTACGACTATGAGGGCCGTTACTCGGTCGCCGTCGCTCCGGCTGACAAGCCCGATTTCATCCAGGCTGGCTTCCATACGGCCAAGCTCCATATGAACCGGGAGCCGCGTTTCTATGCGGACATCGCTTTCGACGGCTCTTATTGGTGGGGGAACGGTACCTTCACGGGTGCAGGATGGAAGATCGGGACCCGTCAGGGTGACCCGGCCGGCAAGACCCAGTCCGTCCGTTATACCATCACGGGTTATTGGAACAAGAAGGGCAACAATTACCAGACGACGGTGACGTCCAGCGGAGGTGCCCAGACCTATAATTTCTCACCGGCCATTCTCCGCCTGGCAGACCTGTACCTGCTGTATGCCGAGGCGCGCAACGAGTCTCTGAGTCAGCCGGATGACGAGGTCTATGCTTATGTTGACAAGGTCCGTGAGCACGCAGGCCTCTCCGGTGTCGTGGAGAGCTGGGAGAACTTCTCTACCGTCCCCAACAAACCCCAGACCAAGGAAGGCATGCGCGAGATCATCCATCGCGAACGTGATGTGGAACTCTGTTTCGAGAGCAAGCATTTCTGGGATGTCCGGCGCTGGAAGACCGCCATGCAGGAAGTCCCCGGCGCCATCATCGGCTGGAACATCGATGCAAACTCGGACGATGAGTACTACACCATCAAAGTCCTGGACAACCTGACCTTCACGACCAAGGAGTATCTCTGGCCGATCCGGACCTATACGCTCCGGGTCAATACCAATCTTGTGCAGAACCCTTATTGGGAGTAAACCCTAATGATACCGATCATGAAACACACTATATCAGTCTTTCTTTCGGCAGCGGCCCTGCTGGTCGCGTGTAACGAAGATTTCATCGGCCAGTATCCCGTAGACAATGTAGCGCCGGCGTCGGTTTCGGACGTCCGCGTGGAAAATCTGCCGGGCAGCGCCGTGATTAGTTATTCCCTTCCCAACGAGACGGACCTGCTCTATGTGAAGGCCGTCTATACTGATTCCCACGGTACCAGGACGGAAGTCAAGTCGTCCGTGTTCAAGGACAATGTCGTCTTGAAAGGATTCGGCCGTTCTAAAAAGCAGACGGTGCAACTCATTACCGTGGACTCCAGTGAGAATGAATCTGCCCCCGTCAGTGTCGAGATTGAACCGGAGGATTCTCCCATTTACTCCATCATGGAATCCATGGACGTCTTTGAAAGCTGGGGAGGCTTTAAGATGACATGGAGCAATCCGCAGAAAGAGCAGATTATCATGTATGTCTATCAGGAGACTCCCGATGGCTATGTCCCGATCGAGACGATCGCTTCTTCGATGGAAAACGGCGAGACCGCTATCCGTGGCCTGGCAGCAGAGCCGACGGGCTTCCAAATCCAACTCAGGGATATCTATGACAATTATACGGAAACCCTGAGCACGACGCTGACTCCTTTGTATGAGATGCAGCTTCCCGGAAACAAAATGACGGTTCTTCCCCTGCCCACGGGGGCCAAGTGGTCCGGATACAGCACCGGTAACCTGTTCGATGATGTCATCACCTCCGACAAGCCCGTGTATCTTGATCCCAACAATCCGCAGCCGCAGTTTATGTCGATCGGCTTCAACGGTCTGTACAAGCTTTCGCGGGTCCGGTTCTGGGGGCGTGTCAAGTATTGTTATGGCCTGCACAATCCCCGCCATTTCCAGTTCTGGGGTACGGCGGACGATGCGGCGGGCAATAACCCGAACACCTTCGACGGCTGGACGCTGATCCTGGATGACTGGAGTATCAAGCCTTCCGGCCTTAATCCGGACGGTACGCCCGGAACTGTCACGGCAGAAGACCAGGCCTACGCAGAGGGTGGAGAGGAGTACGAGATTCCCGAATCAGTTCCTCCGATCAAGTATTTCCGCATGGTCTGCCTGCAGACATGGTCCAATTCCAAAGCTTTCCATCTTAACGAGCTCCGCTTCTGGGGCCAGGAGAAAGACTAATCAAGGAACTGCATATGAAAACAAAGTATTTATTCATAGCATCAGCGCTCTTGCTCGCGTGCCTGGCTTGCAGCAAGATGAATGACAATATCGATCAATATCTCTCCCAAGGCGAGATCACTTATCTCGCCCGGCCCGACTCGGTGAAACTTTTCCCGGGACGGGAGCGATTCCTGGCCCAATTCTGGGTGCGGGATCCGCGGGTCAATGAGATGCGCATCTACTGGTCCCAGAAGAGGGACTCTATCTCTATCCCGATTCCCGAGACCCGTGACAAACAGGATCCCATCGCCGTCATGGTCGACCGCAACATCACGGAAGGTGATTATACCCTGTACTTCGTGTCTTACGATAAATATGGCAACCATTCCGTTTCAGATGAGCAATTCGTCAATGTGTACGGTGATTTCTTCCAGTCCACGCTGCTGCCTCGCCATGTCAAGTCTAAATCGTTCAAAAATAATGCATTGACGATTAACTGGGGTAGTTCGTTCTCGCTGTTGGAGTACGGTGTCCGCCTATTCTATTCGGATTTGGACGGGAAGGATCAGGTCGTGACGGTGAAGAAGGATGACATGGGGGCTTCTACGGTAGTCAGCAATGTCGATTCCGGAAAAGAGTTCTCGTTCGAGACAGTTTATCTGCCGGAACCTACGGCCATCGATACCTTCTACACGGCCAAGACTGTCATTCCTCTGCCGTAATACTTTTAGTCTATGCGCATTTCCAAATTCCTTTTCCCCTTCGTGGCGGTCTTGCTGGCTGCCATTCCCCTCCGGGCGGGCCAGATACCCGCCATGGGCAATGATAGCTTTTCCGCCCGCCTGACTATGCGGGGAGGCCGGATCCTGTCCTCCGATCTTATCCTGGACGGACAGGCGCTGACGGTGCAGGATCAAGCTCCCGCCTTCGAGTTTTGCCTCAACGGGTCGGTTGTCAAGGCTTCCGATCCCTGCTGGCGTTTCTCCGGACTGCAGACAAAAGACTTGTCCAACGGGGGCCGGATCTACAGCTACGAATTCCAGGGGAGAGGGAAATGGAAAGGCCTCATCTTGTATTGGGACCGCGAGGTGTTTCCGGATGTCGCATTGCTGCGGGAGCGGTTGCGGCTGACGGCCTCGCGGCCCGGTTTCCGGCTATGCAATGTGGGTGGTCGGAACCATTTCATCTTTCCCCGGTACTCCCTGGCTGCCGCCGGGGAGGCCAGGGGGGAAGAAATCCGGATCGGACGCTTCGAAACAAAGGCGAAACTGGACCAGAACCACATGTTCCATCCGGACCGCAATCCGCTGGACCTGTCCGCCGGGGAAGTAGCCCTGAAAGGACCGTTCACAGTCCTGGAAAGTGGTGGCTTGCGTTGTGTCACGGCCTATGAGCATGCGTCCCAGGACAACAGTTTCATGAAAGAGAAGTTGTCCCGCTACGGACCCAAAAATGATGAGATGCAGGGCGTGGAGGGCGATGTCGGTTATACGGGTGACGATGACCTGTGGTTCATTTCCACGAACGTGTCTCTCCCGGGGCCGGGATGCCTGGAAGTCGGAAATCATATTCGCCGCGGCGGCTATATCGACGGGGAGGAGATTCCTGTCGGACGCTGCTATGAGACGGTGTGGTCCATGATTTCCTTGCTCCGCCCGGATGAGGACCTGTCCGAGCGCCTGCAAGATTATGTCTATCGCCGGATCTCGGACCACCGTGCTTCCCGCAAGCCGATGTTTTACTACAACACCTGGGGCATGCAGCGAGACCAGCCGAATGCGCAACTGCGCAGTTGCCTGACGGAGGAGCGGGTCTTCGAAGAGATCGAATACTGCCGCCAGATGGGGATGGACCGTTTCATCCTCGACGACGGCTGGCAAGCCACGATGGGGCAATGGACCGTCAACCGGGAGCGCTTCCCGAACGGTCTGGAACCCGTCATCCGCCGCATCAACGAGGCGGGGATGGAGGCGGGCGTCTGGCTTTCCCTGCTGGCTGTTTCAAAGAGCCTGGCCCTTTACAGCGAGCATCCGGAATGGCGGATCAACGACCGCTCCGATGCGCCCGTCCTGGTCCAGTGGGGCAACCCCGGCTTCGACATCGTCAGCGGTTATTATGATGTCCTGCTCGCATCCTTGAAGGAACTGGTGGACCTGGGCGTCCGCTTCTTCAAGTGGGATGCGGTCAGTACGCTCAGCAGTTGCAACGCTGGCCTGGAGCACGGAAAGGAGACGGATTCCGTGAAGGACCGGATCGACCGCTACAACTACTTGTTCCCGTTCTATGTGACGCGGCTCGCCCGAGAACTGAAGGAGTACAATCCGGACGTGGTCGTCGAGTTGGACCTGACGGAGCATTGGCGCAATATGATCGGCCTGATGACGCTGCAGGAGGCGAAATACTTCTGGATCAACAACGGCTCGTCACGGTATGGGGATTATTCCACCTTCCGGTCCAAGAGCGTGCGGGCTTGCGTGGACGAGTACGCCGGGATCCTGCCGCCGGAGGTTTTCACTTTTGCGTCCTATCCTATGGACCTGAAGGGGGCGTTGAAATACAATGTCAACACCATCCTGCAGGCCGGACACGGCTTCTGGGGCAACCTGCGCAAGACGACTCCGGAGGACCGGGCCTACATCGCCTCCCAGCTCCGGAAGGCAAAACGGGTGCTTGCCCACGTGGAGGGCGCACCGATGACCCATTCCGGCCATCTGTGCGGCTCTCCCGAACTGTACCTGCAGGCGGATGCGGCGTCGGGCTACGCCCTGATGACGGGATTCTCTTCCGATCCCTGGACCGGGGAATACCGGATCGCCGTGCCGGCGCAGAAGGTCCTGTGCGTGCTGGGCCATCCTTTCTCGGTGGATACGGACGGCGTCGTCCTGCCGCTGCATTTCGTCGGCGAGGATGACAGCTGCTCGGCCTTCGTGATCGGCGATGCCGGGACGGGCCCGAGGATCGTTTCTTCCACGGGCGTCCTGGAGGACGTCAAGGCTGAGGCCGGCGGCCTGCGGGTCACGGCCGGGATGGATACGGAACTGACACTGTCCCTGCCTGGCCGGCAAGATGTCCGGAAAGTCCGGCTCCAGGCCGGCGAGACACGTTTTCTCGGCATTCGCCCGGTCACAGTCCTGGGCATCGGTGACTCCATCACCCAGGGGAGCAACCATCATGTCTCCTACCTCTTTCCCTTGCGCGAGCGTCTTCGTAAGGCCGCTTTTGATGTCGAAATGATCGGTCCCCGGGTGCAGTACTATCAGGGGGACAGCCTGAACCACTGCGCCCTTGGCGGGAAAGCCATTGAGTATTGGACGCAAAAGATCGACAGCGTGTACCGCTGCTATCCAGCCGATATCGTGCTGATCCATGGAGGACACAATCATTTCATTGAGCAGCATCCTGTCGCCGGCATTGTTCAGGCTCACCGCGCTATCATTGACAAGATCCTGGCCATCAATCCGGCCGCCGTCATATTCGTCGCGCAGGTTATAGAGAGTGGAAAACTCCCGAAATATTCGTATATTCCCGAGTTGAATGAGGCGCTCTCCGGGATGGTACGCGACTATGGCTCTGACCGGGTCAGGATCGTCCCTGTCGGCAAGGGTTTTGACTGGCGCACGGACGCCATCGAAGACCATGTCCACCCCAATGTCCACGGAGCTGAGATTATGGCAGCGAACTGGTATGCTGCCATCGTGCCTCTCCTGGAAGAGGCGAAACGCTGATTCATAAGATTATGAGACGTAGTATATTGACCTTCATTTTGTTGTCGTTGACCTTTGCCGGCTCGGCCCAAGGTATTTTCGTAGAGGCTGAGTCATTCGCTGACAAGGGCGGCTGGTCCGTGGACCAGCAGTTCATGGACCAGATGGGATCGCCCTATCTGATCGCGCACGGTATGGGTGTGCCGGTGGCGGATGCTTCCACGACCGTGGAGATCCCCGAAGCAGGTGTCTATCACGTCTGGGTGCGGACCTACAACTGGACTGCTCCCTGGACGGAGGCGGTCGGGCCCGGCGCGTTCCGTGTCAAGATTGACGGGAAGCCTCTCAAAGGCATCGTAGGCGCTTCTGGGAACCGTTGGGAGTGGCAGTATGTCAGCAACCGGCGGCTAAAGGCGGGTCCCTGTACCTTGGCCCTGTCGGACCTGAAGGGTTTCGACGGCCGCTGTGACGCCGTTTGGCTGACGAAGGAAGCAGGCGTGACGCCTCCCTCAGAAGTCGCGGCATTGGAGGATTTCCGACGTAAGATGGGGGCTTTACCCATGGAGCCGACGGATGGGGGAACGTATGATCTCGTCGTCATCGGCGGCGGTATCGCAGGCATGTGCGCCGCCGTTTCCGCAGCCCGGAACGGATGCAAGGTCGCATTGGTCAACGACCGTCCCGTGCCCGGCGGCAACAACAGCGCCGAAGTCCGCGTCCACCTGGGCGGGCGGACCGAAATCGGTCTTTATCCCCGATTGGGCATGATGCTGCGGGAATTCGGCCATAGCAAGGGCGGCAATGCCAAGCCGGCCGCCAACTACGAGGACGAGAAGAAGGTTGCTTTTATTGAAAATGAGCCGAATGTGCACTATTTTCCCTGCTTCCGTGCGATGCGGGTGAAGATGGACGGGAAGCGCATCGCTTCCGTCGTGATCCGGGGGACGGAAACGGGTGAGGAACTGGAACTTCGTGCGCCCCTCTTCTCTGACTGTACCGGCGATGCCGGGCTCGGCTTCTTAGCCGGCGCGGACTGGAGGATGGGACGAGAAGGCCGCGACGAATTCGGCGAGAGCCTTGCGCCTGAAAAGGGGGACGACATGACGATGGGCGCCTCCGTGCAGTGGTATTCCGTAGATGCGGGCAAACCGGTGGCTTTCCCTGAGTTTTCATATGGCGTCACTTTCACGGAGGAGAATTGTGAGAAAGTCAAGATGGGGGAGTGGACCTGGGAGAACGGGATGAACAGGGACCAGATTACCGAGTTCGAGCGGATCCGTGATTATGGCTTGCTGGTGGTTTATTCGAACTGGAGCTTCTTGAAAAACCATCATTCCAAAAAAGATGCTTTTGCCAACCGTGAGTTGGGATGGGTGGCCTATGTGGCCGGCAAGCGGGAGTCCCGCCGCCTGATGGGTGATTATATCCTGAAACAGGATGATGTGGACAAGCAGGTCTTCCACGAAGACGCCTCCTTCACCATTTCCTGGCATTTCGACCTGCATTCTCCGGATCCGGTCAATTCCGCCCGTTTCCCGGGGAATGAGTTCAAAGCCGTGACCAAGCACAATCCCATTTATCCGTATGCGGTGCCGTACCGCTGTCTCTATTCCCGCAATATCGACAACCTGTTCATGGCCGGACGCAACATCAGCACGACCCACGTCACCCTCGGTTCCACACGTCTGATGCGGACCGGTGCGATGATGGGCGAAGTCGTCGGCATGGCTGCCGGCATCTGCACGGAACATGGCGTCACCCCGCGTGAGGTGTATCAGCATTATTTGCCTGAACTGAAGGAAAAGATGACGCAAGGCGCAGCCCGTACCGATATCGAACTGCCTGACAACCAGCACTTCAACCTCGGCGGGCATCTGAAGGAGCCGAAATACGGTCCCGTCGGAAAACAGCGCTAGAACAATCCCAGATATTTGCTGCGCGCGATCAGGCAGTTGCCGATCGAGGCGGCGCGGCGTCCCAGTGTCGAATAGACGATCTTCGTGTCCGAATTGACCCGGTTGAGCGAGTATTTGTTGACCGAGGTCTTGATCGGGTACATCAGGTATTTCTTGCCGACGATGAGCCGGCCGCCGATGATGACGAGGCTGGGGTTGAAGATGTTGATCAGTCCGGCGATGCCGCGGCCGAGCGTTTCGCCGACCTTGCCGATGCAGTCGATGGCGAGGACGTCTTCTTCCTCCACGGCCTTCAGGATGTCATCCAGGGTGATCTTTTCCCCGGAAGCATATTTCTTGGAAAGGGAAGACGGCCGTCCGCTTGCCAGTTTTTCCAGAATCATCTCGTGCAGGGCGGAACCGGAAGCGCCGGTCTCCAGGCATCCGACCTTGCCGCAGCGGCACATTTTCTCATTGTCCAGGAGCGGCACGTGGCCAATCTCTCCGGAGAATCCCGACTTGCCGTAATAAAGCCTCCCGTCCAGGATCATGCCCATCCCGAGCCCCCAGCTGAGATTGACGGCCAACATGTTCCGGGTGTCACCGGTGTGGCCGCCGGCGAGGAATTCACCGTAGGTCATCGCACGCGAGTCATTCTCGATTGAAACGGGGACGTTGAAATCCTTCTCGAAGATGGCGTTGAGCGGCAGGTCGTCGCTCATGAAATAACTCATCGAGTAGCCCTCCTCAGGGTTGACGCGCCCGGACAGGCTGACACCTACGCTGAGCACTTTCTCCCAAGGGATTCCGGCTTCGGAAACCGCCTCTTTGACCAGGCGGCAAAGGGATTTGAATGAGTCTGCGCGGGCTTCCAAGATAAACTCGATGTCGGCGATGAAACTGACGACATCTCCCTTGAAATCCGTGATGCAGACGTGGAAATGCTGGCGGGCGATATCGACACCGATAAAGTAGCCGGCTCCGGCGTTGAGACCGAAAATGCTGGGCCGTCTTCCTCCCGAAGTGCCGACTTTGCCCATGTCCATCATGTAGCCTTCTTCGATCAGTTCACCGATGATTTTGGTGACCGTCGGTACGCTGGTATTCAGCTCACGGGACAAGTCTGCGATGGAGTAATTGTCGTTGAGGATGCACAAGCGCAGGATCTGCCGTTTGATGTCGGCATTCTTGCTGCTGTCGGTGAGAAGGGTTTTAGTACTCATTACAAATCGTTGTCAAGTTCTTAGGGCAATGTTACAAAATAATTATCCAATAACAAAGAATTTTATAAAATAATTTTTGATTTATTTAACTTTGATCGTTCCGCTTCCAGGATGTTTGGGAATGGCCGCATTATTGTTATATTTGTATCTTGTTATACACGAAAGAAATGCCGGTGAAACTGAGAAATATCTTCAAGACCCCGATCAAGCTGTCGCTGAAACAGAAGATGATCCTAAGCCTAAGCGCCATTGCTGTCATCCTCCTGACATCCAGCATCATCTCCGTGATCGAGTATAAGATCATGAGCACCTATGTGTCCAGCCAGATTGCGGACAACATCCATAGTATCAACATGGCCCAGGAGCTGGCGGAGTCGAGCAACGACTACAACCTCGATATCCTGGCTGTCATCGGTGATGACAATCTCAACAGCCTGCCGGATTTCAACCAGAAGGAGTTCGTGTCCCATTGCGATTCGCTCCGGAATTCTTTCGCCGATGTCCGGAAGGTCCGTCTGGCGGATTCCGTCCTCTATGCCTATTCGGCCTATATGCTGACCTCCCTGGAGTTGCCGGAAGTCCTGAAGTCTGATTTCATTGATTCCCGCACCTGGTATTTCGACCGTCTGCAGCCCCGCTACAACCGCCTGAACGCAGCCATCGACCGGATGAGCAGCGAGATTTACAACGACCTCAAGAAGAATTCATCCAACTTTGACAGCGGTTTCTACCGCAGCATCGTACCGGGTATCGTCGCGGTCGGCGTCGGGCTGTTGCTCGTGCTGATGCTGCTGTTCTTCCTCCTTTCCTACTATGTCAATCCCATCTACAAGATGGTGGATGGCCTGACCAATTACCGGTCTTACAACAAGCGCTACACCTATACTTTCGATGGGGATGACCAGCTTTCCGAGCTCAACAAAGGCATTTCCGAACTTGCGGAAGAAAACAGCCAGCTGCGTAAACGCCTGATCAATCTCCGAGCCAAGCAATGAACCTGAAAACCATCAGCCGCAATGTTGGATACGCACTGCTTGTCAGCGCGTTGTTCATGTTGCTCTCCGTCTTTGTGTCCATCCTTTACCACGACGGAGCGCTGGTGGCTTTGCTGATCAGTTTCATCATCACTTTCACCATCGGCATTTTCCCCTTTATTTTCGTCAAGAAGACGGCCGAGATCACGATGAAGGACGGCTATATGATCATCGTCCTGTCGTGGTTCCTGTCTTTTGTCGTGGGAATGCTGCCCTATGCCCTCTGGGGCGGACCTTTCTCCGTCCAGAATGCCTGGTTCGAGAGTGTCTCCGGCTATACGACGACCGGCGCGACGATCCTGGACAACATCGAGGTGATTCCCAAGAGCCTGTTGTTCTGGCGCAGTTCCACCCATTTCATCGGAGGCTTGGGAGTCGTCGTGTTCCTGCTGCTGATCATCCCGAACTCCAGCCCCGTGCGACTGCGCCTGGCCAACATGGAACTGTCATCCCTTTCCAAGGGAGGGTACAACACCCGCACCAACAATGTGGTGTTCATCTTCGTCTATGTCTATCTCGGCTTGGTCGCGGTTTCGTTCCTGTCTTATTGGGCGGCCGGGATGTCTCCCTTCGATGCGGTCAACCATGCTTTCAGCGTCAGCGCGACCGGCGGTTTCAGTACACGCAACCTGTCTATCGGAGCGTACGACTCCCGTTGGATAGAAGGGCTTACGATGCTCTTCATGCTTGTGTCTTCGCTGCATTTCGGCCTGACGTTTTATGCCATTGCGCGGCGTTCGCTCCGTCCGTTCAACAACCCTGTCGTGAAGTTTTACCTCAGCAGCCTGGTGTTCTTCACCCTGTTCATGGCCGTCTCCCTGAAGCGGCTGGGCTATGAGCCGACGATGACAAAAGCGCTGTGGGACGGTGCTTTCCAGACGATGTGCATCGCTACGACATCCGGTTTCGCCATCGTGGACAATGCATCTTGGACGATGCTTCCCAATCTGGTGCTGATCTTCCTGGGCTCGATGTGCGCCTGCGCCGGTTCCACTTCCGGCGGCATCAAGGCCGACCGTATCCTGATCATGTTCAAGTCCATCGTGACGCAGGTACGGCGCGCCCTCTATCCTTCCGCCGTGGCCCAGGTCAAGGTCGGCGGGCGTTTCCTCCGGGACGAGGAAGTCACCCCGCACCTGATGTATATCGCGCTTTATGTCCTGCTGCTTTGCATCTCTTCGGGTCTCCTGCTGGTCTTCGGACAGACGGACCTTGACGCCCTTGCCTGCTCGGTCGCGTCCCTGGGTAATGTAGGTCCCGCCATCCATCAATACGGTACCTACGGCAGTTTCAACACCATGCCGGAGGCCGGTAAACTGGTGATGACGCTGAACATGTTCCTCGGTCGCGTGGAAATCTACCCGGTGCTCGCTGTCCTGGCCACGATCATTCCCAAGCCGTCGCGCGCGTAATGGACAGAGCGACTTTCCTGTATAAGGATTTCCTGAAGCATCTCGACGTCGAACCGACGCCTTGCCAGGACGCGATGTTGCGCCAGACGGCCGCATTCGTGACGGGTGACGATGCGGATATCCTGGTGGTCAACGGCTATGCGGGCACGGGCAAGACGACGGCTATCGCCGCCGTGATCGATTCCCTGAGCTCCTTGAAGGTTCCTTGCGTGCTCCTGGCCCCGACCGGCCGTTCCGCAAAGGTCCTTTCCGGCTATGCGGGGCGGCCTGCACAAACGATCCATAAAGGGATCTATCGCCAGAAATCGGTCGGCGACGACGGTTTCGGCCAGTTCTCCCTGACTCCCAACAAGGCCCGCAGCACCCTGTTCGTCGTGGACGAGGTTTCGCTGATCGGCATCGAGGGCGTGCAGCAGGGGAGCGGAGGAGCCCATTTCGGCTCCGGCAATCTGCTGGAAGACCTGGTGACCTTCGTGCGGAACGGGTCCGACTGCCGCCTGATCCTGATCGGGGATTCCGCCCAGCTCCCGCCGGTCGGGATGGAAGAGAGTCCGGCGCTTTCGCCTGACTTCATGGAAGGATTCGGCGGCGTGGTATATGCCACTTTGAAAACGGTGGTCCGCCAGGCCCGTGAGTCCGGCATCCTCCACAACGCCACGCGCCTTCGCGAGCTGATCCGTCAGTCTGATCCGTATGAGACATTCGACGAAGTGAAACTCACGCTGGATAGCTTCGATGATATCTGCCGGGTTGGAGGCGGTGAACTGATCGAAACGCTCTCCGATGCATATTCACAGTATGGCGAGGATGAGACCATCGTCCTCTGCCGCTCCAACAAACGGGCGATTCGCTATAACCTCGGCATCCGTTCATCGGTCCAGTTCAAAGAGGACCGGCTCGTTCGGGGTGACTCCCTGATGATCGTAAAGAACTGTTACCAGTTCCTCGAAGATGTCGAGGAGATGGATTATATCGCCAACGGCGATACGGCCAAGCTCCTGCGTATCGGAAAGTATGTGGATCGCTACGGACTGCATTTTGCGGACGCCCGGCTCTGTTTCCCGGATTATGATGACCTGGAAATCACGGCGAAAGTCTGTCTCGATACGCTGGAGTCCGAGTCGGCCTCACTGACCGTGGAGCAGCAAAACGCCCTCTACAACGGGGTCAATGCCGATTATGGGCACATCACTGCCAAAAAGAAACGCTACTCTGCGGTGCGGGAGGACCCTTTCTACAACGCCCTCCAGTTGAAATATGCCAACGCCATCACATGCCACAAGTCCCAGGGTGGACAGTGGCGCTGCGTGTTCATCGATAACCCGTTCTGGCAGGACGAGCAGACGGTGGACGACTTGAAGTGGCTCTATACCGCGATGACCCGTGCGGTGGAAAAAGTGTACCTCGTGAATTTCAAAGACCGTTTTTTTGAATGAAGAAACTACTGATCGCCTTTATTCTTGGCTTGTCTTGCGTCCTTTCCCACGCGCAGGATCTGAAACGCACGCCGGTGGCGTGGAAATGGGTTTCCGATACGGTGGCGGTGTTCAGTTATGACGGCACGTTCGACGACGCGGATGCGTTCGGCGTGGATGCGCGCTCCCTGCATATCCAGCCGGGGACCAAGGCGCCGGAACGCTTTTCTGATTTCCCCTATAAACCCGGGGATGCCGTCAACCTGACCTGGTCGCCGGATTCGTCGATGATCGCGTTCACCCGTGCCAATGACCTCTATGTCTATGACTTGGCGGCAGGCAGGGAGAAGCGGCTGACGTTCGACGGCTCGGACGTGATCCTGAACGGCTATGCTTCCTGGGTGTATTACGAGGAGATTTTCGGCCGTCCGTCGCGTTACCGGGCATTCTGGTGGTCGCCGGATTCGCGCCGGATCGGTTTCTATCGCTTCGACAACAGCGAGGTCCCGATGTTCCCGATCTATTCGCCTGCCGGACAGGACGGAAGCCTGAACCGCACCCGCTATCCCAAGGCGGGGGAGAGGAATCCCGAGGTCCGCATCGGAATGGTCGACGTGCGCTCGCTGCCCTTCGGCTCTTCAGAACGGAAAGTGGCCCGCAAGACGGTCTGGGCGGACTTTGACCCTACGGAGGACCAGTATTTCGGTACCCCGTTCTGGGGACCGGACGGCGCCTCTTTCTATGTCGCCCGCGAACCCCGCATCCAGAATACCTTGGACCTGTACCGCGTCAGCGCGCTGGATGGCTCCAAGGAACTCATCTATCATGAGACTTACAAGACTTGGCTGGAGTGGATTGAGAACGTGATCTTCACCGAGAAAGGCTTGTATATGGCCAGGGCTTTCGAGACCGGTTGGGAACAGATCTATTTCCTGTCTTATGACGGAAAGGAGTTCCGGCGCCTGACCGACGGTCCTAACTGGCGCATCGCTCTGATCCGAGTTGACGAAAAGGCCGGGAGTGTTTTCTTTACGGCCCACCGGGACGCGACGATGCGGGCTTCCCTGTACCGTGCGGATGCCGACGGCCGGGTCACGGCTTTGACGGATCCCCGTCTGGCAGTCTCCGGCGTACGGTTCAGCCCGGATGGGAAACATTTCATCGCCTCCTTGTCTAATTATACGACACCTACCCAGGTCTGGCTTTACGAGACCGCCCGGGCGCCGATGGCATGGAAAAACCGCCGTCTGTTGGAAGGGACGCCGAAGGGCATGCATGTGGATGACCGGTCCGCCCGCAGCGCGCTGAAGGTTGCGGATGCCGCCGGACCGGGTTTCGATGCGTCGGCGTATGCCTTGCCGCAGATTGTCACGATTCCCGCCGAGGACGGCCTGCTGATGCCGGCGGCCGTGACCTATCCGAAGGACTTCGATCCATCGAAGAAATATCCGGTGCATTTCGAGATTTATGGCGGACCCAATACGGCTTATGTCCGGGACAGTTGGCGCCGTCCCGCTCCGCTGAATCAATGGTGGAGCGAGCAGGGGATCATCCATGTCGTCGCAGATGGACGTGCGGCCGGTCATAACGGCCGGGCCGGGACGGATCTGGTTTATTGCAACCTGACCGATGTTCCGGTGCGGGATTTCCTTACCTGGGCGGAGTATTTCAAGTCTCTGCCTTATGTGGACGGCGAGCGGATCGGCGTCGAGGGTTTCTCTTTCGGGGGGACGATGACGGCGATGCTGCTGCTGCGGCATTCGGATGTGTTCCGCTGCGGGATCGCAGGCGGCGGCGTGTATGACTGGAAACTGTATGACAGCCATTATACCGAGCGTTTCATGGAGACGCCGCAGACCAATCCGGAGGGATACGGGAAGGCCTGCGTGCTGAATTATGTCGGAGAGTATCCGGTGAAGGCCGGGGCGGCCGGGGATTCTGAAGCCGTCAGCGGTGTGATGCTGAAACTCACGCACGGCACCGGTGACGACAATGTCCATTTCCAGAACACGCTCCAGTTGGTGGATGCCTTGCAGAAAGCAGGGAAGGACTTCCAGCTGATGATTTATCCCGACGGGATGCACGGCTACCGGGGTCCGCAGGCGCTTCATTCCTGGGCATCCGACCATGATTTCTGGCTGAAATATCTGAAACGGTGAATCCTTTGAAAAACAAGCTGATCTTTCTTGCATGCATCGCTTTGCCGATGTGTTGTACACGCCCGGATCCGACGTCTTATGTCGAGACGATGATGGGTACCGGCGGCGCGGGCGGGATCGTTCCCAATGCCGCCGTTCCGTTCGGGATGGTCCAGCTGGCACCTGACACCGATGCGGGTGGCACCGGTTATTTTTATGGGCGCAACAGCCTGATGGGCTTCAGCCATATGCACAAGAGCGGCAGCGGAGGCGGGTCTGATTTCCAGGATATCCTTTTCCTGCCGGTAACCGGAGACGCATGGGATGCCCCGGATACTTTGATGAATCAGTACCGGACGCCTTTCTCCCATGAGGATGAACTCTCCTCGCCGGGGTATTACAGTGTCCGCTTGCCCGAATTCGGGATTCGGGCCGAACTGGCGGCAACGTCCCGTTGCGGCATGCACAGGTATACCTATCCGGAGGGATCGGACAACCGTCTTCTCATTGATCTCAAGCATGGCAATCCCATCAATTGCACCATTATTCCGGAGGATTGTTTCGACACCGTAAAGGTGGCGTTCATGGAACGGATTGATGACCGGACGATCCGTGGATATCGCATTTCCAACGGCTGGTGTCCCGAAATGCATGTCTGTTTCGAAGCCCGTTTCTCCCGGCCGATCCGGGATTTCCGGCTCTACGACAACCGCCGGTATGTCGGAGGCGAATCCCTGGAGGGCCTGGACGTACGCGCCCTGCTCTCTTTCGGTGAGAGCAAAGCGCCGCTCGAAGTGTCCGTGGGGATTTCCCCCGTCGATATGGACGGGGCCAAACGCAACCGCTGCCAGGAGATCGGCAGTAAGTCGTTCGACAGGGTTTCCGCAGCATCCCACAAAGCCTGGCGGAAAGAACTGTCCGCGCTGGAGGTCAGCGACCCGGACTCGGAGCAAGGCAGGATGCTTTATACCTGCTACTATTTCAGCCTCCTGTATCCCATGCTCTATTCCGATGTCGATGGCCGTTACCGCAGTTCGGATGCAAAGGTTTATCCGGGCGATTTCGGCTATTATGCCGGCGTGCTCGGATTCTGGGATATCTTCCGTGCCCATCTGCCGCTCATCACCGTGGTCCATCCGGAGATCATGACGGACTTGATGAAGACGATGCTGGCGCATTATGACCATTGCGGCCAGTTGCCGATATGGACCCTTGCCGGCCAGGAAACTTGTTGCATGGAAGGTTACCCCGCCGCACCCGTAGTGTCGGACGCTTATAGCAAAGGGATCCGCGGCTTTGATGCGGAGAAGATGCTGGATGCGCTGGATGTCTCTGCCAGCAGGGATACCTTCGGCTTTTTCTGCCGTGCCTACCGTGGCGCGACGAATTACAGGAAGTATCATTATGTGCCTAACGACCTTGAGATTTCCAGTGTCTCCAAGACCTTGGAGTATAGTTATGATGACTGGTGCATCTCGAAAATGGCCGGGATGCTCGGCCGCGCAGACCTCGAATCCGCTTACCTGGACCGTTCCGGATGGTATCGGAATGTCTTCGACACGGGACGCATGCTGATGAGAGGCCGCGATTCAAAGGGAAACTGGAGGGAGCCCTTCGATCCTTTCTACTCCAACCACCTCAGGAGCGATGACGATTTCATGGAAGGCACCGCCTGGCACTGGACTTTCCATGTGCCTCATGACCCTGAAGGCCTGATGGGACTGCTCGGAGGCAGACAGGCATTCATCGAGAAACTGGATTCGCTCTTTTTCGTGTTGGGTCCGGAAATCCACGGTCCCAATCCTTCCGGCGACATGACCGGGATGATCGGCCATTATGCGCACGGCAATGAGCCCGGGCATCATACGATCTATCTCTACGATATGGCAGGTCAGCCGTGGAAGACCCAGAAACTCATTACGGAGGTAATGCACAAGCTGTATAATACTTCACCGGAGGGCATCTGCGGCAACGATGACACCGGTCAGATGTCGGCCTGGTATGTCTGGAATTCGATGGGATTGTACCCGATGACCCACGGTGATGCGGAATACATGATCGGCTCTCCCCAGCACGAGAAACTGGTCTTCCATCACGCGAAAGGAACCTTGACTGTCGAAGCCCCCGGCGTTTCCCCGGAGAACTGTTATATCCGGAGCATTACCCTTAACGGAGAACCGCTGGAAGGCTATACGGTGAAGCATGAGGCCGTCTTTGGGGGTGACGCGCGCCTTCATTTCGAGATGTCCTCCTCGCCCCGGAAAGACTGAGGTCATCGGATCTCCGTAACGATCAACAGCCGACGGTCGGCGCCATCTTGCACAGTGGTCCCGTAAATGTGTGCGGAGCCCCCGGAGCGGACGCCGAGCCGGTGGGACAGTTCTTCGGAACGCATCGGGATGTTGCGCGCCGTCACGCCGGCTGCCGGATAGCGCACGCTTAGCTGTCTTATCGTATGCTTGTCCAGGGGCAGGACTTCCAGGATCTGTCGGAAACGGCCGAACGGGGCAAGCGAAGCCACGGGAGAGTCTGCAAGGTAGAGATGGGTGGACGGGGCGAGTTTCCGAAGGCCGGCGCGGCGGCAGGCGGCAGCATGGCATTCAGACTTCATCAGCGCCGCACCCGGTTCGAAGAGCCAGCCTCCTTCACGGATGGAGCCTTCCTCCAGGCCTGGACAAAGCGCCTGCCGCTCTTCTTCCGTAAAATGGACCGATTGCGCATGATCTCCATGCAATTCCGTGACTGTCAGGCTGAAAGGGGCACTCGCGGCCGCCTCGATGTGCAGCAGCAACTCCTTGCATTCTCCGTCTATGGAGACAACATGGATTTCTGACACACCCTTCAACTGACGGCGCAGCAGGGTGATGTCTGCCATCGGCGACAGTTTGACCAGCAGCTGCGTACAGAGGGAAAACAATTCGTCTTGCAAGGCGCAAAGATCCGGGCTGCAGTCTTCCAGGAGGAATACTTTCCGGCCCGTGGCGGAGCGTCGGGCCGGGTCCAGAAAGATGAGGCTTGGCAGGAAGTCGCCGAGGATATCCCGGACTGCGCCGGGACGGACCTCCGCGTTACGGAAAACGGCATTCTGCACGCCTAGCCGGGAGAAATTGCTCCGTACGGCCTCGCATAGAGAAGGGTCCATTTCGTTGTAGAGGATTTCGTCCGCCACCTCTGAAAAGGCCCAGGCATCCACTCCGAGTCCGCCGGTCAGGTCTGCGATGCGCCGTCCTCCGCCGTCCTGCATGATACGGGCAGCCACTCCGGCCTTATACCGGGCAGCGAGGGATGAACTGCATTGCTCCACGTTGAGGCGTGACGGCACCTGCAGTTCCGGAAGGGCGTCCGCCCACTCCGGCACCTTGGAGAGAAACCGCTGCCGCAAGTCTCCTTCCGTCTCCCTGACGATGTCTGCAAAACTCTTTTTCATTTCCGCAAAAATAGTTAAATTTGTAAGGATTGGACGAAACAATTTACGATCATATGGCAGACTATCTCGACAATGTACAGAAATGGCTGACGGGTGATTTCGACCCGGAGACCAAAACCAAGATCATCGAGCTCCGCAATGAAGATCCCGCGGGCCTTGAGGATGCATTTTATAAGAATCTTGAATTCGGCACCGGGGGACTCCGCGGCCTGATGGGCGTGGGGACGAACCGGATGAACAAATACACGGTCGGGATGGCCACGCAGGGACTGGCGAATTATATCCTTCGCCGCTGCGGCTCTGACTCGCAGGATCCGCTGTCTGTGTGTATTTCGTATGACAGCCGCTTGTGCAGCAAGCAGTTCGCCCGCATCGCAGCGGATGTGATGGCCGCGAACGGCATCCATGTCTATATCTTCGACAATATCCGGCCCACGCCGGAAATGAGTTATGCCGTCCGTTTGAAGGGAGCCGTGGCGGGCATCATGATCACCGCCTCGCACAATCCCAAAGAGTACAACGGTTATAAGGTGTCCTGGTCTGATGGTGGACAAGTCACGGCGCCCGTGGATGCGGAGATTGTCGCCGAGGTCGCCAAGATCACGGATCCTTCGATGGTGAAGTTCAGCGCCGAGGATGCCGACGCGCACATCGAGCTGATGGGCAGGGAAGTCGATGAGTTATACCTGAACGACCTGCTTTCCCTGCGTCTCAGCCCCGAGGCATGCGAACGTCATGGGAATGATATCAAGATCGTGTATACCCCGCTGCACGGCTGCGGCGTCCGGCTCGTTCCGGAGATCCTGAAGCGTACCGGCTGCCCGAACGTGATCCACGTCCCGGAGCAGGATATCAGCGACGGTAACTTCCCGACGGTCGTATCTCCCAATCCCGAAGAGCCGGCCGCGCTCAAGATGGCGCTCGAAAAGGCCGACGCGACCGGGGCCGACATCGTGATCGGCACGGATCCCGACGCCGACCGCATGGGCATCGCCGTACGGGACAATGACGGCCGCATGGTGCTGTTCAACGGCAACCAGACCGCTTCGTTGCTGACCTACTATATCCTTTCGCGTCGCGCTGAACTGGGGACGCTCGGAGAGGGAAAATATGTCGTCAAGACCATTGTGACCACGGAACTGATCACGGACATCTGCAAGAGTTTCGGCGTGCCGGTCTACAACGTGCTGACAGGCTTCAAGTATATCGCGGAAGTTGTCAAGCGCCAGGAAGCGGTGGGCGGTGAGTTTATCTGCGGAGGCGAGGAGAGCTACGGATTCAACGTGGGCGAATTCGTGCGTGACAAGGATGCGCAGGTATCCTGCATGATGGTCGCCGAATGCGCCGCCTGGGCGGCGGACCGTGGGCTGACCCTGTACCAGTTGATGGAGGAGATTTATGCGAAATATGGCTATCGCAAGGAGGCTTTGGTCAATGTCGTCCGCAAGGGACTCAGCGGTGCGCAGGAGATCCGCGCGATGATGACGGCCTATCGTGAGAATCCGCCGAAGGAGCTTTGCGGTTCGCCGGTGACGAAAGTCGTCGACTATCTGGAGCCGGAAAAGACCGGCCAGCCGAAATCCAACGTCCTTCAGTTCTTCGACGAGGCCGGAGATGTCGTGTCGGTCCGTCCTTCCGGCACGGAACCCAAGATCAAGTTCTATTTCGGAGCGAAGGGTGCGGATGCGGACGAGAAGATCGCCGCGCTGAAAGAGCAGTTCGCCTAAGGCTCGAACGGCCCTTCCTTACACCAGGCTTTGATCGCGCACTGTCCGCATTTCGGGCGGTGCGCGGTGCATATGTAGCGCCCGTGCAGGATCAGCCAGTGGTGGGAGATCGCCCGGTCTTGGACCGGGATGTGGCGTTCCAGGTCCCGCTCGACCGCTTCCGGCGTCTTTCCGTCGGACAGGCCGAGACGATGCGAGACGCGGAAGACATGCGTATCCACGGCGATGACGGGTTTGTCGTAAACGATCGACGCGACGACGTTGGCAGTCTTGCGTCCCACCCCCGGAAGGGTCATCAGTTCGTCGATGTCGGAGGGGACTTCGCCCCCGAATTCACTGACCAGTTTCCGGGCGAGTGCGATCAGATGGCGGGTCTTGCTGTTGGGATAGGAGACGCTCCGGACATAAGGGAATAATTCATCGAAGGATGCTTTTGCCATCGCATCCGGAGTGGGGTAAGCCTCCAGCAGGGCGGGCGTGACGAGATTGACCCGTTTATCCGTGCATTGGGCGGACAGGACGACCGCGACGATCAGTTGGAACGGGCTGTCGTAGTGCAGCTCGCTCCGGGCCTCCTGCATGTTGTGCCTGAAATAGTCCAGGATGCCGTCGAACCGTTCTTTCCGTGTCATATCGTGAGGGCAAGGTCGATCACTTCGTTGTCCAGGCGTTCCGTGCATTTTTCATCTTTGCAGATAAAGACGCGTCCCGGATACTTTTCGAAAATGCCGCGGTTGTGCGTGACCATCACGACGGCGGTTCCTTGCTCGGCGTTGATGCGGGTCAGCAGTTTCATGATGCCGTCCGCCGTCTCGTTGTCCAGGTTGCCCGTGGGCTCATCCGCGATGATGACCTCCGGAGCGTTGAGCAGGGCGCGTGCGATGGCGATACGCTGTTGTTCGCCGCCGGACAACTGGTGAGGCATCTTGTGCGCTTTCTTGTCCATGCCGACGGCCTTGAGTACCTCGGCGATGCGTTTTTCTATGGCATCCTTGTCTTTCCATCCCGTGGCGCCCAGGACAAAGGACAGGTTGTCCTCCACACTGCGGTCCATCAGGAGCTGGAAGTCCTGGAATACGACGCCCAGTTTGCGGCGCAGGAAGGGGATTTCCTTGGTCCGGATCCCGTTAAGGGAGAATCCGCAAACCTCACCCTCGCCCTTGTGGAGCGGGTTCTCCGCGATGATCGTACGGATGATGGAAGTCTTGCCGGTCCCCACTTTCCCGACGATGTAGACGAAGTCTCCGCGTTTGATTTCCATGTCCAGCCCGAAGATGACGGTCTCTTCTCCGTTGAGGATGTCGGCATTTCGGAAAGAAATGATGCTTTCGCTCATAAAAAACGTTGTTTTAAGGCACAATTATTGACAAAGATAGCGGAAAAATGAGTAAATTTGTAAGTTATATAATACAAAGTTCGAAATATGAAATTCAAATACCTGGCAACCGCCGTTTTGGCTGCGGTCCTTGCCACCTGGACAGCCTCCGCGCTCCCTGGCCGGTACTCCAAAACCTACAGGGAAGCGATACGTCTGTATGACAACGGAATGTTCGACCGCGCACGCGTCCTGTTCGAGGGGATTTCATCCCAGTCACCGGATGATCCGATGAGCGCGGGATATGCGTTGATGTGCGCCATCCAGCAGAAGGCTGCCGGCTATGAGGAGTCCATTGATTCCTACACCCGGACTTATGGCCGTACGCCGCTTTCTTCACCGATCCACCATCTGTATGCCATCAGCCTTTTCGATGACGGACGCTATGGGGAGGCGGCCCGTCAGTTCGATCTGGTCAATCCTTCCGGGATGTCCCGCAAAGACTATACGGAGATCCTTTTCAAGCGCGCCTACTGTGATTATGCCATAGGCGAATATGAAAAAGCCCGCCCCGCCTTCGACAAGGTGATCAAGCGTCCGGCCTCAGAGTTTACGGCTCCGTCCCACTATGCGCTGGGATATATGGATTATTCGGAGAACCGTTTCGCCTCGGCTTTCCCGGAATTCGAAGCTGCCTCGAAGGATCCGCGTTTCCTGCAGCAGGCATCATACTATATGCTTGAGTGCAAGTTCATGGTAAAGGACTATGCCTATGTCGCCAAGTATGGCGACCAGATGTATGAGAATGTCCCGGACGAACGCAAGCCGCGTCTGGCCCGCATTCTGTCTGAATCCTACCTCGTCCAGGGCAATGCCGGCAAGGCCAAAAAGTATTACGACATGGCCGTATCTGAAAAACCTGTCCTGGATCCCACGGACGCCTTCTATGCCGGATCGCTGCAGTACAGTCTCGGAGATTACAAGGCGGCGATCGAGAATTTCAGCAAGATGGGGGAGCGCAGGGATTCGATCGGCCAGATCGCATCCTACCAGATGGGTTATTCCTATATCCAGACCAAGGACAAAGTTTCCGCGATGAATGCGTTCAAGGATGCGTCCGATCTCAATTTCGACCAGCGGATCCGTGAGGATGCCCTTTTCAATTATGCCAAACTCGCGTTTGACCTGAACCACGACCCGTCTGTTTTCAAGGATTACCTGAGCCGCTACAAGGACTCCGGCCGCAACGATCAGATCTACGACTATATCGCTGTCGCATCCCTTTTCAACCACGATTACGCCGGTGCGGTCGAGGCGTACGACAACATCGAGTCGCTGACGCCTGCGATGAAGTCCAATTATATGAAAGCCAATTATCTCCGGGCAGAGCAGCTGATTTCCAACGGCTCTTGGCGTGATGCCATCCCCTGCCTGAAGGCTGCAACTTTCTTCGCGCCCAGGCAGGACAATTTCAACAAGTTGTCCCGCTACTGGCTTGCCGAGTCCCAGTACAAGACCGGCAACTATGAGGAGGCCCGGAACGGATTCACCGACCTGTACAACCAGTCGGCTTTAGACAACAAGGCGGAAGGGAAACGGCTCCCTTACGACCTGGCTTACTGCTATTTCGACGAAGGCGCCTATGCCTCCGCTTCGAACTGGTTCGACCGCTACATCTCGTCCGGAGACAAGACCTGTCGAGAAGACGCCCTGACCCGCCGCGCGGACTGCGACTTCATCACCAAGGATTACAAGTCTGCCGTGGACGGTTATGCCAGGGTTATCTCCGAGTATCCGAAAGCTGCGAGTCTTTATCCCAATTTCCAGCAAGGTGTCGCGTACGGTCTGCTGGGCAATACGGCGGAAAAGATAGCCACCCTGAACAGGGTCCGGAATGCTTCTCCCTCGTCCCCGTTCTACGCGGAATCCCTCTTCGAACTGGGACGGACCTATGTCTCCGACGGAAAGGATAAGCAGGCGGAAGACTGCTTCAAGTCTCTCCTGAGCCGCTCCAAGGACAGCCTCTATATGGCTAAGTCCCTGATTGAGCTGGGAATGATCGAGCGTAATCGCTCCGCCTACGACAAGGCTTTGGATTACTACAAGCGTGTCGCGCGGGATTTCCGGGGCAGCGAAGCCGCCGAAGACGCGATGCTGGCCATCGAGTCCATCTATCAGTCCAAGGGTGAGCCGGAGAAGTATCTAGAATATGCCGAGTCCCTCGGCCGCTCCGCCAAGACTGCCGAGGAGAAGGAGCTTCTTTTCTTCAACTCTGCCGAGCAGATCTTCATGACGGGCAATTATGAGAAAGCCCTGGTCTCTTTGGATAAGTATCTGAACCTCTATCCGGACGGCGCCAGGAAGACCCAGGCGACCTATTACAAGGCCGAATGCTACAAGTCTCTCGGCTCGAAAGAGAAGGCTTGCGATTGCTATGCCGCCGTCATCCATGCTCCGGATGCGGCTGCCTACAAGGAGCTTTCCCTGCTTAATTTCGCGCGTCTCTCTTACGGGATGGAGCACTGGTCCGAGGCCTACGCAGCCTATTCGACCCTCTTGGATGAGGCCACCCTGGACGAGACACTTCTGACGGCGAAGGCCGGCATGATGCGTTCCGCTTATTTCGGCCGCAAGTTCAAGGAGGCTGTCGATGCCGCGAATGCGGTCCTCGCCGATCCGAAGGCCGACGGTCTCCTGACCCGCGAGGCCAAATACCTGACCGCCAAGTCGCTGCTCGCCACCAGCCAGCGTGACGCTGCCTTCGAGGTGCTGCGTGGCCTGGCGAGGGATCCTTCGACGGCTGAAGGCGCCGAAGCTGCCTATCTGGTGATCCAGGACCTTTTCGACCGCGGCCGTTTCAACGAAGTGGAGAGCGCCGTGTATAAGTTTGCGGATGCCGCTCCGAACCAGGCCTACTGGCTGGCCCGTTCGTTCATCGTGCTGGGTGATTCCTTCGCGGAGAACGAGAATTACCGTCAGGCCAAAGCCACCTTCGAGAGCATCCTGAACGGTTATGAGCCCGCCGACGGCAAACCTGATGACGTCGTCGAGAATGTGAAGATGCGCCTCGGCCGCCTCGAGGAAATGATGAACAAATGATCTGGAGGAGGAAAGAGTTATGAAAAAGACCTTACTTGCAGTCACCTTCTTCGCCCTGGCCGGTCTGTCCTTGTCCGCACAGACCTTCAATCCGCGGGTCGAAGTTGAGAATACATATGAAGGAAAGATCGTGGAGGCAGGGAAGCAGGCGCTTCCCATGAGCGTCCCCGACTCGCTGTACAAGTTCCAGTACAAACTGGACTATACGGTGTTTGACAATCCCTACAAGGGATCCTACAAGTTCCAGCCCTATTCAATCGAAATGAAGCCCGATGCGGCTCCTTCAGACGCCCGCAGGCTCTATGTCAATCTCGGCGCCGGCTGGTCGCTCCATCCGGAGCTGGACCTGGTCTGGTCGCCCTCCTTCAAGCGTCAGCCCCTGAAATTGAGCGTGTATGACCGTTTCCGCGGATTCTGGGGCAACTATGGCCTGATGCATTATCAGGATGATTTCAAGGTCCTCCGCAAGCCTCTCACGGCTTCTCCGGGCTATGTCCTTGACAACAAGGCCGGTGCGGATCTGCGCTATGAATTCAGCCATGTGGCGCTGGAAGTCGATGGCGGCTACCATCTCTTCATGTCGCAGGATACCCTTTCGAACCATTTCCTCCAGTTGGGTGAGGCCGAGATCCGGCTGCTCCCGCTGGATCCCAACAAGGCGGATTATTTCTATGGCGGACGTTTCTATGTCAACGCCGGTCAGGACAGGATGAGTTCCCTGATGTCCAGCCGTCACAAACTGGGTGTCAACGATATGGGAGCGGACCTGCGTTTCGGCGCGCCTGTCGGCAGCCGTGCCCGTGTCCTGGTGGACCTGGGCATCGAGTCTGCCATTTATTCCGGCCTTCTTGACGCCGCGGTGACGCGGGCCTGGGCTACTCCCCGTTTCACATATCGTTGGGGGAGTGGATACGCAGAGATCGGCGCCAAGGTCTCTTATCTGAAGGGGAATGACAATACGGGCAAAAAGGAAACCTTCGTGGTCTTCTCGGACGCCGTGTTCGGTCACAAATCGGACTATATTTATCCGGCCGTCAAGGTCAAGCAGTATCTGATTCCCGAACAACTGGCTGTCTATGCCAAGGCTGTCGGCGGGGACGAGATCCACAGCTATTCGGATCTGCTCCGGGAGAATCCTTTCTTCGACCCGCTGGCTGTCATCTTCAATATGGACTCTTCGTCGGAGCGGGTCAATGCCGCAGCCGGTTTCGAAGGTGACATAGCGGGACGTTTCCAGTTCGACCTCCACGGCGGATATGCCGTCGTCCACAATGGCCGATGCGACGCCATCGAATATACGAGCCGGTGGTATCAGGATCCGGAAGGCCGCTGGCAAGGGGATTATCTCTCCGGTTATTTCAACTATTGCGATTACAACCGCTGGTACGGGGATTTCTCTTTCCTCTGGAAGTCTCCCAGACTGGATATCGACGGACATTTCCTCTATCAGGACACCGACCTTGTCAAGCGTGGGTACCTGGCGGTAAGTCCCGCCCGCTTCAGCGGCGAGTTGCGTGCCGTCTATAACTGGAACCGCCAGGCCTTTGCCGGACTCTCCGTGGAGGCAGCCTCCCGCCGCAACGGCATTGCGGCCATCGCTTTCCGTCCGGGAATGATCTCCTCCCATGACGTGCAAGTCGCCGGATGGGTGGACCTGGGCCTTTATGGCCGTTATGTGGTCAAGCCCTGGCTGGCTGTGTGGGCCAAGGCGGGCAACCTGCTCGGACAGAGTGTGCAGCATTACTTCCTGCACCCGGAAAAAGGCCCTTACGGGACCATCGGAGTCAGTTTTAATTTGTAAAATTAATTTTGTAAATTTGTTCGTTTATAAACGATAATCTGAAATGGTAGAAAACGAAGAGATGAAGCGGGCGGAAGAGCAGTATTCCGCTAACAGTATCCAGGTGCTCGAAGGACTTGAGGCCGTGCGCAAAAGGCCCTCGATGTATATCGGCGACATCGCCGAGCGGGGTCTTCACCACCTGGTGTACGAAGTGGTTGACAACAGTATCGACGAGGCGATGGCGGGTTTCTGCGACGAGATCCTCGTGACGATCAATGAAGATAATTCCATACGGGTCCAGGATAACGGCCGCGGCATTCCGACCGGCATGCATGAGAAGGAGCACCGTTCCGCCCTGGAGGTGGTCCTGACCGTCCTCCATGCCGGCGGTAAGTTCAGCAAGAACAGCTACAAGGTCTCCGGCGGCCTGCATGGCGTCGGCGTCTCTTGTGTCAACGCCCTGTCCGACCTGCTGATCGCCGAGGTACACCGCGAGGGCAAGGTCTTCCAGCAGAAATACTCAAAGGGCAAGCCCATCACCGAAGTGGAGGTGATCGGGGAGTGCAACGATACGGGAACGGTCATCACTTTCCATCCGGATCCTACCATCTTCATCCAGACGACGGTCTACAAATACGAGACCCTGGCCAACCGCCTGCGCGAACTGTCTTATCTCAACAAGGGCATCAAGATCGTCCTCACCGACAGGCGCCAGATGGTCGAAGAATTTGTCAAGGATGAGAACGGCGAGTCCAAGCCGACCGGCCGGCAGGTTCTCCGCAGCGACACTTTCTATTCCCAGGAAGGCCTGCGCGAGTTTATCAGCTATCTGGACGCCGGCGCGCAGCATCTGGTCCCGGAACCGATCTGTGTCAATTCCGACAAGATCATCCCGATCGATATCGCCCTTCAGTACAACAACGGTTATACGGAGAAAATCTACTCCTACGTCAACAATATCAACACGATCGAAGGAGGAACGCACCTCCAGGGCTTCAAGATGGGCCTGTCCCGTTCCCTGAAGGGCTATGCCGATAAGAACAACCTCCTCGCCAAGCTCAAGGATCCGCTCGCTCCGGAGGACTTCCGCGAGGGACTGACCGCGGTCATTTCCGTCAAGGTGGCGGAGCCGCAGTTCGAAGGCCAGACCAAGACCAAGCTCGGCAATACCGAAGTGACATCTGCTGTCTCACAGGCGACTGCCGCAGCGATGGACAACTACCTGGAGGAGCATCCGAAGGAGGCCAAGCTCATCATCGAAAAGATTGTCCTTGCCGCCACGGCGCGCAACGCCGCCCGCAAGGCTCGCGAAATGGTCCAGCGCAAGACCGTGATGTCGGGCGCCGGCATGCCGGGCAAACTGGCCGACTGCTCCGAGCGTGATCCCGAGAAGTGTGAGATCTTCCTCGTCGAGGGAGACTCCGCAGGTGGAACCGCCAAGCAGGGCCGTGACCGCCGCACCCAGGCTATCCTCCCGTTGCGAGGCAAGATCCTCAACGTGGAGAAAGCCGCCGGCGACCGTGCTTTTGATTCGGAGGAGATCCGCAATATCTACACCGCCCTCGGCGTGACCATCGCCAAGGAAGATGAATCCGGTGAGAAACATATGGATCTCAGCCGTTTGCGTTACCACAAGGTGGTCATCATGACCGATGCCGATGTCGACGGCTCGCATATCGCCTGCCTCATCCTGACCTTCTTCTTCCGTTATATGTTCGACCTGATCAAGAACGGTTACGTCTATCTGGCCACTCCGCCGCTCTACCTGGTCAAGAAGGGCAAGGAAGAAATCTATTGCTGGACCGAAGAGCAGCGCGAGGATGCGGCCATGCGGCTCGGCAAGGGTACGGACAAGGGCTATACCGTCCAGCGCTACAAAGGTCTCGGTGAGATGTCGGACGTGCAGCTCTGGGATACGACCATGAATCCGGAAAAACGGCGCCTGCGCCAGATCACCATCGAGAACGCCGCCCAGGCGGAACGTACCTTCTCGATGCTGATGGGCGACGATGTCCCGCCTCGTCGCCAATTCATCGAGGAGAACGCCCACTACGCGAACATCGATGCATAACCGAACGTATAAACTTAAATCATAAACCGTTATGTTGGATATTTTTGACAGGATCGCCCGGGATAGCGGCGGCCCCATCGGACAATATTTCGAGCAGGCTTGGGGTTATTACATGTATCCCCGCCTGGAGGGCGAACTCGGCCCGCACATGGTTTTCAACGGCATTCCTGTCCTGAACTGGAGCCTTAACAATTATCTCGGCCTGGCGAATCATCCCGAGGTCCGCAAGGCGGACGCGCAGGCTGCGGCCGACTGGGGCCTGGCTTATCCGATGGGCGCCCGGATGATGTCCGGACACACCCGTTACCACGAGCAGTTGGAACGCAAGTTCGCTGAATTCGAGAAGAAGGAGGATGCGTTCCTCTTCAACTTCGGATATCAGGGTATCGTATCCACGATCGACGCGCTTCTGAGCCGCCACGACGTGGTCGTCTATGACGCAGAGTGCCATGCCTGCCTGCTGGACGGCATCCGTCTCCACATCGGCAGCAAGTATAAATACCGCCACAACAACATGGCGGACTGCGACAAGATCCTCACCCGCGCCTGTGCGGAGGCTGAGGAGAATGGCGGCGGCGTGCTGCTGATTACCGAAGGCGTGTACGGCATGACCGGCGCTCTGGGCAAACTGGACGAGATCGTCGCTCTGAAGAAGAAGCACAATTTCCGCATCCTGATTGATGACGCCCACGGATTCGGACTCCTCGGTGAGCATGGACGCGGCACATCCGAGCATTTCGGCGTGATGGACGAGATCGACCTCTACATCGGCGCCTTTGCCAAATCGATGGCTTCGATCGGCGGTTTCGTCGCAGGTCCCCGCAAGATCATCAACTACCTGCGCTTCAACATGCGCTCGCAGATGTATGCGAAGTCGCTTCCTATGCCGCTCGTGATCGGTAACATCAAGCGTATGGAGATCATCGATTCCCCGGAGGGTGACGAGTTGCGCAAGAAATGCTGGGCGATCACCCATGCGATCCAGGATGGCTTCAAAGCCCAGGGATTCGACATCGGCGAGGCCCAGGCCTGTGTCACGCCCGTCCATATCAAGGGAGGCGTCGCCCAGGCGACCAAGATGGCCAAGGACCTGCGTGAGAACTACAAGATTTTCTGCTCGATGGTCATCTATCCCGTCATCCCCAAGGGCATGATTATCTTCCGCATCGTCTGCACGGCTGCGCATACGATGGAGGACGTCGCTTATACGCTGAACGCTTTCAAGGAAATCAAGGCCAAGCTGGATGCCGGCCTGTATGACGGCGACGATATCGCCGCGATGAAAGTCGAGTAATGGGTAGCCGCCTCCCATCCGGACTGCGGCCTTATCTGCCGTTCCTGGTCTATCTTCTGGCCTTGGTGCTTTTAATGCCCAAGGCCAAGAAGTTTGAGTACGAATACCGGAGCGGCGCCCCCTGGCGTTACGGTTCCCTCGTCTCAGAGTTCGACTTCCCGATCTACAAGACGGATGAGCAGATGATGAAGGAGCTTGCGGATGCGGAGTTGAATGCGATCCCATACTTCAGGTATTCGGAACCGGTCACGGCGAAGAACCTTCAGGCTGCCGAGAGCGTGTCGCTCGGGGCGGGGGATACCATCCGTACCGCTTTGCTGAATTCCCTGCGGCGCATTTACCGTCAGGGCATCATTCCGGACGATTTCTCCAAGGAAGACCGCCGGCTCGCCCTTTCGGATGATGTCATCTATATCCAGCGCGGGAAGCGTGTGACCAAGTTCCCCATTTCTGACGTTTATCGTCTTTCGCAGGCTAAGGCGCATCTGGTCAATGACTTGCGGCATGCCTATCCGAAGGCTCCGGTCGATTCGGCCCTGGCAGCTTGCGGCCTGCTGGACGTGATGGAGCCCAACCTGAGGTTCGACCGGCAGATGACGGAACTGGTCCATTCGGACGAGCAGCATGACATTGCGCCGACGCAGGGCTATGTCCCCGCCGGCTCGCTGATCGTGTCGGAGGGGGAGATCGTGACGGCTGAGGTTTCGCAAATGCTGGATTCTTACAAACGGGAGTATGACGCCAACATGGGAAGTGATGTCCCGTCCTTCCTGATCTGGCTCTCCACGGTCGTCCTTGCCCTGATTTTGACCGTTCTCCTGTTTTGGACGGTCTTTTATGCCGACAGCAGCCTGTTCTCCAGGAAGAAAGAGCTCTGGTATATCGTTTTTGTCGCTTTGCTCTGTGCCGTCACCATCCTTCTTCTGGACCGTTTCGGCAGTAACGACGTCGTCTACCTGATTCCGTTCACCTTGTTCGCCCTGTACTTGCAGGCGTTCTTCCCGGACCGGACGATCGCTCCTATCTATCTGGTCTCGCTGCTGCCGATGGCTGTGTTCCTGCCGCAGGGCGTGACCAATTACCTGCTATATGCACTGGCCGGTTCCGTCTCGATCAAACTGTTCAGCCGTTTCAACCGGGGCTGGAAACAGTTCCTGATGGCCCTGGCGATTTTCGCTCTTGTGGGAGGAGGCTATCTGGTCCTCCGCTCTTCCGGCTTGTTGTCCGGTCTATTGGTGAAAGACCTTGTCTTCATTTTCATCGGCTCGTTCCTCACCGTTGCTTTCTATCAGCTGATCTTTATCTTTGAGAAATTGTTCGGCCTGCTTTCGGTCACGCGGCTTGAAGAGTTGACGGATACCAACAACAAGCTTCTCCGCTCCCTGGAACTCAAGGCGCCCGGCACCTTCCAGCATTCACTGCAGATGATGAGCATGGCGGATGCCGCTGCCCGGGCGATCGGTGCTAACGTGTACCTGATCCGCGCGGGGGCGATGTATCACGATATCGGCAAGATGGCCAATCCGCAGTGTTTTATCGAGAACGAGTCGCTGGTCGCTTCCGGCGAAGAAGGCGCCCGCTATCATGCCGGCCTAAGTCCCCGCCAGAGCGCCCGTGACATCACGCGCCATGTCCCCGACGGTGTCGAGATGGCTCGCAAAGAGCATCTGCCGGAACCGATCATCCGCTTTATCCTGACGCATCACGGAGATAATCTCGTCCGTTCTTTTTACAACAAGTATCTCAATGAAGGCGGCGATCCGTCTGAAGATAAGGATTTCCGCTATCTGGGTGAACGGCCTGTCTCCAAAGAGGAAGTCATCCTGATGCTTTGTGACAGCATCGAGGCCGCCTCCCGTACCTTGAAAGACCATTCTCCCCAGAGTTTCTCCGACTTTGTCGAGAATATGGTGAGCGCCAAGGAAGCCGAGGGACAACTCTCCCAGGCTGATATTACTATCCGGGAGCTCAATACGGTCAAGGACGTGCTCAAGGCCTACCTCGGCCAAGTCTATCACGAAAGGGTCGCCTACCCGAAACGAAACGACGAATCATAATGAATTCTGATTTTGAGAAGTTTGCCAGCCTGGACCGGCATATCAGTCCGATGACGCTGCATCGCTATGCATCCGTCCTCGACGCTTATATCAACCCTACCGTCATCGAGGAGCGCCGCATGAACGTGGCTGCGCTTGATGTATTCAGCCGCCTGTTGATGGACCGCATCATCTGGCTGGGTGTCCCGATCGACGACGACGTCGCCAACATCATCCAGGCTCAGCTGCTGTTCCTCTCTTCGACTGACAGTTCTGCGGATATCTCCCTGTATATCAATACTCCCGGAGGCCAGGTCTCTTCCGGACTGGGTATCTATGACACGATGCAACTGGTCGAACCCGATGTGGCGACCATCTGCACCGGGATGGCGGCCTCGATGGGCTCGGTCCTCCTCTGCGCGGGCGCCAAGGGCAAGCGTTCCGCGCTGCCGCATTCCCGCGTGCTGATCCATCAGCCGCTGGGCGGAGCGAAGGGGCAGGCCTCCGATATCCTGATAGCAGCCAAGGAGATTGAGAAACTGCGTACCGAACTTTGCACCATCATTTCGGACCACAGCGGGCAACCCTTTGACCGGGTGTTCGCCGATGCGGACCGCGATTTCTGGATGAGCGCGCCCGAGGCGCTCGAGTATGGCATGATCGACCGGATCCTGACGAAGCGTAAGAAATAATGGCAGCAAGCAAAAAAGAGTTCCAGATTCCCACACCCAAGCAGATCAAAGCTTTCCTGGATCAGTATGTGATCGGTCAGGACCGGGCAAAGAAACTGCTTTCCGTGGCGGTATACAACCACTATAAGCGCGTTATCCACAATGTTCTGTCGCCGGAAGATGACGGCGTCGAACTGGAGAAATCCAATATCCTGATGGTCGGCCCTACCGGCACAGGCAAGACCTTGCTGGCCAAGACCATTGCCAAGATGCTTTATGTGCCCTTCACGATCGTGGATGCGACGGTCCTGACAGAGGCCGGTTATGTGGGTGAAGATGTGGAAAGCATCCTTTCCCGCTTGCTCCAGGAAGCTGACTACGATGTCCGTCAGGCGGAACTGGGCATCGTGTTCATCGACGAAATCGACAAGATCGCCCGCAAGAGCGACAATCCTTCGATCACCCGCGACGTATCCGGAGAGGGTGTTCAGCAGGCGATGCTCAAGTTGCTGGAGGGCAACGTGGTAAATGTCCCTCCCAAGGGCGGTCGCAAGCATCCTGAGCAGGAGTTTATCCATGTCAACACGGAGAACATCCTTTTCATCTGCGGGGGAGCCTTCGAAGGTATCGACCGCCATATCGCGCAGCGGCTCAATACCCAGGTGATCGGGTATGGGACCGATGCCAGGCAGAAAGTGGACAAGGACAATCTGCTCCAGTATGTGGAGGCGCAGGACCTGCGCAAGTACGGGCTCATTCCCGAGATTATCGGCCGGCTTCCGGTCATCACCTATCTGGATCAGTTGGACCGCAAGTCGCTGAAGCGCATCCTTACCGAACCGAAAAACGCCATTCTCCGCCAATATGAGAAACTTTTCGAACTGGACGGCAAGCGTCTGGTGATCGAGCCCCGCGTTTTGGACCTTATCGTGGATACGGCGATCAAGAATAAATTGGGGGCGCGCGGTCTGCGCTCCATCTGCGAACGCATCATGTCAGATGCGATGTATGAGTCCCCGTCCTCCCGGTCCAAGACCTTCAAGTTGACGCTGGATTACGCTAAAGCGCGGCTTGAATAACTGAATATTCCATATTTTTATTCCATATTTATTTGGAAGTTTGCATATTTTCCGTATTTTTGCAAAAGTGATTGAATAAAAATACGGAACCTATGAAGAGCAGCAGGCTGGAAGCCATCAAAGCCATCGTCGCACGGGAGACCGTCCAGAATCAGGACGAACTCCAGAAACTCCTTGAAGCACAGGGCTTTTCTGTCACCCAGGCCACCCTGTCCCGGGATTTGAGAGAGTTGGGGATTGTCAAATCCCATGATCCGGAGCGGGGTGGATACTGTTATGTGGATTCTCGCCGGGGAAAGATCCTTCCCATCGATCCCCGCCGCAACCGTTTCACTGTCGAAACCATCAAGAGCGTCGAATTCTCCGGGACCCAGGGCATCATCAAGACCTACCCGGGTTTCGCCGGGGCCGTCGCCTCGGTCATCGACGATAACGTCCATTCCGGGATCATGGGGACGATCGCCGGCGATGATGCCGTGCTGGTCATCTTGCGCGAGCATACGGATATCAGGCAATTGGTTTCCGAGATTTCCCTGTATATCGGAGGTTTCGCCTCCAAATTGATTGAAAACAGTTAGTTGTATCATACCTATGGAAGATTTTGTCATTGAGGTGGCGAATGAGAGCCACATTCATTACATCCCCGAAATCTTAAAGACCATCGAGGATGCGACCAAGGTGAGAGGGACCGGAATTGCGAAACGGAATCCCGAATATGTCAAGAAGAAGATGTTGGAAGGCAAGGCGATCATCGCGCTCCACGGAGACGATTTCGCCGGCTTCTGCTACATCGAGTCTTGGGATCACGAACAGTTCGTGGCCAATTCCGGTCTCATCGTCAAGCCCGAATACCGGGGTCACGGCCTCGCGAAACGGATCAAGAAGACCGCTTTCGACTTGTCCCGGAAGAGGTTCCCGAATGCGAAACTCTTTGGCCTTACGACGGGAGCCGCCGTGCTCAGGATCAATACGGAGCTTGGTTATGTCCCCGTCACTTTCGACGCCCTCACGACCGATCCGGTTTTCTGGAAAGGCTGCGAGAGTTGTGTCAACTATGATGTCCTGACCCGTAACAATTTCACCCGCTGTCTCTGTACCGGCATGCTGTATACTCCCGCTCCCAAGAAAGTCGTCGTCGCTTACAGCGGCGGTCTCGACACCTCCTTCGCCATCAAATACCTCAGCAAGGAGAAAGGTTATGAAGTCTATGCGGCCTGCGCCAACACGGGCGGATTCTCCCCGGAGCAACTTAAGACCAATGAGGAGAATGCATACAAGTTGGGCGCGAAGAAGTATGTCACCCTCGACGTGACGAAGGAGTACTACGACAAGAGCCTCCGCTACATGGTTTATGGCAACGTCTTGCGTAACGGTACGTACCCGATTTCCGTCTCATCGGAGCGGATTTTCCAAGGTATGGCCATCGCCCGTTATGCCAAAGAGATCGGCGCGGACGCCATCGCCCACGGTTCGACCGGTGCCGGCAACGACCAGGTCCGTTTTGACATGACTTTCCTCGTGATGGCTCCGGGAGTGGAAATCATCACTCTGACCCGCGACCTCAACCTCTCGCGTCAGCAGGAGATCGATTATCTCAACGCCAACGGCTTCCCGGCTGATTTCAAGAAACTCAAGTACTCCTACAACGTGGGTCTCTGGGGCACCTCGATCTGCGGAGGCGAGATCCTTGACAGCAAACAGGGCCTGCCCGAATCCGCTTACCTGAAACAGGTGGAGAAGACCGGCAGCGAGACCATCGCCCTGACTTTCAGCAAGGGGCAGCTGGTCGCCGTCAACGGCGAGCATTTCCCCGACGGGGTGGCCGCCATCCAGAAAGTGGAATCCATCGCGGCCCCGTACGGCATCGGCCGTGACATGCATGTGGGCGACACGATCATCGGCATCAAGGGACGCGTCGGATTCGAAGCCGCCGCGCCGATGCTCATCATCGCCGCGCACAAGTTCCTGGAGAAATTCACCCTCAGCA
>CAMJHJ010000002.1 GCA_946405485.1 uncultured Bacteroidales bacterium | reverse complement strand
GCCTGCAGAGTGAGGGCGGCCCGCTGAAGATCCGTGCGGTGCGCCTGACTCCGGTAAAGTAAGTTTTGTCTTTGTTTTATTTTTCCTGCGTTTTTTTGAAAAAAGATTTGCAGGAATTATTTTTTGTGCTACCTTTGCAGTGTCCTAATGAACTAATACAGTAAATCGACACGATATGATCAAGATTGAAGACTTGGGTTTCAGCTACGGATCACTCTCCGTCCTGGACCACATTTCCATGACACTGGAGGACGGCCGCATCTACGGCCTCCTCGGCGAAAACGGAGTGGGGAAGACCACGCTCCTGACCCTGCTCGCGGGTCTGAAAAAGCCCCGCACGGGCCACATTGACACCGACGGCTTTACGCCCTATGACCGCAAACCTTCTTTCCTGCAGGACCAATACTACCTGCCGGATGAAGTCAGTCCCCTCACTTACACGGCAGAGTGTTTCGCCCGCATCCGGGGCGTGTTCTGGCCCAACTTCAGCCTGGAAAGATTCCTTGAGATCCTGAAGGAATTCGAGGTCGATCCCGCGCAGAAGATGAATAAGATGTCCTCCGGCCAGTTGAAGAAGACCTACATCTCTTTCGCGCTTGCCCTCGGTGTGAAGCATTTGTTCCTGGACGAGCCGACCAACGGGCTGGACATCCCCTCCAAGGCTCAGTTCCGCAAGGCGGTGACCAAATATACCGCGGAAGATTCCGTCATCGTGATTTCCACCCATCAGGTGCGTGACCTGGAGAACATCATCGACCCCATTATCATCCTGGACCGGCGCGACGTCCTGGCGAACGCCACCTTGGAGGAAATTTCGGAAAAACTGTATTTCGACTATGGTACCGAACTCCATCCGGACGCTCTCTACAGCGAACAGCTGCCCGGCGGTTTTATCCAGGTGATGGTCAACTCCACCGGCGAAGAGTCCAAAGTCAACATCGAGGCCTTCTTCAATGCCGTCCATAAGAACAAGGAACTGGTAAAGAACCTTTTAAAGAAATAATACGCCATGAAAGAGATATTTGATGTCAACCGTTTCGGAAAGTACTTCGCCTATGATGTGCGCAGTGCGGTTTCCACCTATGGCCTGCCGATGCTCATCCTCGGACTCTGGCCCTTTATCTGGCTCATATTCAGCTATCTTCTGTCCTTCATCTTCGGACATGACGTCGGCTCGGATCAGACTTATCGGGCCTGGCCCTTCGTCGTGATGGTCATCGTCGGCCTGTCTTTCGGCGCCCGGGTGTACGGCGGCGTGACCGACCGCAAGAAAGGTACCGACTGGATCTCCCTCCCGGCTTCCGCCCTGGAGAAGACCCTGTCCCTGCTTCTGGTCACCTGCGTCGTCGTGCCGGCCGCCCTGCTTGCCCTGACTACGGTCAGCAATGTGCTGGTCTCCCTGTTCGTCCCGGATTTCGGATCTGTCCTTCCTTTCGAAGGTATGGGGTCCTTTATCAGTGACAAAACCGACGGCAACTTCTTCAACTTCCCGCTGATCCTTTGGCTGAACTGGTGCGAAAACATCCTCTTCTTCACCCTGGGCGCCCTGTGCTTCAAGCGCAACAAGGTAGGAAAGAGTATCCTTTGCTATATCGGCCTTGCCATGCTCATCGGCATCCTGATGATGCTTTTCTTCCATACTACGAGCCTGGACAATGATGCCCTCGAGCGTTTCTTCGGCGACATCGACGCCGCCCGGGCGCAGACCTGGATCAACGTGGCTCTCAATGTCATCTATACCGTAGTGTTCGCCCTGCTCATCGGCGGCATCTACGCCCGGATCAAAACCATCAAGGCATAAGTGACCATGGAATTCGACAGCAATAAACCCATCTACCTGCAGATCAGCGACAGCCTCTGCGAGCGGATTCTCTCCGGCGAACTGAAGCCGGAGGACCGCATCCTGTCCGTCCGCGAGTTGGGTGCGGAGATCGGGGTCAACCCCAACACGGTCGCCCGCTCCTACGAGAAGCTCACGGATGCCGGGATCATCTACACCAAGCGCGGGCTGGGCTATTTCGTCGCCCCCGGGGCGAAGGAAATCGTCCTTGATGCCGAGCGGAAATCCTTCCTGGAGAACGAGTGGCCCAAACTCCTCAAACGGGCCGAATTATTGGATATTGACTTGAAAAAACTGATATAACATGAAAGCATTTGTCATCCTGGCCATCGTGGCCGGCAGCCTGCTCGTTTCCGGCTGCACGTTCGTGAGATTCAAGGACGGTGGATTTACCAAATCCGGTGAGAAAGTTGCCGGCAACGGCGTCATCACAGACAAGACCTTCGAGGTCGGGGATTTCTCCCGCATTGAGTTGAACGTCCCGGCGGACGTCACATATTCCAAGGCGGACGCTTGCTCCCTGACCGTGAGCATGGACGAAAACCTTTTCGATTATCTGACCGTATCCGTAGAGGACGGTGTTTTGAAAGTCGGCAGCAAGGGGGTCTCCCTGCGTAATTTCAAGAAACTTGCGATGACCGTGTCTTCCCAGACCCTGGAGCGTCTGGACTGCAACGGCGCCGTTGATTTCGTTGCTGACGGTCCTGTCTGCGGTGAGGAATTCGTTATGAAGGTCAACGGCGCGGCCGACGTGGATATCCGTAGCCTGGACGCGAAGACCGCCCGGTTCAGCGTCAATGGCGCAGCGGACCTCGATGTCCACGTCGCCGAGGCTGAAAGCGTTTCGTTGAGCATCAGCGGTGCCGGGGACGCCAAACTGTCCGGCAAAACCAAGGACATCAATGTGGCCGTCAGCGGTGCGGGTGATGTCGACCTGAGCCGGCTGGAGTATGAGAATCTCTCCAAGCAGGTCAACGGCATGGGCTCTGTCAAGACGGCGAAAAAGAGCTCGCTCTAATCAGAATGACCAGGTGAAACCGGTCAGGAACACTCTCCGGTTCAAATATTCGGTTTCACTCCATCTTTCAGACAGATCCGCCGAGGTAAATTCTTTTTCCACAGGTTGGTCCAGCAGGTCACGGCCTTCGATGAAGACCGTGACCTTTTTGAATGCTTTCTCGACACGCGCACTTAAAGAGCAGTAGCCTTCCAAGAGACTGTAGAGGGTCTGGACGTCTCCGACATAAGCCCCGCGGGCAGAGAGCGACCAGCCTTTTCCCGGACGGCAGGAGGCGTCTGCGGAAAATTCCCAGTGATGGGTCCGGACCTCCCGGTCACGCATGGCGGACTGCTGCAGTTTCTGGCTGTAGCTGAGCCGGGCGTTGGCGCTGAAGATGTTGCCGCTCCAACCGGCGGTCACGACCTGTGAGAAAGTCTTTCCGTAAGCCGTATTCAGCCAGGTGAAGACCTTGTATTTGCGTCCGTCTATCGTCTCGTTCGTAAAAGTACGCTCCACTTCGTTGGTCCGGTAGGTCAGGCGGCTTTGGGAAGAGGCGCTGAAACGTTCCTGGCGGAAGTTGTATATCAGACTGACTTCCTGGCTGCGTGAGGGGGCCAGATCCGGATTACCCCGGAACAACTGGTCCGCATTGGCGCCTTGCCGTTCGAACCAGCAGCGTTGCACATAGGGAGGCTGTTTGACGGAGTGGGATACACTCGCAGTGATCCTGTGCATCTTGGAAGGCGCCCATTCCGTGAGGATGCGGCCGACCGGGTTGGGGCAGTCCCAGACCAGGTCCCGGAAATGCCGTTCATCCGTCAATTGTTCCCCATACCATTGAAGTGTCGCTTCAACCCGGAAATGCCAGGTGCCGATCCGGTAGTCCACATTGACTCCCGGTTCAAGCCAAATGGCCAGATGGTCGAATCTCTCTTGGATACTGAGGGAGTCCCGCCAGACTTCCGGGGCGATCTGCGTCTTGCCGCCGTTTCTGTCTTCCGTGTAGGCGGAGCGCGCCTGGAGCGCCGTTTCGAACAGGAGGGTGGGCACTCCGCAGAAATGGTCATTGCGCAGCAGTGCCAGGGCTTTGCCTTCATGGACGTCGCTCCGGGGCGTCAGGAGATAAGTCTTATCCCAGGAAATCTCACTTTGTTCCCAAAGGGAATGGCGTCTGTTGAACCGCGTCGTCCCGTCAAGCTGGGTGATCAGGGAGAGATGCCGCTCCGGGAACAAGTGGGTGGAGCGCCATCCGCCTTGCAGGGTTTGCTTCATGTAACGCCGCTCTTCCGTGGAAAAACCCATCCGGTCCACATCCTCTCCATCGATGTCAAACTTCATGTCGAACGTAGCTCCGAGGCTCTTGTCTCTTTCGATCTGGTACAACAGGAAGGTGGAGAATTGGTTCCGGTCGGATGGCTTCCATTGGAAATCCGTCCGCCAGCTTCCGGACGGTTGCCGGAGGGCGGTTTGACGGGATTTGAATTCCATCTTCTCCTCATTCTTGATGGCGGCGTGATAAAAATCCGTGTCTTTCTCAAGCATCTGTCCTTTCACGTGGGTGGAGAAGGAGAATTTCGGGGACATATAACCCAGCTGCAGGGTCGCTTCTCCCCGGAAGTGATTCAAAGTGTCTAAAACGGCCTTCTCCTCATCTTCCAGGATCTTGCGGTTGCCGTAGCCGGCCGTCAGGCCCCATTTCCCGTACCAGTGTGCGGGAACCTCCGTCGTCTGTGCGGTCGCGCAAGGGGCTCCGCCTGTTCCGAGGATCAAGTGGAGTACGATAAATAACCAGAGCCTTCCGGACCTCATTGCAGAGGGTCTCCCGGGAAACGGACACCCCATTCAGCACGCAGGCTGTCCATCAGACGCATGACGCGGAGCGTTTCGGCATGCGGCATACAGGCCGGCTCGCAGGCTCCGCCGGCGATGGCGTCACGGCAGGCGAGGAACTCGTATTCGAAGCCGGAGATGCGCGCAGGCGCCTCCCAATGGCCGAGCTGCTGACCATAGCGGTCCCAGGCGGTGGCGCTCATGGGGTTGTTGATATTGTCGACGATGAGAAATCCTTTGTCGCCGGAAATGACACCCTGGCGGTCCGTGGCGCACCAGGCCGTGGCATGGAGGTTGGCGATCCTGCCGTCTTGAAAATAGAGGGCGATGGTCTCCTGCATATCCACGCCGAACTCGTTCTTGACGCAGGCGGTCTTGATGTCGGAAATCTCGCCGTCGAAGTACATCAGCGCGAAGTTGAGGCAGTAGACGCCCAGGTCCAGCAAGGCGCCGCCGCCGAGTTCCGGCTTGACCAGGCGCTCTTTCCAGTCGACGGCATAGCCAAGGTTGGCGGACAGCATCCGCACCTTGCCGATGACGCCGCTCTCGACCACGTCCCGGATGGTCTTGGAAAAAGGCATGTAACGCGTCCAGATCGCTTCGGCGAGGAGCAGGCCTTTCTGACGGGCAAGGGCGATGACCTCTTCGGCTTCGCGGGCGTTCATCATGAATGATTTCTCGCAGAGTACCGGTTTCCCGTTCTCCAGGGCCAGCCTGACGTGCGGATAATGGCAGTTGTGGGGCGTGGCGACATAGACCAGGTCCACATCCGGGTCATGGACCAATTCCTCGTAAGACCCGTACGCCTTGTCGAAACCATGCTCTCCGGCAAACGCCTCCGCCCGCCACAGGTCCCGGGCCGCAATAGCGTAACAACGGACTTCCGGCATCTGTTTCAGTGTGCCGGAGACTTTGCCGGCGATGTGACCGGCGCCAAGGATACCGATTCTCATTGTTTGCTGTTTCATTCTGCTAAAATAACGCTTTTTTTCGTAACTTTGCCGCACTTATCGGACAACGCCATGTTTGAAAATCTAACCGAACGACTCGAACGCTCTTTCAAGATCCTCAAAGGTGAAGGAAAGATCACGGATATCAATATCGCCGAAACCCTCAAGGACATCCGCCGCGCCCTGCTTGAAGCGGACGTGAGCTACAAGGTGGCCAAGGAATTCTGCGACCGCGTCAAGGCCAAGGCCATCGGCGCGAATGTGCTGACGGCCGTCAAGCCGCAGCAGATGATGGTCAAGATCGTCCATGACGAACTGGCCGATTTCATGGGCAGCGATTCGCAGGACATCAACCTGAAGGGGAGTCCGGCCGTGGTGCTCGTCGCCGGTCTCAACGGTTCCGGTAAGACCACCTTCTCCGGCAAGCTGGCGCTCAACATCAAAAGCAAGCGCGGGATGAAGGTCCTGCTCGCGGCCTGCGACACGTTCCGTCCCGCCGCCATCGAGCAACTCAAGACCTTGGGCGCGCAGATCGGCGTGGAGGTCTTCTCCATCGAAGGGGAGACCGATCCCATCAAGGTTGCGACCGCTGCGATCGCGCAGGCGAAACGCGAAGGCTACAGCGTCGTCATCGTCGATACCGCCGGCCGTCTCGCGGTGGACCAGCAGTTGATGGATGAGATTTCCGCGTTGCATCAGGCTGTCCATCCTTCGGAGACGCTCTTCGTCGTGGATGCGATGACCGGTCAGGATGCCGTGGAGACTTCCAAGGCTTTCAATGATGCCATCGACTTCGACGGCGTCGTGCTGACCAAGATGGACGGTGATACCCGCGGTGGCGCAGCCCTGTCGATCAAGGCCGTCGTGGGCAAACCGATCAAGTTCGTCTCCACCGGCGAGAAAATGGAGGCGCTGGATGTCTTTCACCCCAAGCGCATCGCAGACCGCATCCTCGGCATGGGAGACGTCGTTTCCCTCGTCGAAAAGGCTCAGGAGCAGTTTGACGAGAAGCAGGCCCGCGAACTAAAGAAGAAACTCGCCAAGGACCAGTTCACCCTCGACGATTTCTTCCAGCAGATCCAGCAGGTCAAGAAGATGGGCAATGTCAAGGATCTTGCATCGATGATCCCCGGCATGGGCAAGGCCCTCAAGGACGTGGACATCCCGGACGACGCCTTCAAGACCACGGAGGCCATCATCCAATCCATGACGCCTTACGAGAAGGCTCATCCCGAGATTATCAACGGTTCCCGGCGCAAGCGGATCGCGGACGGTTCGGGCACTTCACTGCCGGAGGTCAACCGCCTGCTCAAGCAGTTCGAAGGGACCCGCAAGATGATGAAAGGCGCCGTAACCGGCAAACTGGCTCAGCAGATGCGCGGTTTCCGGCGGTAAACAAGTCCCTGCCATGGAAGCACAGACTCCGTCATACGAGCAACCGTCCTCCTCCGTCGTCCATATCGACATGGAGGAGTCTCTGTTGGGAGGCGGAACGTCGGACGGATCGGGCACTGAGCCCATTGTCGACGACGGATCTTCCCATGGCTGGGGTTGATCTTTAATGCAGCGGCCGGTGCTGCGAGGCTCGCCAGGCCTTTTCGGCTTCCGCGATGCGGGGCCGGTCCTCCGAGGGCACGGCGAAATCCAGAAAACGCTCCCAGATGTAATCCGCGGCCTGTGCCGTGGGATGCGTCATGTCTTCCCCGTAGAAACGGTAATCCCGCAACTCATCCATCATGATTTCGTAGGCCGGGAAATACTCGCAGCGCTGCCCGACGACGGGGTCTTGCATCAGCGCGTCTACGGCGAGCAGCAAAGTGCTCTTGCTGAGCTGGTTGAGGTGTGCCCCGTCGCCCAGGTGCCGGACCGGGCTGACGGTGAAGATGAATTCCTTCCCGGGACTGCTCAGGACGATGCCGCGCAGGACGGCGGTGACCTGTTCCAAGGTCATCTCGACGCGTTCGAATTCCGCAGCCGGGCGCTTCAGGCAGTTGGCGACCACGGCGCCGTCACGCAGCCAGCAGAAGACCGTGCCGAGCGTGATGAGCGCCTTGTTGCAATCTTGCCAGAAATCGACGGCTTCCTCCAAGGCGCGGTTGGCGTTTTCCAGGAATTCTTCCCCGCTGGGGCGGGCGAAAGAGGTGTGATGGCTGAAAGAGCAGACGAGACCGGCGCCGGCGCCCATCTCAACGCATTCGGATTCCGTGAAAGGACGGCCGTCGCACAGGCGGGATAGCGCCGAAGCCAGGGAGAAGGGATTGTAAAGCGTACCGAAGGGATTGACGCAGGCCTGGAAGCCGGCGTGCGAGAGCCTTGTCCCGATCTGGTCGGCAAAGCAGCTGCCGAGCACCAGGACCCTGTCTTCCGGTGTGACAGGGAGGCGGCTGGCAGGAAAAGTCACGGTCGTTTGCAGTTTCATGAAGACAAAAATAGCGATATGCCGGAAGAAATGCTTAACTTTCGTTGTTTTTCTGAATGAATCCTATGAAACGTTTCCTTACTTTCTTGTCCCTGGCCTGCCTGGCGCTTGCCTGCGGCCCGAAGGATGGCGTATATACGCTGCACTTGCTCACGACCAATGACATCCACGGTTCCTATTTCGATTCCACCTATGTGGGCGGGGGAGTCCGTAGGTCAATGTTCACGATCAAATATTATGCGGACAGCGTGCGTGCCGCGGCCGGGAAGGACAATGTACTCCTGCTGGACGCGGGTGATTTCCTGCAGGGAGACAACGCCGCATACTATTTCAACTATGTGGACACGGCTTCCCCGCATGTGTTCCCTCGTCTTGCGGAGTATCTGGGCTATGACGCCGTCATCGGCGGCAACCACGACATCGAGACCGGGCACCCGGTGTATGACCGGGTCGCGGCCGAACTTGAGGCGCGGGGGATCCCGTTCCTGGGGGGCAACGTGATCGAAGTCGCGACCGGGGACCGCTATTTCCCTACCTATGCCGTGTTCCACAAGGCGGGCCTGAAGGTTGCGGTGCTGGGCTACAACAATCCCAATATGAAAAACTGGCTGGACGAGAGCCTGTGGAGCGGCTTGGATTTCAAGTCCCTGATCCCGCTCGTACAGGAGGACGTGGACGCGGTGATCGCGCGGGAGCATCCCCAGGTCGTCATCGTCGCGGCCCATACGGGGACGGGAAGCGGCAACGGCCGTGGCCTGGACAGTCAGGGCAAGGACCTGCTCCAGTCGCTGAAGGGAGTGGATTTCGTGGTCTGCGCCCATGACCACCGGCCGCTGACCCAGGACGGGGAAGGGATCGCCCTGATCAACTCCGGCAGCCATATGCGTTTCATCGGACATGGGGAACTCACCGTCACCGTCAAGGGCCGCCGGGTCGTCTCCAAGACGCCGGTCGCGTCCCTGATCCCTGTCGATGCGCAGAAGGCGGATCCTGCGATGCGGGAGGCCTTCCGTCCTGATTATGAGGCGGTCAAAGCCTTTACGCTCCGTCCGGTCGGTGAACTGAAGTCGGACCTCCTGACGCGGGATGCGTTCAAAGGCATGTGCGACTATATGAACCTGATCCATACGGTGTGCCTGAAGGCGACCGGCGCGCAGATTTCGATGGCGGCACCCCTGACCTACAACGGACGTGTCAAGGCGGGAGACCTGGTGTTCAACGACATGTTCACGATCTATCCCTATGAAAACCAACTCTTTGTCGTCGAACTGACGGGCAAGGAGGTGAAAGATTATCTGGAGTTTTCGTACAACAGCTGGATCAATACCGTTTCCCGTCCGGGAGAGCGCCTGCTGAAAATCGAGCCGCGTGACGATGCGCGTACGGGTCAGCAGCGCTGGTCTTTCCCGGCCCGGACCTACAACTTCGATTCAGGCGCCGGCATCAACTATACGGTCGATGTGACGAAGCCCTTCGGCGAGCGGGTACGGATCGCTTCGCTTGCGTCCGGGGCCGCATTCGACCCTGAGGCGCGCTATCGCGTGGCGATGACCTCTTACCGGGCCAGCGGAGGCGGCGGCCTTATGCCAAGGGGAGCCGGGGTGAAGTCGGATGAGGAGCAGGACCGTATCGTGGGCAAATATCCTGAGATCCGGAACCTGATCTATGATTACATCAAGGAGACGGGAATGGTCGATCCCGCCGCCATTTCCGATCCCGCCCTCATCGGCCGCTGGTCCTTCGTTCCTGAAAAACTGGCGAATCCCGCTCTCGCCGCCGACATGGCCCTGCTTTTCGCCCAGAGGTAATTGAACGGGCCCGGTAGGCGCTATTTGACAGTCCAGACTGCGCTGTCGTTGCCGTGCGCGGTACGGACCTCCACTACGTTTTCGCCCTTCCCGAGCCGGATATCATCCCATCGGGCGGTGGCATAGGCGTCTGTCTTCCGGCTTCCAATCAGCTTGCCGTTGATGAATAGTTTGACAGAGGGAGCCGTGGTGAAGACGATGATGTCTGTCAGCTCATCTTCCCGCTCAGTAAAACTCTTCGAGCAGAGCCAGACGGTGTTTTCGTCCTTATTCCAGTTGGCTTTATAGGCGTAATAAGCATCTTTCCTGCGGGTGCGGTCGTGGCTGGCAAGCCCTTTGTCGTTCAGGTTCCGAGTGTCACCCTCGGCACGGATCGAGGAGGCGAAGTCAAACATGTTCCATATGTAAGTGCCCCACAGGTAATCGCGTTCGGCAATCATGCGGATGTGACGGATATGGTATTCCGTCTGCATTTCCTGGGGATGGAAGGGGGCGCGGGTGTCCATCCTTTCAGGCTCCCTCCACCGCGCCACGTGCTGGTTGAAGGACGCTCCGGCGCCGTACTCGCTGATGCCGATGAGGGCATCCGGATACTTGGCATGCCACTCGTCGAAGTATTTGGCGAAGTTGTCGATCTTCGGCTGGTACCAACCGAAATACTTGTTCCAAGCGATCCCGTCGGTGATGAAGTTGAAACTCCCTTCCTGATAAGTGGCGGCAACGGTCATCCGCACCGGGTCCAGCTGGTGGGCCAGGTCATTCAATTCAGCCAGGATACCGTCGAAGTCGCCTACAATCTCGTTGAACAGGCCCCAGAAGCAGATGGACGGGTGATTGTAGTTCTGGAGAATCATCTCCCGGAGCTGCGTGCGGAGATTCTGATCGAACTCCGGCAGATGGACGTAGCTGCCGACGAAGGGAATCTCTTCCCACACCACGAATCCGCGCCTGTCCGCTTCTTCGAACATGAAATGCGCTTGCGGATAATGGGCCAGACGAAGGGCGTTCGCCCCCATTTCCTGGATGATATCCAAGTCCTTGAGGTGGTTCTCCCGGGTCAGGGCGGATGCTGTTCCGGCCCAGTCCTGGTGACGGCAGACTCCGCGTAGTTTCAGGTGCTCGCCGTTAAGGAAGAAGCCCTTGTCGGCATCGATGTAAAAGTCTCTCGCTCCGAAGTGATCTTCCACCCGGTCTATTTCCTTCCCGTCACGGCGTAGCGTTGCGACGACGGTATAGAGATAAGGATCTTTCATCCCGTTCCATCGGTGGGGGTGCGTGATCGCAAAATTGACGGAGACTTTATCATGGTTGATGTAAGGGGTCCGTTTGCTGACAATTTCTTTGCCTTCCGCATCCAGGACCTTCAACTCCACATCGCAGCCCCGGTAGCCGGACTTGCTGGAAAGGAGGATGTCAGCGCAGAATGAAGCCCTCTCGTCTGAAAGGTATTTCTGCGTGACAAAGAGCCCGTTGGAGCCGTAGTAGAGCGGATTGATGCAACTGTCTTCCTTCGTCACGACAAGCCAGACGTCGCGGTAAATACCGCCATACATGTTGAAATCCCCTCCGGTAGGGGCGATCTCGTTGGAGACCCGGTTGGAGCAGGATACGATGATGAGGTTTTTCTGTCCGTATGCGAGATGGTCCGTCAAGTCTACGGTAAAGGCGTTGTAAGCACCCTTGTGGGAGGCGACGGCCGTCCCGTTGACGTCCACCCAGGCAGCCGATCCCACTCCCTCGAAATTGATGAAGACCCGTTTCCCCTTCCAGGTGGCCGGGATATAGAGTTCCTTCACATAGGAACCCTCACCGCGATAATACCCTTCGTCGCTCATGAAATCAGCCTGATTCCAGGTGTGGGGCAGGTTGACGGTCGTATCGGGCCGGGGGATGAAGATGTTGGGGAAAACGCCACGGGGTTGTAATGATCCCTTCTTGAATTGCCAGCCCTCGTTGAGGGATCCGACTTTCCTGGTGGAAACCGCAGCCGTTCCATCGGAGAAGGTCTCTGCCTTCCGGATCCCGTCCAGGAAGCTGATGACTTCATCCATCCGTTCCTCTCCGATATACTTATACTGGGCGTGTCCCTTCCCCTCCATGACCACGAGACGGGAATCCTTGCTCCCGAGTTCCTCCATTCTCCTTTGCAGGGCGAAGGCCTGGTCGATGGGGATGGTAGAATCTTCGGTGCCGTGGAAACTGAGCATGGGAATGGTGCCGTCCAGAATGGCATCCAAGGCGTTGAATCCGCCCCAGCAGTTCACGATTGCGGCTACGCGGGGCGTCTCGGGATGCAGGTACTGGGCGGCACAGATAGACGTGGCTGACCCGGCCGATCCTCCCATCAAGGCAAGGAAACCCGTGTCAAGGCCATATTCGGAGGCGTGGGCGTCGATCCACTGAAGGGCCATGACGGCGTCCTCTCCGGCCATCAGGAGGGGACTGCCGGCGCCGGGAGCCAAAACAGGGTCATCCGGGGCACCGGTCCGGCGCGTCCGGGCTTCTCCCTGCCTTTGTTGTTGACGGCCCGGCGTCCGGGCTGCTTCGTCTGCCTCACCCGCAGGACGCCGGCGCCCCAGGATATAGTTGATGGATACTACGGCGTATCCGTGGTCCAGCAGCTTTTCGAAAATGGCCTGGACGGACGGACGCATGTCTTTGGATCCGCTGGTGAATCCGCCGCCATGGATGAAAACCAGGACGGGATAGCCGGTTTCCGGCTTGGCTGTCGCCGGGAGATAGATGTCCAGCAGACGGTCTTGGTCCGGGTCGTCGGCCTTCAGTTCCGTACGTTTAGCACCATAGCGGATATCAATGTAACTCTTGTAGTCCTGTCCCCGGAGTCCGGGTAGAAAGACCATGATGGAAAAGAGGATGCAGATGAAACGTTTCATAGTCGGGGTGCATGTTTTTTCAAAGATAGCAAAAACTTATGAAACGGCGATGCCGTCCTTCGCATGGAGCGATTGCTTAAGTCGCCGACATTATTTTGTTAAATTTCATATTTTTACTATATTTGCAAAGATTAGGCATTGCTGCAAGCACCATGTTGAACGAGATCAAAAGCAATTTTGAACGGCTCATCGCCCTTTATGAAGCCCAGCGCGAGCGCTCAGAGGCCCTCGCCGCCGAGTTGGAAAAGGAACGTGCCTCCAGCGAGGCCTGCAGGAAGCAGATAGATGACTTGAAAGACCAGGTCCGTACCCTGGAACTGAAAGGAGCCTTTATGTCGGGCGGAGATAGCTCCTCCGCCGCGAGAGAAAAGATCGACAGGTTGATCCGCGAGATCGACAAATGCATCTCTTTGTTGGAAAAAGACTGATATGGACCAGAGCATTACGCTGAAAATCGCCGGGAAGGATTATCCGCTGAAGGCGGCCACTCCCGAAATGGAGCAGATCATGCGGATCGCAGCCGATGCGATCAACAAGCGTCTGGCCCAGTATGATGCCAAATTCCCCGACAAGGATATGCTGGACAAGCTGGTGTTCGTCACGCTCAACGAGACGATCAACCGCATCGCCGCGCAGCGCAAGCTCACGGCCCGTGAGGAGGGGGAGAAGAAGCTCCTGGATGAGATGACAAGTTATCTGGACAGCATTGACAGAAAGTAGCCGTTAGTTCCTTTTGCTGAAAACAACACCCATAAGGGAACCGGGTACCTCACGGCGTTGATGACGGGCCAATGTCACCTTCGGGGATTCCGCTTCGGCGGGACGGTGGATGTCTGATACGCAGTGGAGCCCAAACCGTGTCGTCAAGATTTTTCTGACAACCCGACTAACGGCTTTTTTGATAAACGACTGCCGGCTGCTTCCCAAATGGGGAGCAGCCGCTTTTGCTATGATGGACTAAAACTATAAACAACAAATATACAACTAGTTATGTTACTCGGTATACTTATCGGATTGGTCGTAGGAGCCGCCCTGGCCCTCGCCCTCTATATACTCATCCATAAGGCCCGTCTCAAGGGTCGCAAGGAGCAGATCCTCATCGAGGCGGAACGCGAAGGAGAGGCCATCAAGAAGGAGAAGATCTTCCAGGCCAAGGAGAAGTTCCTGCAGCTCAAGAGTGAGCATGAGCAGTTCGTCAACAACAAGAACGCCCAGCTGCGTGAGGCTGAGAGCCGCATCGCCCAGAAGGAGAGCGCCCTCGGGCAGCAGAGTTCCGAACTCTCCCGCAAACTCAATGACGCGGAGAATGCCAAGAAGTCCCTCAATGCCCAGCGCGAAAGCTATGAGCGCAAGTCCGAGGAGCTCGGCCGCCTGACCGCCCAGGTCAACAAGCAGCTCGAAACCGTCGCCGGAATGACCTCCGAAGAGGCCAAGGCGGTGCTGGTCGAGAACATGAAGGCGGAGGCCCGTACGGCCGCCCAGGCCTATATCAACGATACGATGGATGAGGCCCGGCTGAATGCCGCCAAGGAGGCCAAACGCATCGTGATCAGCACCATCCAGCGCACCGCGACGGAAACTGTCATTGAAAACGCCGTCACGACCTTCCCGATCGACAACGACGAGATCAAGGGCCGCATCATCGGCCGTGAAGGCCGCAACATACGCGCCCTGGAGGCTGCTACCGGCGTTGAGATCGTCGTGGACGACACGCCGGATGCGATTCTGCTCTCCGCCTTCGATCCGGTCCGCCGCGAAGTGGCCCGGCTCGCCCTGCACCAGCTGGTGGTGGACGGCCGCATCCATCCCGCCCGCATCGAAGAGGTGGTCGCCAAGGTCCGCAAGCAGCTTGACGACGAGATCCTCGAGACCGGAAAGCGGACTTGCATCGATCTCGGCATCCATGGGATGAACATCGAGTTGGTGAAGCTCATCGGCCGCATGAAATACCGTTCTTCCTACGGCCAGAACCTGCTGCAGCACTCCCGTGAAGTGGCGAACATCTGCGCCATCATGGCCTCCGAACTGGGCCTGAACCCGAAGATCGCCAAGCGTGCCGGCCTCCTGCACGATATCGGCAAAGTTTCCGAAGACGATCCCGAATTGCCGCACGCCCTGCTCGGCGCCAAGTTGGCTGAGCAGTACAAGGAGCGTCCCGAGATCTGCAACGCCATCGGCGCGCACCACGATGAGATGGAGATGACCTCCATCATCTCCCCGCTCGTGCTGGTCGGTGATGCGATTTCCGGTGCCCGTCCCGGCGCCCGCCGCGAAGTCATCGAGTCCTATATCAAGCGGCTCAAGGATATGGAGAATCTCGCTTCCGCTTATACGGGCGTGACCAAGGCTTACGCCATCCAGGCAGGACGCGAACTGCGTGTGATCGTCGGCGCCGAAGAGGTGACCGACGAGCAAGCCGCCACTCTCTCCACCGAGATCGCCCAGAAGATCCAGGAAGAAATGACTTATCCCGGACAGGTCAAGATCACGGTCATCCGCGAGACCCGTTCCGTGGCATTTGCAAAATAATCATCCATGTTCAAGCATCTGTTTCTGATCCTGGCCCTCGCTCTCCAGTTTGGCGAGGAGCCGTCGGTCAATTGGACTTCCGCCGTCCGCGAACTAGGGGGCGGGGAGTATGAACTGGTCCTCAGCGGTGACGTCGGGGATGGGTATTACACGCATCCGATGGACGATGAGTGGTCCGGGACGACGCTTGAACTGGATCAGGTCGCCGGCCTGGAATTGCTGGGCGCTCCGACGGAGGAATATGAACCCTCCGACTACAAGGGCGCCAAAGTGGTCCGGGGCCGCTATGTCATCACCCAGCGCTTCAAGGCGTCCGGGGATGTGAAATCACTATCCGGGACGGTCTCCTGGAGCTCCTGTAGCGGGGATGCCTGCCGTACGCCCGAAGATTGGGAATTCACCGAAAGGCTGAGTCTGGCGCCGGCCGTTGCTGAGACCCCGGCTCCCGCCAAGGAGAAAGGTTCGCTCTGGGCCCTCATCCTGGAGGCGATCCTCTGGGGCTTCGCGATGCTGCTGACGCCCTGCGTGTTCCCGATGGTGCCTATGACCGTGAGTTTCTTCATGAAAGGCTCCGAAACACCCGCGCAGGGCCGTTTCAAGGCGCTCTTCTACGGGCTTTCGATCGTGCTCCTTTATACGGTCCCGATCTGCCTGATCATCGGTATAACCTGGCTGGTGGGCGGCTCGTCCGTGACGGCTGACATCTTCAACTGGCTCGCCACGCACTGGCTTCCGAACATCCTGTTCTTCATTGTGTTCATGGTGTTCGCAGCCTCCTTCTTCGGGGCGTTCGAGATCACGCTCCCGTCCTCCTGGGTCAATAAATCGGACCAGAACTCCAACAAGAAAGGCCTGGCCGGGATTTTCTTCCTGGCCCTGACCCTGGTGCTGGTCTCCTTCTCCTGCACGGGTCCCATCGTGGGTACCGTGCTGATCAAGTCCACCAGCGGCGAATTCTGGGCCCCGATGGTGACGATGCTTGCGTTCAGCATCGCCTTCGCTCTGCCGTTCACCCTGCTGGCTCTCTTCCCTTCGCTGTTGAAGAACCTGCCGAAATCCGGCGGATGGCTCAACAGTGTCAAGGTGGTCCTGGGCTTCATCGAGGTGGCGCTGGGCTTCAAGTTCCTCAGCGTCGCGGACCAGACTTACCACTGGCATCTGCTGGACCGCGAGGTCTATCTCGCGATCTGGATCGCGGTATTCTTCCTGCTGGGCCTGTACCTGATCGGCAAGATCCGTTTCAAGCACGACAGTCCGCTGGAATATCTGTCCGTCGGCCGCCTGGCTCTGGCGATCACCGTGTTCGCCTTCGTGGTCTATATGATTCCCGGCATGTGGGGCGCGCCCTTGAAAGCCTTGTCCGGTTACCTGCCGCCCATCGAGACACAGGATTTCGTGCTGGACCGCTACCAGCCTTCCGCCGAGGTGCAGGCGCTGCCCGTGGAGACGGATGCGCAGATGCTTTCCCTGCCGCACGGTCTGGCCGGTTATGATACGATAGAAGCCGCGCTGGAAGCTGCCAAAGAGCAGGGTAAACCTGTATTCGTGGATATCACGGGCCACGGTTGTGTCAACTGCCGCGAGATGGAGGCCCGTGTCTGGAGCGACCCACAGGTGCGTCAGATCCTGGCCGACGATTATGTGATCGCCGTCCTCTACATGGACGACAAGACCAAATTGCCCGAGTCCCGCTGGGTCACCACCGAGGGCGGAAAGGTGCTCAAGGATGTGGGACGTGTCAATTCCCATATCGCCCAGACGCGTTTCGGGGTCAATGCCCAGCCCAACTACGCCCTGCTTTCGCCGGATGGCGAGCAGCTTGTCCCGGTGCGCGGTTACGACCTGTCCGTGCCGGGCTTCGTCGAGTTCCTGAAATCCGGCCTGAAATGAAACGCATCCTGACTTCCGCGGCACTCCTGTTCGCCATCCTGGCTCTGTTCTCCTGCAGCCAGGGAGGAGAGGAACCTTGGACCGAAGGGGAGCGGCAGCTGATCACGGAAGGGGAAGGCGTGATGCGGGTGCTGACCGTGGAGGATACGCTGGACCTCGCTGTCTTGCGTGCGATTTCCATCGATCTGCCTGTCAAGGAGATAGCTTCCGAGACATTCAATACCCTGGCCCGGCGCATGCTCGCGACCGTCACTTCTCCCGAGCAGGACGGTGTCGGGATTGCGGCGCCCCAGGTGGGCCTGAACCGGCGTGTGATCGCCGTGCAGCGTTTCGACAAGCCGGGAGAGCCCTTTGAAGTCTATCCCAACATCCGGATCACCGGCGTGCACGGGCCGGAAGAACTGGGAGCAGAGGGTTGCCTTTCCGTTCCCGGCCGCCGGGGCAACGTCATGCGTTCGCGAAACGTGGACATCGCCTATGTCTCACCGCGCACGCTGAAAGATACCGTGGAGTCGGTCCACGGTTTCACCGCCGTCATTTTCCAGCATGAGTGTGACCACCTGGACGGCGTGCTGTATATCGATAAATTACAGTGAGGCGACCAATTCCCTGAACAGGAGGGTCATCCGGTCCGCCGCGGCATCCGCCGCCCGGACCACATCCTCGCCGTCGTTGAGGTTTCGCTCGACGTTCTCCGTGTTGCACTTGTTGGTGATGACGGACATGCCGAACACCTTGATGCCGCAGTGCCGTGCCACGATCACCTCGGGCGTGGTGGACATGCCGACCGCATCCGCGCCGATGAGGCGGAAGAAGCGGATCTCCGCCGGAGTCTCGTAGGTCGGACCCGTCGAACTGAAATAAACGCCCTCCCGGACGCGGATCCCCAGTTTGTCAGCCAAGACTTTCGCGCGGGCGATCAATTCTTGGTCATAAGCGCAGGTCATGTCGGGGAAACGGGGGCCCATTTCCTCGAAGTTTGGCCCGATCAGCGGATTGGGATGGAGATTGATGTGGTCCCGGATGATCATCAGGTCGCCGACCTGGAAGGAGGGGTTCGTGCCGCCGGCGGCGTTGCTGACGAAGAGATATTCGATCCCGAGGAGCTTCATCACGCGCACCGGCATCGTCACCAGGCTCATCGGATAGCCCTCATAGCCATGGAAACGGCCTTGCATCGCCACGACGGTCTTGCCGCCGAGCTTGCCGTAGATGAAATTGCCCTTGTGGCCCGTAGCCGTGGAAAGGGGAAAGCCCGGGATGTCCCGGTAGGGGATGACCTGCGCATCTTCGATGCCGTCGGCCAACTTGCCCAGGCCGCTGCCAAGCACGATGCCGGCCAGAGGCTTGTCCTGTCCCACCCGCTGCAGGATGTATCCGGCCGCCGCGCGGATGGTTTTCATTCTGTCGTCCATAGATTCAGGTATAAAAAAACGGGCCTTGGGGACCCGCTGTCATCATAGTTCTTCAAACTCGACGTCGGAGTATTCCCGCTGGGGGATCTCACCGTCGAAACAGTTGTTCTTGATATACTCGATCACTTCGTCGAGGCCCTCACGGAACTTCTCGAAATCCTCCTTGTAGAGGAAGATCTTGTGCTTGTCGTATGTGAAACTGCCGTCCCGCTCGGTGCGGCGCTTGCTTTCGGTGATCGTCAGATAGAAATCCTTATTGCCCCGCGTCGATTTGACGTCGAAGAAATAGGTCCTTTTTCCGGCACGGACCGGTTTGGAGAACACATCGTCGGCCCCGCGTTCCTGGGCATTCGCCCTTTCATAATCATCTCTGTACATATTCGTGTGATTCTTTTCAAGACAAAAATAGAATTTTTTATCGATTCTGTATTATCTTTGCATAAAATTTTCGTTGAAATTATGCTGAACAGAAGGATCCTCAGAATCAAGGTCTTCAAAGTGCTCTACAGCTATGCAGAGAACCCGTCGATGTCTCTCAAGGAGGCGGAGGCGGAGCTCGAGATTTCCTGTCAGGCAGTGAGGGACTTGTATCTCTATATGTTGTCCCTGATCCCGCCGCTGACCGCCGAGGCTTCCGCCCGCATCGAGGCGGCCCGCGCCAAATTCAATCCGACCGAAGAGGAGAGGCATCCGAACTTGAAATTCGTGGAGAACCGCATCGCTCCGATCCTGGAAGCGGATCCTGATTTCAAAAAGCTGACCGGCAAGAAAAAGTTCTCCTGGGACCAGAATGACGCCTTCCTCCGGAAACTCTATGAGAGTATCCGCGACAAGGAGTATTTCCAGGCCTACCTGAATTCCGGCAAATCCTCCCTCCGTGAGGATGCCGCCCTTTTCGTCAAGATCTTTGAAGAGGAACTGGTCGATAATCCCGACCTGGAGGCGATCCTTGAAGAGATGTCCATCTATTGGATCGATGACCTTGCCTATGCGCTGACCTGGTGCTGCCGTTCCCTCGAGTCGCTCGGGGCCGGCCATCGCTGGGAGTTCCCGCCGCTCTATCAGAGCGAGATCATGGCCAAGACCGGTGTCCAGGTGGACAGCGACCGGGAGTTCGCCGTCCGGCTCTTGCGCGGGGCCTTCACGGGCTATGACCGTTATTACCAGATGATTGCGGAATCCGTGCCGAAATGGGACAAGGACCGTCTCTTCGTCATCGACGCCGTCCTGGTCATCACGGGACTCGCCGAGGTCGAGCATTTCCCCGAGATCCCCAACAAGATATCCGTCAACGAATACGTCGAGATTTCGAAATACTACAGCACGCCCAAGAGCCGTTCTTTCGTCAACGGCTTGCTGGACAACCTGATCAAGAACAAACTTTCCTTATCTCTGTAATACCAAACCATCCAGAATATGATGAATTTGATTACTATTTTGCTCCAGACGGCTCCCGCAGCCCCTGCGAACGCTCCTGCCGCCGGCGGCCAGGGCGCGTTCTGGATTATGATCATCGCGATGTTCGCCATCATGTGGCTCTTCATGATCCGTCCCCAGCGCAAGCAGCAGAAGGAGCTCGAGCAGTTCCGCAATTCACTCCAGAAAGGCGACAAGGTCATCACGGCCGGTGGCATCTATGGCACCGTCGATGAGGTGAAGGACCGCTATGTCGTCCTCAAGGTGGACGGCGAGACCAAACTCCGTATCGACAAGAGTTCGATCGTAAAGGACCCGAACCAGGGCCAGCAGGCCTAACCACCGCTTGCCATGTCCGGACGGTGGCTGGATCCCCTGGTGGAGAAGCTGGGCGTCAACAGGAGAGACCTGACGGTTTTTCTCCTCTCTCTCTTGTTGGCATTCGGCGTCTGGCTGCTGTACAACATGAACCAGAGCTATTCGGCGACCTTGCAGGCCAGGGTCTTGCTGAAGAGTAACCTGCCCGGTTATTTCCCGCAGTCATCCGAGCCTGTCATCGTCGAGGCGCGCTGCCGTGCGACCGGTTATGACGTGATCCGCTGCCGCAGGCGGATGCGTGGCCATACGGTTACGGTTCCGGTCGAGCCTGAGCTGCTGACGCAAAACCCTGACGGTGACTTCCTGCTTTCGTCCAATACCCTGGGCGCGCATATCGGGGAACTGTTCGGGAGCGAGGTGCGGCTGGAGTCCTTCATCTCGCCGTCCTACGTCTTCCGATTCCCGCAGGAGAACCACAAGACCGTCCCGGTGATTCCGGTCAGCTACCTTTCTTTCCGCTCGCAGTACATGCAGAAGGACCGGCTCCGGCTTGAGCCTGATTCCGTGATCGTATACGGAGACGCTGCCTACCTGGAGAATATCGAGCGTATCTATACGCGTCGCATTTCTCTCTCCAACGTCAGTTCGCCCCAGACGGGCCGGGTTTCGCTGGAGAATCCCAGGCATGTCCGTCTGTCCGATACCGAGGTCAACTACTTCCTGGATGTGACCCGTTATGTGGAGCTGCGCAAGACGGTGTCCGTCATCGCCCGGAATGTGCCGTCCGGCAGGAACCTGTCAATCTATCCTTCCACGGCCGAGGTCTTGTTCCGCTGCGTGTTCCCCTTGTCCTCCGACCGTACGTCCGAGATGCAGTTCTATGTTGATTATGAGGACTTTGCAGGCTCGGTGTCCGGCAAGTGCGTGGCGCGTACGGACGCGCTTCCGCAGGGCGTGATCAACTGGAGCATGCAGCCGGAGGTTTTCGAATGCGTGGAGGTGGGAAGATGAAGACGCTGGTCGTTACGGGCGGTATCGGGAGCGGGAAGTCCGCCGTGTGCGCGCTTCTGGCTTCGAAAGGGATTCCGGTCTACGACTCGGACGCCCGGACAAAAGCCTTGTACGATACGGATCCTGCCTTAGTGACAGCCCTCGAAGAGACGTTGGGACTGTCCCTGCGCGACGCAGGAGGCAAGTTGGACCGTAAGGCACTCGCCGCCGGGGTATTTGGCGATCCGGCCCGGCTGTCCGCACTTGAGGCGGTCGTGCATCCGCGCGTATATGACGATTTCGTCCGCTGGCGCGACGCCCAGCCGGCATCGGCGCCCTTCGTCGTGATGGAGTCGGCCATCTTCCTTCAGAAGCCGCTCTTCCGCCCGCTGGCGGACCGGATCCTGCTGGTCGACGCCCCGCAGGAACTGCGACTGGAGCGAGTCTCCGGACGTGACGCGCTGCCGCCGGAAGAGATCCGCCGGCGTATGGATGCCCAGCGGGTGGATCCGACGGAGGCGGATGCCGTCCTCATCAATGACGGCACTCCGGACGCTCTTGCCGCAAAGGTAGATGCTATATTAGGAACTATTTGGAACAATGATAAAAACGAAAAGAATATGAAAACCGATCTTTCAAAAATCCTCAGCGTAGCAGGCCAGCACGGTCTGTTCGAGTATGTGGCACAGGCCCGCAACGGCATCATCGCCGAGTCCCTTGAGACCCGCAAGCGTACGGCCCTGGATGCGCACAGCCGCGTCAATACCCTGGCCGACATTTCCATCTATACTTCCGAGGGCGAGATGAAGCTTAAGGAAGTGTTCCTGGCCTTGAAAGAGGCGCTGGGCGACAAACCCGCTCCGACTTCCAAGTCCTCTCCCGAGGAACTGAAGGCCCTCTTCGCGAAGGCCGTGCCCGATTATGACGGGGACCGTTTCTATGTCTCCCATATGAAGAAGGTCGTCGACTGGTACGGACAGCTTGTGCAGTTCGCATCCCTCGATTTCGTCGAGGAAGAGGAGGCCGCCGAAGAAGATTCCGCGAATGCCTAGACCGTCCCTCCAGGTCCTTACGCTCGGCTGCTCGAAGAATACGGTCGATACCGAGCATCTCCTGTTCCAAGCGGGAGACGGGTTCGACGTGATACCGGCCGAGGCCAGTCCGGACTATGTGGACTATCTGCTCATCAATACCTGCGGTTTCATCGGAGACGCCAAGGAGGAATCCATCCAGGCCATCCTGGAGGCAGGGCAGCGGAAGGCAAGCGGGGGAGTGGGCAAGCTGATTGTCTTCGGCTGCCTGTCCCAGCGCTACCCGGACGAGCTCCCCGGGCTGATTCCGGAGGTGGATGCCTGGTACGGCGCCCGCGACCTGGCTCCTGTCTTGAAGGCGATCGGCGCGACTCCTTCAGCGGCACGCCGTTTCGGCCGTGTCCGGACCGAAGGCCGGCCCGGCACCGCCTTCCTGAAGATTTCCGAGGGCTGCGACCGCAGTTGCGCTTATTGCGCGATTCCCGGCATCCGGGGCGCACACCGCTCCGTCCCGATGGAAGACCTGGTTTCCGAAGCCCGTTTCCTGGCCGCAGGGGGTGTGAAGGAGCTGGTCATCATCGCACAGGACACGACCTATTACGGTTTGGACCTTTACCGCCGCCGTGCCTTGGCTGAGCTGCTGCAACGCCTCTCCGAGGTCGAAGGGATTGAATGGCTGCGCATCCACTATTCCTATCCTACGGGTTTTCCCCGCGACGTGCTGGAGCAGATGGCCTCCAACCCCAAGGTCTGTCCCTACCTGGACATTCCCCTTCAGCACATTTCCGACCCGGTGCTTTCGATGATGCAACGGCATTGCACGGGCGCGGAAACGCGCGCCTTGGTGCGTGACCTGCGGGAGAAGGTTCCGGGCGTCGTGCTGCGGACTACGATGATTGTCGGTCATCCCGGGGAAGGGGAGAAAGAATTCGAAGAGTTGCTGGACTTTGTGCGGGAGGCACGGTTCGAACGCCTTGGCGCCTTCAAATATTCCGAGGAGGAGGGGACTTACGGCGCGGAGCATTATGCTGACGATGTCCCCGGGGAAGTGAAGGAAGAGCGTCTCGCAATCTTGATGGAGACTCAGCGGGAGATTTCCCTGGCTTTCAACCAATCACGCGTAGGCACGCTCGAACGTGTTTTGGTCGATGCTTATGACGGCGAGACCCTCGTTTGCCGCAGCCGGTATGAAAGTCCCGATGTGGATGGCGAGATTCTTGTAAGATATGAGAGCGAGGCATTCGGCTCTTTGACTCCTTCCGACCTGTGCGGCCGTTTCATCGACGTGCGCATCATCGGGGCGGATGAGTATGACCTGATTGCAGAAATTGTTAAAAGTTAAATAGTTATGAAAAGGATCCTGACTTTTGCATCCGTCATGGTGGCACTCGTCGCCTGTTCGCCCCAGGCCTATGTGATGCGGCTCGAGATGAGAAACCCTTCCTCTTCCGGTCTCGACCTTGACAACAAGTCGATGGCCGTCGTCTATCTCGACAACGGCACTTACCGCGACTCCCTCTTCAACAACTGCTTTGCGGACGGTCTCGCCCAGGGACTGGAGAAAGAATATTTCGAAGGCAAACGCTCCGTCGACATCTACAGCGCCTACCAGGCAGAAGGGGAAGATTATAGCTCCAAAGATTCCCTCCAGAGCCTCGTCCTGCGCCTCAACAAGGATGTCATCTTCCTGGTCGACCAGCCCCAGTTCGCCGACGGCGAAGGGGAGAAAGTCGACTGTAAGACCGCGGTCTATGTCTACGACTCCATGAATCCCAAGGATGAAGTCAAGCGTGCAACGATGGCCCGTGTCGTCACCGCCAGCGACGAGGAAGGCTCCATGCTCGGCTCCGACGCCCAAGTCCTCGGCCTCGGCACCGCCAAACCTTTCCTTAATACCTGGGCTCCCGAATCTCACTCCGTCATCTATTTCGACGGCTTGAATGATAAATGGGAACACGCCCTCTGGCTCGCTTCCGAAATGCGCTGGGAAGAAGCCCGGGAAATCTGGATGGAGCTTGCACAGCACAAGGACGTCCTGCAAGCCTCCTGCGCCCAGTACAACACCGCCCTGGCCTGCTACATGATGCGGCAGTACGACCTTGCCCTCGAGTGGCTTGACCTCTCTGACAAGACCCAGGTCGTCAGCCTCTCCCAAGGCCTCCGCAAGCGCATCCTTGAGAAAAAGAACAAATAATTCCTCCGGATTTTTTTGGTCTGGGAATTTTTTGTAATTTTGCCCCCGGAGAAGTGGCCGAGTGGACGAAGGCAGCGCACTCGAAATGCGCCAAACGGGCATAAACCTGTTTCAGGGGTTCGAATCCCTTCTTCTCCGCGCAATGCAATCAATGGCAGGTGCCGCACGCAAGTGCGGCATTTGTCATGAGAAAGGGAGTGTGTGCAAAAGTTTGTTTTGTACACACTCCCTTTCTCGCGACAATCGCGTGGCTCTGCCACGCATCCTGCCATAGATTGCTCTCGGAGTCGAAGGGATGTCGGAGGCCGTAGGCCGACGAAATCCCTTCTTTCATCGTCTACCATCCGGGTCTTCCGCCGCCGCCGGGGCCACCGCCGCCGGGACCTCCATTGCCACCGGTGTAGTTGGAGAGGGAAACTGCGGATCCTCCTGAGATACCGTCGACAGCCCAGACCCCTTCACATTTTCCTTCCCCGCTTACACTGACTCCCTTATAACCGCCGGACAGCGACGGGGCTGACACGATGTAGCTTGATATGTTGGACGGAGCCTTAAAAGCCGCAATAAACGATTTACCGTCATAGAGAGCATTCCAGGCACCGGCAGTCCCGCTCATGCCATACACGCTCTGGGAAGCTGAATAGCCGTTTTCCAAGCCACCGTAAGCCACAAGCGTCGCTCCGCTGTTGATATATAACTTTTTGCCACCCTCCGTGTTGGCATCGATGGCCACTTCCGGGGAACCCTTTGTGCAGATCGCCATTACATAGCCTCCATTGAGTTTCGTGTCGCCGTTGGAGTCCATGGCGTCGTTCCCGGAGGAGAAGGCGTAAACGAATCCATTGTTTACGACCAGGTCTCCCTGGCAATTGATGGCGTCTTCACTTGTAGAGGAGACGTGGGTCTCGCCCCCGTTGAACGTGAGGTCGCCCTTGACTTCCAAGCCTTCGCCGGAAGTGCTGCTCACCGAGATGACTCCGCCGTCGATGGTCAGGTTGCCGGCATTCCCGGTTACCGTGGCGTGGTCTCCGCTGCCGGTCTTGGTCACCCAGCCTATCTTGATGCCCTTGGCCGAGACATCATTGACTTCGCGCCCGGTCGTCGTCACAGTGAGGGTGCCGCCGGAGATATGGCTGTCGGTGAGTGTATGGTTGGTCTCATCGAAATCGTAACTGCCTGCCCGGATGCCCTTTCCTCCGTCACCGGTGTTCTTGAGGGTGAGGGAGCCTCCCGTCATCGCGAAATAGTTGTCGGCCTTGACGCAGGAGGTCCCGGTATATTCGGCATCTTCGTCGTCATAGGCCACGCCGCCGGTCGAAGTGACCATGTGCGTCCCGCCTTCCACGAGGACGTAATCGTCGGTGGAGATGCCTTTCGCCATGGCGGCCGCGATGGAGACGACCAGGGTGCCGTTCGAGAGCTGGACATAGTCCTTGCCCTTGAAACCGTTTCCGGCCTTGCTGCCCGCATTCACCTTGATGGTCGGGTTGTTCATCAGACGGATATAGTCGTCGGAGGAGATGCCTGCCTTGCCTATTGCGTTCCTGGCATTGACCGTGAGCAAACCGTTTCCGCTGAAGACCAGCTGGCTCTCGCTGAAGAGAACAGCCTTCATATCTTCCTCGCCTTCCGCTGCGTAGGCGGCAGCCGTGCCATCCGATAGGGTGTTGGTGCCCTTTACCACGATGAACGTGCGCTTTTTGTTCTGGTTGTTGAGCGCCGCGCCGTCCGGGTTGGTGATGTCGGCCCCGTTCAGGACGATGGCCTGTTTCTTGATTCCATATACCTTGAAGAAGCCATTCGAGGTGGTTCCCGAGAGCTCATAGATGAGCACTTCGCCGCCGGTATTGTTCACGGTAACCTTGTTGCCGTCTACGGTCACGTAGCCATAACTGTCTCCTTTGACGGAGGCGTCGCCTGTCTCGGAGAAGCTTATGCTTATCTTCCCTTTGAATGTGCTGGTGGAAATGTCATCGTCAGACTCAGGATCGCCGGTAGATGCGAAACTGAGTCCGTCATCTCCGGTCTCGCTTCCGGAGGCATTCAAGACGGTCAGGATGAAAGATGCGCTGGACGCGGAATAGGTCTCATTTGCCGCAGAGGTGGCTGATATTAGGGTCGATCCGCCGGAGACCAGCGTGATGACTCCGCTTGCGCTGATGGTGGCCACTTCCGGCTGGGAAGACGAATAGGTGACACCTACGCCGTACGTGTTTGTCAGTGTGGGGAAACTGTTCTGGGCGCCGATGGTGGCCTCGAAAGAATCGGCGCTCCAACTCAGACCGGGGTCCTTCAGGTCGGTGACGGCTTGCTGGCCGCCCGGCATGTCACCCGGCATGTCCGGCCAGAATGGGAATTCGTCCTGCCCGCAGCCTGTCGCTGCAAGCACTATGGTTAGGAGAAAAACAATATGATTATTCATAATACGAAAGGTTTTAGTATACGCAACAGCAAGATAACCAACAATTAAACCAAAATGTCCCAGCCAAGGGCGGTATTCAGTGAACGCCGCCATTTCTTCAGCGAACGGCTGCATTATCTGAAAAAAAGAAAGTAATTTTGTAAAAAGAATTGCGAATGAAGTCACTGCTTCCATTCCTTATCCTCGTCTTGATCCATCACTTCCTCCTGGCGCCCTTGATCAGGAAGAAGCTACCGCTTTATATCGGGCTTACACTGGCCTTGCTCTCCGGTTTCGGCGCCTGGTGCCTATTGTCGGATGGTCGGGCGGGCAGGCCTCCTCTCCCGGAAATGCAGTCTGAAATGGCTCCTCCGCCTCCACCTCCGCTGTCTCCGGAACATGGCGCGAGAGGACCAGAGCCGGAAAGGCATCCCCGGCCTCTGCGGCCGGAAATGATGAAACTGATCGTGGGAATCTTGCTTGTAGGGGTGGACCTGGGGGCGTACTATTATGAAGAATCCCGGCGCAGGGCAAGGAGGATGAAAGAACTGGAGGCGGAGAATACAAAACAACGACTGGAATCCCTGCGGTACCAGATCAATCCGCATTTCCTGATGAATACGCTCAATAATATCCATGCACTGGTGGATATCGATCCGGAGAAGGCGAAGGAGAGTATCGAAGAGTTTTCGAAAATGATGCGCATCCTTCTATACGAGGGCGATTCGCCAGCCATTCCGCTGGCCAAGGAACTGGATTTCATCGCGCATTTCATTTCCCTGATGCGCCTCCGTTACACCGAAGATGCCCTTCGGATAGAGACGCTCTTTCCGGAAGATTGCAGCGGTGCGGTCGTCCCTCCGCTGGTTATGGCTTCTTTCGTGGAGAATGCGTTCAAGCATGGGGTCAGTTATGCTGAAGAATCGTTCATCCGCGTCAAAGTGGAACTGCAGGGCGGGAGAGTGGTGTTCCGTTGCGTCAATTCGTCGCATCCGTCCGAGACGGATGAGCGGCATGGCATCGGTCTGGATAATATCCGGAAACGGCTGACGCTGCTTTATGGGGAATCTTACACGCTTCTCATCGATCCAGGAGCAGGGAATTATGACGTCCTGCTATCCATTCCTTTTCAACCTGAACTTCCGGTATCATGATACGGGTCATTGCCATAGATGATGAACCGCTGGCCTTGCGCCAGTTGGAGATGTACATCAAGAGGGTACCGTTCCTGGCGCTGTCAGCCGCATGCAGCAGTGCGGCGGCAGCAAGGCCATTCCTTGAACAGGCTGATGCCGTTTTTCTGGATATCAATATGCCAGACCTCAGCGGGATGGATTTCATCAAGTCGCTGCCGCACCCTCCGGCAGTGGTTTTCACCACGGCTTATTCGGAATATGCCGTCGAGGGATTTCGCGTCAATGCGGTAGATTACCTGCTGAAGCCGTTCAGCTTCAATGAATTCCTTGCTTCCTGCGAGAAACTGCGTGACCATCTGGAAATGAAGGCGGCACTTGCGGCAAGGGAGGATCCGGTCCTTTACTTCAAGGCGGCATACCACACCGTCCGTATCGATGTCCGCAAGATTATCTATGTGGAGAGCATGAATGAATACGTGAAGTTTTTCCTCTCGGATGCCGATACGCCTGTAGTGGTTTTATATAGCCTGAAGCGGCTCATCGACCAGCTTCCGGCTCAGCGTTTCATGCGGATCCATCGTTCCTATATCATCTCGCTGGAGCATATTGCGGAAGCCTCCCATTCCAGTGTGCGGCTAACCAATGGCAAGACGCTTCCGGTTGGGGAAATGTACCGTCCGGCCTTCACACGATATCTGGAAAACAGCTCAGTCCTTCTTTGATCTGTCCTTGCTGTGCCCGGCATCATACTGCCGGTCCCATTCCCGGTAGTATTCCATCTTCGGGTCTTCGAAAAGCGACATCTGCTCGAAACTCTCGTGAGTGAGTTTCGAGACTCCCAATCCCACCTGGCGCAGGGGAGTGATCCCGTCCCAGACCTCCGTGAGCATCCTCCGGGCCTCGTTGAGGATGACGGCGGTGATGTCTGTGGGTTGCGGGACCTGGCACTGCTTCTGGGCTACGGAAAAGTCCTTGTATTTGATGAACATGGAGACGGTCGAAGCCCGGAAATGGTCGCGGCGGATGCGGTGGGCGACGATACAGGCGACATGGAAGAGAGCGCGGTCGATGTCTTTCGGATCGACGAGATCCTTGGGGAAGGTGCGCTCTGCACTGTAGCTCTTGGCTTCCGGTATTTCCGTTTCCACGGGAGAGTCGTTCCGTCCGTTGGCGCTTTCGTGGAGTTGGACGGCGAACTTCTGGCCTACCACGCGGGTGAGCCGGGGGAGGCTGAGTCGGGCCAGGTCTCCGATCGTATTGATGCCATAGGCCAGGAGCCGCTCTTCCGTCTTTTTCCCGACCCAGATCAGGTCCCGGACGCCGAGGGGCCACATCTTTTGCTGTACTTCCGAATCCCACAGGGTATGGACCTTGTCCGGTTTCTCGAAGTCCGAGGCCATTTTTGCGAGGAGTTTGTTCGACCCGATGCCGACATTGACCGTGAAGCCGAGCCGGGTCTTGATCTCGTCCTTGAGACGGGTGGCGATTTCCACGGGATCTTGATCCCCGCAGCGGAGGCTCATGTCGATGAAACACTCGTCGATGGAGAATTGCTGCAGGATAGGGGAGTATTCATGGCAAATGGCGATAAAACCTTCCGAGCAGCGCTTATACCACTCCCAGTCTCCCCGGACGAGGACGAGGCCGGGGCAGGTGCGGAGCGCCATCGACACCGGGGTCGCGACCTTGACGCCGAGTTTTTTCGCGGGAATGGAGGCCGCCGTGACGATGCTCCGGCGGTCATTGGGGTCTCCGGAAACGACGGAGGGGATGAGCCGGAGGTCCTGGCCGCCATCCTGGACGAGTTTCACCGCGGACCAGGAAAGGAACGCGGAATTGACATCGATATGGAAAATAATACGGCTCATCGCTGATACGAAGATACATATTTCCCGTGGATTATCTATCTTTGAAAGGAATCCTGACGAAATGGCACTCCTATGTCGCGTTACCCTGAAATCCAAAATGTGAGAAAGCCTGCCGTTGCCGGCTCCTTTTATCCTTCTTCCTCTAAAGAAATCCGATCCATGCTGGGGGAATGGCTTCGCCAGGCCGTTGACGGTCCTGCCCCCCAGGCGCTCATCGTCCCGCACGCCGGATACGTATTCAGCGGCGAGGTGGCGGCTTCGGCTTACAGCCGTATCCCACGTGGACATTCCTACAAAAGGATCTTCCTCCTCGGGCCGAGTCACCGGGTCGGTTTTTCCGGAGCGAGTGTGGATACGCTGTATTCCCAGGCAGAGACCCCCCTGGGCGCGGTGCCGGTCGACGCCGGTTTGGGCCGGGAACTGATCCGGAACGGGAACGGGGTGTTCTCCTGCAGGGCTGACGCCCACAACGGGGAGCATTGCCTGGAAGTCCAACTGCCTTTCCTCCAGATGGTTAATGAGGATATGCCGCCGCTCGTCCCCATCATAATCGGAACCCAGCGGCTCGCCGTCCTTCAGCAGATTGCCGCTGTCTTGAAGCCTTTTTTCAACGGGGAGAACTTGTTTGTCATCAGTTCGGACTTTTCCCACTATCCCTCTTATGAGGATGCGAAGGCGTCCGACCTCTTCCTGGCGGATACGATCACTACCGGAGGACTGGAGGAATTCCTGAACGCCCTGTCTGCCATAGACAGGAAGGATTATCCCGGAGAAGATACCGCCGCCTGCGGAGCCTGCGCCATCGCAGTCCTCCTCTCGATGATGGACGCCCAGGGGCGGGATCAGTTTGATGCGGAGCATGTGATGTACCGCAATTCGGGCGATTCACCCTATGGCGAGAAAGACAGGGTCGTGGGATACAATTCGATTGTCTTCACCCGGAACGGTAAGAAGGCGGCGGACGCCCCGCTCTTCCATTTCACCGGGGAAGAGAAACGGGCCATGATCGCCACGGCCCGCTCGGCCATCTATTCTACGCTCGGACTGGATTTCGGCGGTGATGATTCTCCGATAGGGGTCCTCAAGGAGAAAGGCTACGGCGTCTTCGTGACGCTTCACCTTTACGGTCGCTTAAGGGGCTGTATCGGGCGGTTCGAATCCTCATCCAGCCTCCATGACACAATCCGGGAGATGGCCCGCAGCGCGGCCTTTTCCGACCCTCGTTTCCCTTCTTTGTCACGGAAGGAAGCCCTGTGGGTGGAGATCGAGGTCTCCGTTCTTTCCCCGCTGAAAAGGATTGCTTCCATTGAGGAATTCAAGCTCGGCCGGGATGGGATTTATATGATCAAGGGATCCCGCCACGGGACCTTCCTGCCCCAGGTCGCCAGCGAGACCGGCTGGAGTACGGAGGAATTCCTGGGACATTGCGCCCAGGACAAGGCCGGCATTGGCTATGACGGGTGGCGGGATGCGGAACTCTATACGTATCAGACTGTTGTGATAAATGAATCGGAACTGTAAATGATGAAGGAGGCGAGTTTCTATACTGTATCCGGAGAGGGCGTCCGCTGTAGGCTCTGTCCGCATCATTGCCTGATCAAGGAAGGCGGACGGGGCATCTGCCGCAGCCGGGAGTGCCGCGACGGCACTTTGTATGCGCTCACATATGGCCGTCCCTGTGCGCCTGCCGTCGATCCGGTTGAGAAAAAGCCCTTGAACCGGTTTATGCCGGGGACGTTCTGCCTGTCTCTCAGTTGCACGGGTTGTAACCTGTCGTGCCGCTGGTGCCAGAACAGCGATATCTCCCAGGCGGCTCCGGAGGATGTGGACGGAGTCCTTTTGATGCCGGAAAAGGTGGTTGAGCTTTGTCTGAAACGCGGCCTGCCGTCCATCGCCTTCACCTATACCGAGCCTCTCACCTGGTGGGAGTATATATATGACATTGCCGTCCTTGCCCATGAGAGGGGACTGAAAAACATCCTGGTTTCGGCCGGCTATGTGGAAAAGGAGCCTCTGCGGGATCTGCTGCCCTACCTCGATGCGGCCAATGTCGATATCAAGGCTATGGATGACGGCTTCTATCGCAGATACTGCGGCGCGACCCTTGCACCCGTCCTTGAGAACATCCTGACGATGGTAAAAGCCGGTGTCCATGTCGAAATCACCAATCTTCTCATCCCGGGTCTGAATGACTCGGAAGACCAGGTCGGCACGCTATGCCGATGGATGGTGGATAACGGTCTGCAGGAGGTTCCGTTGCATTTCAGCCGCTATTTTCCCCATTACAAGATGACTGAACCCGGACCGACCCCGCGGCAAACCCTGTTCAAGGCACGGGAGCTGGCTCTTTCCGAGGGGATCCGGAACGTGTATCTGGGAAACATTTAAATCATAGCATATGAAACGGACGATCCTTTGCCTTCGTCCGGCTTTCGATGTGCAGGACAAGGTATTCCGAGCGGGTCCCGACACGGATCTTCGGCCCCCATATACCCAGTCCGGAACTGATGTAATATTCTGTCTTTCCGCGGGAGTGCCGTCCCCAGGCCTTCTCAAACAAGGCATCGGTAATCCAGGAAAGAGGCCATACCTGACCGTGATGGGTGTGGCCGCTGAACTGGAAGTCTATGCCCGATGCTTCGGCTTCTTCGAGATGAGCCGGCTGGTGGTCCAGCAGGAGGGTGAAAGCCTGTGCGGATCCGGCCAACTCGGACAAGGCCTTGCGCCCGGGGTTGGTCCGGTCGTCCCGGCCGATGATTTCCAGCTCCTTGAACCGGGCGGTAGAATCCCGCAGGAGTATGATTCCGGCATCCGCATAGAATCGTTCGGAAGCCTTTTCGTCTCCGTAGTACTCATGATTCCCCAAAACGGCGAAGGCAGGTGCGGAGAGACGCCGGAACTCCTCGGCATATCCGCCTTCCAGGACCGGCCGGAGATGCAGGTCTACGATGTCGCCACAGAATAGGACCAGGTCGGGATGTTCGGCGTTGATCAAGTCGATCCAACGGGCGAGTTCGGGTCTCCGGTTGCCGTAACCCACGTGCAGGTCGCTGGCCAGGACGAGGGTGAGCGGTTTCTCAAGCGGTTTTTCCGTGATGAGGGTCATCTCCTCCCTGTACTTGTGCCTGTAGTGGATCCCTCCCGATATCAGGATCGTGGCGACGATGCCGGTGACACACAGAAGCCCTGCTGAACTGTCTGAAAGACTCGTTCTTGGGAGGATTTTGCAAAGGGTCAGGATATCCGCGAGGATGAAGACAGTCAGCAGGTAAAGCAACGCCATCATCCAGGGATATCCCACTTCGGCCATAACCGTGGCCGTATGGACGGAAACCCTTTCGCTCAGAGCCATATTGGAAAACGAAAGGACCATCCAGAGCAGGAACAGGCATACCATAAGGAGTTTGGCCGGCCATCCGCCGGGGGTGATGCGCCAAAGATGCCAGGTTACGTAACCCAGCGCGGCAAAGAATGCCAGGAGGATGACGGGGAATCCTGCTCTCATGTTTTTTCGGCGGAAAGATTAAAGCTCCAGCATCGCCTCGCAGCCTTCCAGGATGTCTTGGAACGCCTCTTCGAAGTCACCGGTGTACCAGGGATCGGCCACGTCGCGCCCCATGCCCGTATAGGACATCAGCAAGTGGATTTTCCTTTCCGGGTCATCAGGGATGATCCGTCGGATCCAGCGCAGGTTGGATGAATCCATGCAGAGGATACGGTCGAAACGGGCGTAATCGCCCCGGGTGACCTGGCGGGCGCGCTTGTCGCTGTCGAAGGGCACGCCATGCTGTGCCAGACAGCGCCTGGCCGGGGGATAGATGGGGTTTCCGGTTTCTTCCGTGGAAACTGCCGCTGATTCGATATAATAGTTATCCTCAAGCCCCCGGGCTTTCACCAGGGCCTTGAGGATAAACTCAGCCATCGGACTCCGGCAGATGTTGCCGTGGCAGACAAAAAGGACTCTCATGCGTCGCCGTCATCCGCCTTAGAAGTGGATGACCACGCGGACGGTCATTTTTTCCGGATATTGCTCGTAATAGAAATCGGACATCGTGTAGAACAGGTTGACCGTCCCGACACTATACTCGAAGTCAATCATTTTCTGATAGTAACCGGTCTCCGTCGCTCCGGTTTCCTCATTCACATATTCGTAGCTGAGATACCGCGTCATCGGCAGGCAAGACTGTGATCCGTCCTCGTAGATGAGAAAGCACTGGACGGTGCCGTTGCGGCAGACCGATTTCGTGATCTCTTTCACATCCAGGGTGGCCGAGTAATAGGTATCCATCGCCGTCCAGTCGCCCGGACGAAGGTCATATTCCACGGAATATAGATTGTCTTGCTGGATATACTCCTGCTGGCAAGATGCAAGGAAGGGCAGGATGAAACACCCCAGGATAAAGCAAATCTTTTTCATGGCTCCAAATGTTTTGGTAATTGACAGGCTTTCTTGCAAAATGCTTGCCACCGCACACGTTTCCCTGCGAAGAGTGATTTCCGAAATACGGCGCTACCAACTATCAAAAGGATTCATTATATTTGTAAGACGGGTCCGCCGTAGTGCGGCGGAAGATCATGGATAGGGAAAAGCAAATCTACAGGGTTACCTTGGCAGGGAGCGCGGGCAACGTACTCCTGGTCATCGTCAAGTTCGTCGCCGGCGTTCTGGGACACAGTTCCGCGATGATCGCAGATGCCGTGCATTCCCTTTCCGACTTCCTGACCGACATCATCGTCCTTGTGTTCGTAGGCATCAGCGCCAAGCCCCAGGATCCGTCCCATGATTACGGTCATGGAAAGTTCGAGACCCTGGCGACCCTTTTCATCAGCCTCGCCCTGGCTGCGGCCGCAATCGGCATCATTGTCTCCGGTGCCGTGAAATTCGCCGGCTGGCTGAACGGCGCATCCCTGACCCCTCCCGGCCGTCTTGCATTCTGGGTTGCAATCCTTTCCATCCTTGTCAAGGAGGGAATGTACCGGTTTACCGTCCATAAAGGCCGGAAACTCGACTCTCCGGCGTTGAAGGCCAATGCCTGGCACCACCGCAGCGACGCCCTTTCCTCCGTGGCTGCCGCCGTCGGTATCGGCGGGGCGCTCCTGCTCGGCGGCCGATGGGCTGTCCTCGACCCCCTGGCTTCCATCGTCGTGGGCGCCATGCTACTGGCCGTGGCTTGGGAGATTCTGCGCCCGAGTCTGGGAGAACTGACCGACGCTTCGCTTCCGGATGAAGCTGAAAAAGAAATCCTGGATGTCATCGGCGCCTTTCCGGACGTATCAGAGCCCCATAATCTCCGCACCCGTCGCATCGGCAACCGCATCGCCATCGAGGCGCACATCAGGATGGACGGCGCCCTGTCGCTTCAAGAGGCCCATGAACGCACCACCGACATCGAAAACAGATTGAAAGAGCGGTTCGGCAAGGACACGCTCGTCACCCTTCATACGGAACCCACAAAACATGCAAGCCTATGAGAGACAGGATCCTTACCTTCATCAGCGACCTTCTGTCCGTCGTCCTGGGTATCGTCATCACCTTCACGATCCAGGGAATGGTCGACCGTTCCTCGGACAAGAAAGAAGTGCGCTCCGCCCTGGAACTGGTCCGTTCGGAGTTGCAGACCAACCTGGATGACATAGGCATCATGACGGATTACTTGATCCAGGAAGGGACATCCGCCCAGTATCTGCTCGACCACAGGCAGACGATTGACGAATGCCCCTTTGACTCCCTGGCCTATCACAGCGGCGTCCTTTTCGCCAGTGTCTCCATGACGACCTGCCAGGATGCCCTGGAACTGCTGAAGATGTCCTCCCTCTTCCAGAAGATCAGCAACAACCCCTTGTCGATGAAGATCATCCGGGCCTATGACGCCTGCGAATCCATCACGAACAATCTCAACCACCATATCGCCTTGCGGGATGCGCGTTTCGAGAGATCCGTCACGGACAACAGCGTCGGATTGTTCGCATCCACCGGTATCATCGATATCCGCGATTATATCAAGACAGACTATGGCCTCTATGCCATCCGCTGGCTGAGCGCCATGGCGGATCCGTCGGCTTTTACGGATGTCTCTGACATGAAAGAGGCCATCGAGGCCATCGACTCCTATCTAGGCAGCCGTCGCCATCGTTCCCGCCGTTCCCGTTGATAATTATGTTTAACCTTAAATCTATAGCATTATGAAACCTGCCAATCCCAGCAAAGTCGTCATTGTCCCCCGTCCGCCGGAGAAGGGTGGAGAAAAGGATCCTAACGAGAATCCTCCCGCACCCGCCACAGCTGAAGAGATCCAGCCTGAAGAGGTCGGCGCAGAGGAATGCCAGCCCACGGAAATCGTGAATTCCGAGAAAAAATAAGTCCGGAAGATAAACTATGAAAGAAGAACGGTTCAGAATCGAAAGCGACTTGCTCGGCGAGTTGCAGGTCCCGGCGGATGCCTATTACGGCGTGCAGACACAGCGCGCGCTCAACAATTACAAGATATCCTCCGTCAAGATGTACGACTACCCGGAGTACATCATTTCCATGGCGTACGTCAAGATGGCGGCTGCCCAGGCCAACGGCGAACTCGGTGTACTGGATAAGCACATCGCAGATGCGATCGTGGCTGCCTGCCGGGAGATCGTGGACGGCAAGTTCCATGACCAGTTCCCGGTCGACATGATGCAGGGCGGAGCCGGCACCTCGGTCAACATGAACGCCAACGAGGTGATCGCCAACCGCGCGCTGGAGTTGATGGGGCATAAGAAAGGGGAGTATCAGTACTGCTCGCCCAACGACCATGTCAACTGCGCCCAATCGACCAACGACGCTTATCCGACGGCTTTCCGCTACACCTTCGTACGGATGAACAAACACCTCGTCGCGAGCCTCCAGCTCCTGATCGAGGCCTTCCGTGCCAAGGGCGAGGAATTCAAGGATGTCCTCAAGATGGGCCGCACCCAGCTGCAGGACGCCGTCCCGATGACTTCAGGTCAGGAGTTCCATGCCTTTGCGACCAATCTCGAGGAAGAGATCGCCAACCTGGAGCGCAACGCGGTCCTGCTGCGCGAAATCAACATGGGCGGTACGGCCATCGGAACGGGACTGAATGCGGTCCCCGGTTTCGCCGAGCTTTGTACAAAACGCATGAGCGAATTCTGCGGTGATGAACTGACCGAAGCCCCCGACCTGGTCGAAGCGACCCCGGATACGGGTGCGTATGTCAGCTATTCCGCTGCGCTCAAGCGTCTGGCCATCAAGCTCTCCAAGATTTGCAACGACCTTCGTCTGATGGCCTCCGGCCCGCGCTGCGGCCTGCATGAGATCAACCTGCCTCCGATGGCTCCCGGTTCCTCCATCATGCCCGGCAAGGTCAATCCCGTCATCCCGGAAGTGACCAACCAGGTCTGCTTCAAGGTGATCGGCAACGATACCACCGTCGCCTTCGCCGCCGAGGCCGGACAGCTGCAGCTCAACGTGATGGAACCCGTCATCGCGGAATCCATCCTGGAGAGCGTGACCTGGCTGCGCAACGCCATCGACACCCTGCGCACCAAGTGCATCGAAGGCATCACGGTCAACGCCGACCATTGCTATGAGATGGTGAAGAACTCCATCGGCATCGTCACCGCGCTCAATCCCTACATCGGATACAAGGCCTCGACCAAGATTGCCAAGGAGGCTCTCGCGACGGGCGGCAGCGTCTATGACCTGGTTCTGGAGCACGGCCTGATGACCCGCGAGAAGCTGGACGAGGCGCTCGATCCCCGCGCCATGACCGCCTCCCACGACCTGCTCTGACACCCGCAAGCCGAAGGAGGTCTGCTGTCCCTGGCGGGCGTGTCCACCCCCGGACACGGGTAGGGGGAGGGGCCCGGTGGATACAAGTTATTTGGCGATGGAAAGCTTGCTTTCTGGCGCCAAATGACGCAGGAGACACTGGGAGGGGCCGGAGTGAGCGAAGCGAACGGAGTCCCGCAAGGGATAGCAGACCTCCTTCGGCCGGAACTAGCGGTTGAGAGCGGCGGTGGCCTCCAGATCGAGCGCCTCCGCCAATACGGAGATGGGATTCCGCACCTCAGTGCCCGTACTCATCTCAATCTGCCACTTACAAGTCTCACATTCGCAGATGACATAGTCCGGGGCCACCCGGGCTATGTCGTCAAAGAGCGCCTGCCCGATCTGCTGCGAACGCTCATAATTCTCCTTCTTGAAACCGTAAGTGCCGGCAATACCGCAACAATTACTGTCCAGCGGGACGAGCTCCATCCCGGGAATCAACTCCATCAACGCGCGGGTGAAGATGCTCCACCCCAACTTCTCCATGTGACAAGGGACGTGATAAGCGGCCCTGGCGTGGAAGTCCGGCTTGAAAGCAAGCTTCGCCTCTCCCTTCTCGACCGCTTCGTAGATAAAGCGCACGGCCAGCAGGATACTCTCACGGACCGGGGCGTTGTCGATCCCCAGCACGCCCGGATACTCCTCACGCATCGTCAGGGTGCAGGTCGAAGAGGTCGTCAGCGTCACGCGTCCCTCCCCGGCGGCTTTCCCGACCGAACTGAGGTTGACGCGCGCATTGCGCCGGGCCTGGTCAAACATCCCGCCGCTCATCATCGCTACGCCGCAGCACTTCTCCTTGTCCAGCAACTGTACCCCATAACCGAGCGCATTCATCACGCGGACGAAATCCTTGCCCAACTGCGGGTAATTATAGTTGACATAACAGCCATGGAAATAGCTGACCTGGCGAGGGAAGGCAGCCTGGGCGGCCTCCGCCTCCCGGCGGAACCAAGTCGTGAACTTGCGTCCGCTGTACTTCGGGAACTGCCGCCGGTGGTCGATCTTCAACACGCCGTCCATCACGGACTTGGTCACGCCCAGCCCCAGCGTACCGTTGACGATCGGAGCGAACGGACTTGCCAGCGAACCCATCAGGTCGGTGTTGGCCAACATGCGGTCCCGCAGGGACGGATGGATGTCTCCATAGCGGTCCCGTGCCGAATGGATGATGTCTGCGATGCGCACGCCCGAAGGGCAGGCGACCTCGCAGCGCTTGCAGTTGAGACAATACTTCAGGTTACTGTCGAAAAACAGGGCGTTCTTGAGCCGGAGCCGTTCCCCGTCCGGGCCTGCATGCTTGGGACCGGGATAGGTGGGAAGGACCTTCAGGACCGGGCAGAAGTCGGTGCAGATGGCGCATTTGACGCACTGCTCGAAATTGTTGGGACTGATGTTACGCTTCTGCATGGCCTTCGGATGTTAAGAGGTCCACGACTTTCGCCGCACTGTCTTCGATGGCCTGCCGGCCGTCCACGGCCGAGATGCCGGCGAGGATTTCGCCGCAGGCGTAAAGATTCTCCACGGTCCGTCCTGCGATCGAGGGACGGGACTGGGCGTCGGCCCGGACACCGAAACGCAGGAAAGGCTGCTCCGCGTCGAAAGGGCCCGCGAACCAGTGGCTGCGGTCCGGATCATAGTCCACATCCAAGCCGAACAGAGGCTCATAGATGCCGTCCATGTCGGATACCAGCCCTCGTCCCAGGAACTTGCCGGTGGCGATGACGAATATCTCCGCTTCCAGGGGATAGCCGCCCAGATTGGCGGTATGTACGGCCTGGAGCCGGTCGCTTTTGAAAACGCCTTCCGTTACGGAATCCCCGATCAGCAAGGTGCCTCCGAGGCGCTCGTACGGATGCACTTCCACTTCATTGATGGAGCGCCCGAGGCCGATGACTGCAGTCTTCCTGCCCGCTCTCTGGAGCGCAGAAGCGACCAGCATGCCGGCCGAACCGGCTCCTATGATGATGACGTCAAACTTCATGGGCCCCGATCATTTAAAGGTGGAAGGCGCTCCGGCCTTGAATACTTTCTGCATGAATTCCATTTCCCGGAGGGTGTCGCCCCAGCCGACGGGCATCATGCCCTTCCAGCGCTCGTCCAGATATTCCCGGGCAAGGCGTTCCGCATCTTCGGGTCGTCCTTGCGCTTCGGCGAGGGCTGCGGCCGCCTTGCGGATGCAGTAGGTGCCCTGGCAGGTGCCCATCCCGATGCGGGTCCGGCGGCGAAGGTCGGCCAGGGTGTGGATGTCGAAATTTCGTACGGCGCTCCGGATCTCGCCCAGGGTCACGTTCTCGCATTCGCAGACCAGTTCGCTGTCCGGGGATCCGGCTGGGAAACGGCGGTCGATGGTGCGGGGGAGTGGAGTGGTGGCGGTGGTGCAGGGGGCTGAGACGCCCAGTTTGGCGCACACGGCATCGGTGGCCGTCTCTGCCATCAGGCGATAGGTCATCAGTTTGCCGCCCGTGATGGTGACGAAGCCTTCGATGCCGTCGCGCGTGGCGTGGTCCAGGCAGACGATGCCGCGGCTGATGCTCCGTCCGGAAGGGTCATCGTCGGAGGCGACCAAAGGCCGGACGCCGGCGTACGCGCGCAGGATGCGGGTTTCGGCAAGAGCCGGACAAAGCTGGGATCCTTCCCGCAGCAGCAGGGCGACCTCGTCGGGCGTGACATGCAGGTCGTCGCATTCCTCAAAGGGGATTTTCGTAGAAGTGGTGCCGATGACCGTGACCGTGTCGCCGGGTACGAGGATGTCGCCGTCGGCCGATTTGCGGCAACGGTTGATCACCACGTTGTTGACACGGTGCGCGAAGACCAGGAGCGCCCCTTTGGCGGGGAACATCGAGATCCGGGCACCGGCCATTTTTACGACCGCCTGTCCCCAGATTCCCGCCGCATTGACGGTGACCCGGGCGCGGTATTCTGCGGTTTCTCCGGTGAGGCTGTTCCGGACCCTGACACCGCAGACGGCGCCGCCCTCTTTGATGAGGGAGAGGACTTCCGTATAAGTGAGGATGTCGGCGCCGTGCAGGCGGGCGTCGAGTACATTGGCTGCACAGAGTTTGAAGGGATCCACGGATCCGTCCGGCACTTTGACGGCACCGATGAGCCGAGGGTTGACCGCCGGTTCGAGGCGGATGGCCTCCTTGGGATCCATCGCTTCCGCTTCGATGCCCGCTGCATGGCAGGCTTCGATGAAGGTTTTCTGGTAGTCTAAGCCGTAGCCGGCGTCCCCGTCTTCGGGCAGGGTGATGAACAGACCCTGCGTATCTTCGATGCAGTGAGGGGCGATCCGGCGCAGGATGCGGTTCTCCTCGATGCACTCGCGGGCCGATTCTCCGTCCTTGACGGCATAGCGGGCGCCGCTGTGCAAAAGGCCGTGGTTGCGGCCGGTCGCACCGTCGGCGATGTCCCTGCGCTCGATGAGCAGGACCTTCAGGCCGCGCAAGGCGCAGTCCCTGGCCGTGCCGGCGCCGGTGATCCCACCGCCGATGATGATTACGTCATATTCCTGCTTCATAGTTCGCAAGTGGAAAAGTTGGATAAAAATACGAAAAAGATCGGGGATTGCATGCGATTGCACATCGTTTTTTATATATTTGTGTGACTAATGCCTTGCCTATGAACGCACATCCTGAATTTGCCATCGACCTGGACAAGATCATTGCGAGCAAGTCCAAGGGCCGTAAATTCCCGGCCTTCCTCGTCCGGTGGCTCAAGCGTCTGCTGCATGTCGATTTCCTCAATGAATATCTCACCCGGGGCTATACGGGCGTGGAATTCTGCACGAACACCATCAAATACCTGGACGTGAAACTCGACGTCCACGGATTCGATAAGTTCGATACTTCCGGAAAGACGAAATACACTTTCGTCTCCAACCACCCCCTCGGCGGTATCGACGGCGTGGCGCTCGGCGGCATCGTGGGAGAAGCCTTCGACGGGCATATCCGCTATCTGGTCAATGACTTGCTGATGAACCTGAAAGGCCTTGCGCCGCTGTGCGTGCCCGTCAATGTGATGGGGAAGGGGCAGAGCCGTGACCTGGCGGACAAGATCGACGAAGCCTTCCAGTCCGAGGACCAGATGGTGATGTTTCCCGGCAAACTTTGTTCCCGCAAGATTGACGGCAAGGTCCAGGACCTGCCTTGGGGCAAGGCGTTCGTCCGCAAAAGCGTGATGACGGGCCGTCAGGTCGTCCCTGTCCATTTCATTGCAGAGAACTCCAAGCGTTTCTATCGCGTGGCCAACTGGTGCAAGCGCCTCGGCATCAAGTTCAACCTGGCGATGCTCCTGCTGCCTGACGAGATGTACAAGGCGCAGCACGGCACTTTCAAGGTCGTATTCGGCGACCCGATTCCGCCGGAGACCTTTGACAGTAGCCGCACGCCCTACGAATGGGCGCAGTGGGTGCGGGAAAAAGTATACGAACTCTAGTCGCTTGTTATATGGAAGAGATTATCGCGCCCGTCGACAAAGCGTTGATCCTGGCGGAACTGACGCCGGACAGGTTGCAGCGCAAGACCAACCACGGAGACAATGAAATCTACGTGGTCAACTGGCAGAATGCCCCGAATACGGTACGGGAAATCGGCCGGCTCCGGGAAATCAGTTTCCGGCAGGCCGGCGGCAGCGCGGGCCTGGCGATGGACCTGGATGAGTTTGACACCATGGAGAATCCCTACCAGCAGTTGCTGGTCTGGGACCCGGATGCGCAAGCCATCATCGGCGGTTACCGCTACATCCTCGGCTCTGATATCCGGATTGGAGAAGATGGGCAGCCTGTGCTGGCGACCTCCCATATGTTCCATTTCTCGGAAGAGTTCGTCCGTGATTATATCCCCCATACCATCGAACTGGGCCGCTCTTTCGTGACGCCAGAGTACCAGAGTTCGAAGGCGGGTGCGAAGGCCCTGTTCGCCCTCGACAACCTCTGGGACGGCCTGGCGACACTGATGGTGCATCACCCCAATATGTATTTCTTCTTCGGCAAGATGACGATGTACCCGTCCTACGACCCTCTCGGGCGTGACTTGATCCTGCATTTCCTCTGGAAGCACTTCGGCGGCAGCGAACACCTTGTGCAGCCCATCGATCCCGTGCTCCCTCAGCTGGACCGCCGCGCAGCGGGCCTGATCCTGAAGGAGGAGGAATTCAAGAAGGACTATGTCTGCCTCAAGGATGCGATCAAGTCGCTGGGCACTTCCATCCCTCCGCTGGTCAATTCCTATATGCAGATCTCTCCTACGATGAAGATGCTGGGTACGGCTGTGAACCACGAGTTCGGGGAGGTGGAGGAAACTGCCATCCTGATCACCTTCGACGAGCTTTATCATGAGAAAAAGACCCGTCACGTCGAGTCTTACATGAAGGAACTGCTCGCGCGTTTCCAGGCCCGGTTCCCGAACCTGACCAGCAATTTCAAGGAGGTGATGCTTTCCAAGATGAACAAGCGCAGGTCTTCGAGCCGTTCCCGCTGGGACCGTCTGCGCCACCGCAAATCAGAATAAAAAAGGCGGGACCGTAAGCCGGGTTCTGTTCACTTCCGTCATTTATCTTCGCGACCTACCCCCTGGCATCGGGCGGGCCGTCCTCATCTGCCAGTATACTTGGTCTTGCAGGCCCCGGGTCCGTACCCCCGTGACATCGCTGCCCCGGGTCGTGAGCTCTTGCCTCGCGTTTTCACCCTTGCCCTTTCGGGGCGGTTGTTCTCTGTTACGGATCCCCTGAGATTACTCCCACCTGCGCTTTCCGCAGCGGGGTGCCCTTTCCTGCCCGGACTTTCCTCAGCCTTGCGGCCGCGACGGATCGTCCCGCCTGTTTTCAAAGTGCGGCAAAGGTACGAAAAATTTGTATATTTACAGTCCCTATGCGTCTGAATGCGAAAATCTTGTGTCTGCTCGCCGCGGTTCTCCTGCCGGCCGGCGTGCGGCTGTATTCGCAGGAACTGCGGGTTCCGCCGACGACTTATTGGGACTGCAGCCTCCCGGCCGCACGGCAGATTTCGTTCGAGACGGATACGGTCACGGTCCGGCTGATCGGGGATGTGATGATGCACATGCCGCAGATGAAGCATGATTACGTGGAGTTTTTCAGCCGTGTCTCCGCTCCGATGCGCCAGGCCGACATCGCCGTCGCCAACATGGAATTTACCCTGGCCGGGGCGCCGTACACCGGCTATCCCTGCTTTTCTGCGCCGGACGCTTATGCCTGGACGGTCTGCCGGGAATTGGGCCTGGACCTGATGTTGACGGCCAACAACCATATCATCGACAAGGGCCGGAAAGGGCTGGAGCGGACGCTGGACGTCTATGATTCGATCCTGGACTCGCTGGGTACGGTCCAGACGGGAGTGTCCCGGACGCCGGAAGAGGAGCGTTCCGTGATGCCGTTTTTGCTGGAGGCGAAGGGGCTGCGCATCGCCTTCGTCAACTTTACCTATGGCACCAATCTGGATCCACAGCCGTTCGAGTGGCCGAAACTGGGCCGGATGGAGCGGGAAGAGGTGGGCGCCATGATTGCGCGGGCGAAGGAAGCCGGTGCGGACTTTATCGTGGCTTTGCCGCACTGGGGCGAGGAGTATCATCTGCGCCATTCGCCCGAACAGGAGGAATGGGCCTCCTGGATGGCGGGTCAGGGCGTCGATGTCGTGGTCGGTGCGCACCCGCACGTCGTCCAGGATACGACGCATATCGACGGCGTGCCGGTCATCTATTCGATGGGCAATGCCGTCTCTAATATGAGCAAGGAGAATACCCGCCTAGAACTGATGGTCACGCTGCGCTTTACGCATGATGACTGGTCGGGCCGCAAGCGGATGCTGGAGCCGGAGCTGCGCTTCATGTGGTGTACGCTTCCGGGGAAACTCATTAACGGATACGCCACCCTTTTCCCGGATGAGTGGGAGGGGCGCCGGGATGCCTGGCGCGACCCTTCCGACCATGATGAGATGTGCCGGACCCTGGCGCGTGTGCGGGCGGCCACGGGCATCCGATAGGGATTGTGGGCGGGGACTTGACAAGGAACGGGATTTTTTCGTACATTTGAAAAGGATTTACACCGATAAGAACTATTAACCAAATAAAGTATGGAAAGAAGACAATTTCTTAAGGTTTCGGCGCTTGGCGCCGCTGCGACGATGATTCCTGCCGGTCTGGCCAGTGCCGCTCCCGCCGCCCGTAAAAAGGCTGCGGCCGCCAGTGACAAGATCCGTCTCGGTTTCATCGGCCTGGGACAGCAGGGCCGCTATCTCTGGGGCAGTTTCATCAAGATGGAGGATGTCCGTCTCGTCGCCGGCTGCGATGTCTATGACATCAAGCGCGAGCGCTTCCAGCGTGAAGTGACGGACTTCTACAAAAAGAAAGGCGAGAAGAAGGTTGTCGTGGATCTTTACGAGGATTACCAGGACCTGATCGCCCGCCCGGATATCGACGCGGTCGTCATCGCCGTGCCGGACCATCAGCATGCGCTGGTCGCCCTTGCCGCCCTGAAGGCCGGGAAGGACGTCTACCTGGAGAAGCCGATGACGCTGACCATCTATGAAGGCCAGGTCCTCTGCAAGGCGGTACGCAAATACAACCGCATCCTGCAGGTCGGCAGCCAGCAGCGTTCCAGCGCGGAATTCACCCACGCCTGCAACATCGTGCGCAACGGCGACCTGGGCAAGATCGAGCGCGTCAACGTCTATGTGGGCCGCAACCTGGATCCGAACTCCGGGCACCCGGTGGACTGCAAGCTTCCGAAGATGGAAGTGCCTGCCGGCCTGAACTGGGACAAGTGGCTCGGCCCGCTCCCGGAGAGCATCTATTACCATTCCGACCTCGATCCCATCATCACGCCTGAGGATCCGAAAGAAAAGCTCTGGGGTGCCTGGCGCTGGTACAAGGTCATGGGCGGCGGCCTGATGACCGACTGGGGCGCGCATATGTTCGATATCGCCCAGTGGGGTATCGGCAAGGACCTCTCCGGCCCCTGCAAGGTGATTCCCGGCGGTTATGGCTATTATGACAAACTGACCTATAAGTATGACAACGGCATCGTGATGACCGAGGGCCCCGTCTCTCCCGGCAATACGGTACCCGGCGTGCGCTTCTACGGCAGCGAAGGCTGGGTGGAGGTACACCGCGGCTCATTCACCTGCTCGGATCCCAAGTTCGAGATGAAGAAAGGCGTCGCTGACGACGATGTGCCTTACGAGGCGCGTGCCGGCCACCACCGCATTTTCATCGACTCCGTCAAGAGCCGTATCGATCCCAACGTCCCCGTCGAAATCGGCCACTCTTCCTGCACGGTCTGTAATCTCGGCAACATCGCTGCGACGCTCGGCCGTCCCGTGGTCTGGAACCCCATCGTCCAGAAGTTCATGGGCAATGACGAGGAAGCGACCAAGCTGCTCCATTACGAGTATCGCAAGGGGTATAAACTCGAGTTGTAGTGAGACGTTTCTTCAGGCTGGTCCTGTTGTGCGCGATCGTACTGCTGCCGGTCGGCTGCGCGGCGAAAGTCCGCAGCTACCGGCCGCAGGTCGTTGCATCGTATCCCCATGACCCTCAGTCGTATACGCAGGGGCTTTTCTTCCATGAGGGGCGGATGTACGAGAGTACCGGACAGTGGGGCGAATCCACGATGCGCATCGTAGATCCGCAGACAGGCAAAACCCTGAAACGCCTGGATTTCGACAAGAAATATTTCGTCGAGGGGTCGGTGATCCTGGACGGGAAGTTGTACATCCTGACCTGGACCAACAAACTCGTCTTCGTCTATGATGCCGAGACTTTCGAATATGAGAAGACGCTCGGCTATCCGCGCGAGGGCTGGGGCCTGACCACGGACGGGAAGCAGCTGATCGCTTCCGACGGGTCGGCCCGCCTGTATTTCATGGATCCTTCCATGAAGGTGCAGAGGACGGTGACGGTGCGCCTGAACGACCGGCCGATCCGTTACCTCAATGAGTTGGAATACATCGACGGGAAGATCTGGGCCAACGTCTATACTTCGGACATCATCCTGATCATCAACCCGGCGGACGGGAAGGTGGAGGCGACCTTGGACTGCACGGGGCTTCTGCCGAAGCAGTATGCGGACCGCCGGACCGATGTCTTGAACGGCATCGCCTACAATCCCGCTGACAAGAAAATCTATCTCACCGGCAAATACTGGAAGCGCCTGTTCGAGATCCGGCTTATTGATTGATTGGACACTGGCTCCGTGCAGTTTGAAAAGCATTCCCCGGAAGGGTTCAGCTCTGCTTTTCAAACTGCACGGCGCCGGTGTCAGCTGTAAAAGGAAAAAAGCCCGCTGTCACAGCGGGCTTTTTTATCGGTTAGTTAGTAGTGTATTACCTAAAAGAAGGTTAATTGTTGGTTAGTATCTCTTAAGAATAAGAGTAGAGTGTTGTCATTTTTCACTGGCAAAGGTAATCAATTTTTTATTGATTCCAACAAAAACCTAAAATTCTTTTATCAAATAAATTATTTATTAAAATTATTTATTAAGTAATTCCGGGCGCAGGAGTCTCGTGCGTTCCAGGGCCTGCTCGTCCTGCCAGGCGCGTATCAGCTTGGGGTTGCCGCTGAGCAATACGTCAGGCACTTTCCACCCGTTGAACTCTACGGGCCGGGTGTAGATGGGAGGGGAGAGGAGGTCGTCCTGGAAGCTGTCGCTGAGCGCTGAGGTCTCGTCTGTGATGGCGCCGGGCAGCAGGCGGACGATCGCATCCGCAACGATGGCCGCAGGGATCTCGCCGCCGCTGACCACATAATCGCCAACGGAAATCTCCCGGGTGACCAGATGCTCACGGATCCGATGGTCGATGCCTTTGTAGTGGCCGCAAAGAAGGATGATGTTCTCCTTGAGTGAAAGCTCGTTCGCGATGCCCTGGGTCAGGATTTCGCCGTCCGGAGACATGTAAATCACTTCGTCGTAGTCCCGTTCCGCCTTCAGCTCCCCGATCATCTTGTAGACCGGCTCCACCATCATCACCATCCCGGCGTCTCCGCCATAGCAGTAATCGTCGACCGAGCGGTGCGGCCCCAGGCCATATTTGCGGATGTTGTGGACATGGATTTCCACGATGCCTTTCTTGATGGCGCGTCCCACGATGGAATGGCCCAGCGGGCTCTCGAGCAGTTCGGGGACGACGGTCAGGATGTCGATTCTCATAGTGATAGCATTAACTCTTGCAAAAATAGCGAAGAATGTCAAAAAAATGATATATTTGCATTCCTTAACTATATTTTTAACCAGAACCTCTATTTATTATGAGCGAAACGATCATCCCTGATGTGCAGCCCACGTCAGACGTACTTGAAACCATCCAGACCCCCGTCGTTGAAGAGAACATCGAGCAGGAACAGCCCGTAGCGGAGCCCGAGGCTCCCGTGGCAGAGCCTGAACCGGTGGCGGAGCCCGAGCCGGCCGTTGAACCGGAGCCCGTGGCAGAACCCGAGCCGGTCGCAGAGCCTGAACCTGCGGCAGAGCCTGAAGCTCCCGCCGTTGAGGAGGCGCCTGCTGCTGAAGAAGCACCCGCACCGGCCCCTGAAGAGGCCCCCAACCTCTTCGAGAAAACCCTCGCCGAGCTGGTCGATCTCTTCGCCGCCCTTAAGGACGACGTGGACCGGATGAAAAAGTCGAAAGAGGCCGAGGCCATCAAATCCGCATTCTACAAGAAACTCAACAAGGAGAAGGCCGAGGCCGGTCTGGAAGCCAGTCCGGAGCCCGAGGATGCCGCTCCTGCCGAGCCCGTGGCGGAAGACGGAAAGATGAATCCTTTCATGGCCATCGAAGCGGCTTTCAAGGACCTTTACGCCGACTACAAGCGTGAAAGGGCCGAGTACAACAAAGAGCAGGAAAAGGAACGGGAAAACAACCTCGCGGCCAAGGAGGCCGTCATCGAGGATCTCAAGAATCTCGTCGAGAAGCAGGAGGACGTGAGTGCCACGTTCCCGGCCTTCCGCGAGATCCAGTCACGCTGGCGCTCCATCGGCCCCGTCCCCAACCAGAAGTTCAGGGATATCAATGATACCTATCAGTTCTATGTCGAGAAGTTCTACGACATGGTCAAGATCAACCGCGACCTTCGTGACCTTGATTTCAAGAAGAACCTCGAAGCCAAGGAGGCCTTCTGTGAGGCCGCTGAAAAGCTTGCCGAAAACGAGAACGTCGTCTCCGCTTTCCACGAGTTGCAGAAGCTGCACGAGCAGTGGAAGGAGTTCGGTCCGGTAGCAAAGGAATATCGCGACTCCATCTGGGAGCGTTTCCGTGCTGCGACCGCCGTTATCAACAAGCGCTACCAAGCCCATTTCGAGGGCCTGAAGGAGAAGCAGGAGGAGAACCTCGCCGCCAAGACCGCCCTCTGTGAGCGGATCGAGGAAATCGCGGCGAAGGAGGTCTCTTCTTCCAGCGAGTGGAACGCCCTCACCAAGGAGATCGAGAAGATCCAGGCCGAGTGGAAGGGCATCGGTTTCGCGTCCAAGAAGGAGAACCAGAAGATTTACGACCGCTTCCGCGCCGGCTGTGACCGGTTCTTCGAGAAGAAGCGCGACTTCTATTCCGCCTATAAGGACAATATGAATGAGAACCTCGAAAAGAAGATGGCTCTCATCGAGGCCGCCGAGGCGCTCAAGTCCAGCACCGAATGGAAGAAGGCGACGGACGAATTCATCAGCCTCCAGAAGAAGTGGAAGGAGATCGGCGCCGTGCCGCGCAAGAAGTCCGAGCAGCTCTGGAAGCGTTTCCGCGCCGCTTGCGACGAGTTCTTCGCCGAGCGTGACAAGCAGAACAAGCCCGAGAACGACTTCTACGGCAACCTGAAGGCCAAGAAGCACCTGATCGAGGAGATCAAGGCCTATGTCCCTGAGGATGAGGCGGCGGCCGAGGCCGCGATGCACGACTTCGACGAGAAATGGCGTGCGATCGGCTTCGTCCCGTTCAAGGAGAAGGAAAGCATCACCCGCAGCTACCGCGAGGCGATGCAGGAGAAATTCCCCGGATTCGGAGAGAGGGGTGTGCGGCGTGACAACCGCCAGGCGTCCCGCGCTCCGCGCAGCGAGAAGGACATCCTGATCCAGAAGTACAATGCCCTCCAGCAGGATATCGACACCTACGAGAACAACATCGGTTTCTTCGCCATGTCCAAGAATTCCGAACCTCTCATCAAGCAGATGCAGCAGAAGATCGAGGATGCGAAGCAGGAGCTCAAGGCGCTTGAGGAGAAGATCCGGACGGTAGAAAGCGAAGAGAACAATGGATAAGAACTCGATTATCGGATTCGTCCTGATCGGCCTTCTCCTGTTCGGCTTCACCTTCTGGCAGTCGAAGCAGTATGAGAAGCAGGCCGCCATCCAGGCCGAGCAAGCCGCCGAGCAGGCGCGTCTCGACTCCATTTATTATGTGGAGCACAAGGCGGAGATGGATTCCATCGCCGCTTTGCGCGCCGCGGCTGACTCCGTCGACGCCGTCCTGCCCGAGCAGCCCGAGGCTCCGGTCTCCATCTACAAGGATGCGGCCCTTGAAAGCGCCCACCAGGCGGAAGGAAGCATCCTGACGCTGGAGAACGACAAGGTCGCCCTGGCCTTTACGACCAAGGGCGCCCAGCCCTGGTCCGCCCGGATCAAGGACTTCAAGACCTACGATAAGGAAGATCTCTATCTCTTCAAGGAAGGGATGAGCACGTATTCGGTGAGTGTCTACACGGGTGAGTTCATCAAGACTTCAGACTTCGTCTTCCAAGTCGCCGAGCATACGGATACCACGCTCGTGATGCGTCTTCCTTTCGCTTCCGGCGGTTACATCGAGCAGCGTTATTCCCTCCCGGAAGGTTCCTATATGGTGCAGAACACCCTGTCCTTCGTCGGAATGGAGGGTGTCATCCCGCGCAATGTATCGTCCGTGGACGTGGATTTCCTGATGACGATTCCCCGGATGGAGAAGGGCTTCAAGAACGAGTCCCAGTATTCCAAGCTTGACTACTATTTCGAAGGGGATAAGAAACCGACCGAAATCGGTCGCGGCCGAAATGGCTCGAAGCGGATCGACTCCAAGTTGAGCTGGTTCGCTTTCCAGCAGCAGTTCTTCTCCGCCATCATCCGTTCCAAGCAGCAGTTCGCCTCCGGTGACGTGTCCGTCGCTTTCTTCCAGGAAGGTGACGAGAGCCACAACCTGATGACCTGCCAGGCCCGGATGCGCGAGGAGCTCCGGCGTGACAACCCTGCCGACATCCGGCTGGGCTACGAGATGTATTTCGGTCCCAACCACTTCCAGACGCTGAAGTCCTATGACCAGAAGTATGAGAAGATCATCCCGCTCGGCGGCTGGCTGGTCGGTTGGTTCACCCGTTTCGTCATCATCCCGCTCTTCAACTTCCTCCACCGCTACATCGGCAACTTCGGTATCATCATCCTCCTGATGACCATCTTCATCAAGATCGTGGTGTTCCCGTTTGCTTACAAGTCGTACTCTTCCTCCGCCAAGATGCAGGCCCTCAAGCCTGAGATGGAGAAGATCAACGCCAAGTATCCCAAGCAGGAGGACGCGATGAAGAAGCAGCAGGCGACGATGGACCTGTACAAGAAAGCGGGCGTCAGTCCGATGGGAGGGTGCCTGCCGATGTTCCTGCAGTTCCCGATCCTGTGGGCCATGTTCCGCTTCTTCCCGGCTTCCATCGAGTTGCGGCAGCAGCCATTCCTCTGGGCCGATGACTTGAGCGCCTATGATTCGATCATCAACTTCGGCCACCGCATCCCGTTGCTGGGGGACCACATCTCCCTCTTCGCTTTGCTGATGGCGGTCTCCATGTGGTTCTACTCCAAGATGACCACTGCGAACCAGACGGCCTCCAACGACCCCAATGCGCAGTCGATGAAGTTCATGAGCCTCTGGATGATGCCGATCATGATGTATTTCATCTGTAACAGCCTCTCATCCGGCCTCAGCTACTATTATCTGCTCTCCAACCTCATCACGATGGGCGAGACCTTCGTGATCAAGAAGTGGTTCGTCCATCCGGACGAGATCCTTGCCAAGGTGAAGGCATCCGAGGGCAAGCCGGTACAGAAGTCCAAGTGGCAGCTCCGGCTGGAAGAAGCCCAGCGCCTGCAACAGCAGCAACTGCGCGAGCAGCAGAAGAAACAAGGGAAACGATGATAGCGGAGAATCTCCAAGCCATCCGAAATGAACTGCCAGCAACTGTAAAATTGTTGGCAGTTTCCAAATTCCAGCCCCTTGAGCGCCTGCTGGAAGCCTATCAGTGCGGCCAGCGCCTCTTCGGAGAGAACCGCCCCCAGGAACTGGCGGCCAAGGCTGTGCAGCTGCCGCAGGATATCGAGTGGCATTTCATCGGCCATCTCCAGACCAACAAGCTCAAAATGGTGCTTCCGTACGCCGCTCTGGTGGAATCGGTCGATTCGCAGCATCTCCTGGAGGCCGTCGACGACTGGGGGGAGGCACATGACAAGGTCATCTCCGTCCTTCTCGAACTGCATATCGGTGCGGAAGAAACCAAGCAGGGCTTTTATGAAGAGGAGGTTCTGGATATCCTTTTCAACGCGGACAGATACAGGCATATCCGTTTCTGCGGATTGATGGGGATGGCGTCGCATACCGACGATGAAGAGATGGTACGTGCGGATTTTACCCGCATTTCTTCCTATCTGGCTTACCTGCAGGACCTGTTCCCGGAGCTGGAGGATTTCAAGGAGCTTTCTATCGGCATGTCCGAAGACTGGCGCATCGCCCTCGGTTGTGGCTCTACGGAGGTCCGCATCGGCAGCGCGATTTTCGGCCCTCGAGTTTGATATTCATTGGATTATGAAAAAGATATTGTTTGCTTTCGCCGCCTTTGCGGCCTTGCTTTCCTCCTGCCGCCCGGCAGTCGATGATTTCCCCCAGGTCTATGCCCACCGCGGCTGCCACTTGGACGGGCTGATCCCTGAGAATAGCCTTTCCGGCATCGCGATGGCCGCACGGTTCGGCTATCCTGCCATCGAGATGGATGTGAAGTATACCCTGGACAGCGTCCTTGTCATCATGCATGACGGGACCATCAACCGCACCATGCGCCTGGCTGATGGCTATGCCCCGATCCCGGAGCCGGTGAGGGTCTCGGAGACTTCCTTCCAGGAACTGCGTACGAAATATGTACTGGCTTCGGAAGATCCTTCGCTGCGGGAGCCCATTCCTACGCTCGTGGATATGCTGGCGGCCTGCAAGCGTTGCGGCATCCATCCTGTCCTCCACAGCCATATCGACCTCTCCTACAAAGTCGCACAGGAGTTGATGGGCGATGACTGGACCTGTTTCTCTTCTTTGCCTGAGAATGTGGCCTTTGCGCGTTCGTTCTCACAATGCAAGGTCCTGCTGGATCCGGGACGTAAGCCGGCCGCGGAGTGCGTGGAGATGTTGCGTCCGCTGGGAGGTTGGCTGGGCATGTCTACGATGAAGTATGACATGCTGGATTCCGCCTACATCGCCGTGATGCACGAGGCTGGGATGCATACCCAATCCTCCATCTTCCCGGTGCCGCATGATGCGGACGCCATCCGGGATAAGGCCGACATCATCCTGAGTGATTTCTGCTGGCTCCAGACGGAAGGGCGTACCCCGATGATGGAGAAGAAAGCCCGACGTGTCGCGGTCAAGGCTGGCGGAAACTATGGCTTCAGCTGCCCGGAGGAACTGGAATATGGCGCCATCGTCCTTGAATTCCGCTTTGCCGGCGAGGGCCAGGTGACGGTCGACGGCGAGGCGGTCTATCCGATCTCATCCGAGACGGAACAGTCTTTCCTGGTGGGCTACCGCAGCCTGCGGACTGCGCCTTCCTTTGAAGTGAAGGCGGGAGACAAGGGGTTGGTGCTGAAAGGCTTGCGTGCGCGTTTCTACCGGATCTGACCTTTCAGGTAGGCAATCATCTCTCCGGCGATGGCTTCGGACGCGCCGGAACCACCGAGGGCTTCGCGGATTTCGCGGTAGCCCTCTTTCATTTTCGCCCGGTAGGCGCTGTCCTCCGTGATGCGGCGCAACTCTGCGAAGACGGCAGCCGTGTTGAATTCTTCCTGGATGAGTTCCCGGAAGACGGGACGGTTCATGATGAGGTTGCCGAGGGAGATGTAGTTGATGTGCTTCTCCACATGGAAGATGTGGCGGATAGCCCACATCGTCAGGGCGCTGGTGCTCCAGCAGACGACCTGAGGCGTGCCGATCAGGGCCGCCTCGAGCGAAGCGGTCCCGGAATTGATGATGGCCGCGTCGGCATATTTCAGGATGTCATAAGTGCGCCCGAAAATGAGTTTGACATTCTTGCGGGTGCCGATGTATTTTTCGTAGTCTTCCTTGGTGCGGGCAGGGGCGCCGGCGATGACGACGTTGCGGCCCAGCAAATCGGCGATCTCCATGCAGACGGGCATCATGCGGGAGATCTCGCCCTTGCGGGAACCGGCGAGCAAGGCGATGTAAGAGCCTTCGACGGGCGGGCTGAACTCATGGTCATCCACCGCATCGATCAGCGGGTTGCCCTTATAAGAATAGGGGATGCCCCGGCTGCCGAAATACTCTTTCTCAAAGGGGAAGATGATGAAGAGGCGGTCCACCCAGGCCTTGAGCGAGGCGTTCCGCTTCTCGCGGGAGGCCCAGGTCTTGGGCGCGATATAGTAGAAGACCTTGATCCCGCTTTCGTGGGCAAACTTGGCGATCTTGAAATTGAATCCGGGGTAGTCGATGAGGATGACGACGTCCGGCCTCCAGGCCAGGATGTCTTTCTTGCAGAAGTCTACGTTTCCCAGCAGGGTGCGCGCCTTGGCAATGACTTCCGTCAAACCCATGACGGCGCCTTCCCGGTAATGGCGCACCATCTGGGCGCCGGGATCGGCCGCCTGCATCATGTCGCCGCCCCAGAAACGGATGACGGCATCCGGGTCCTTGGCCCGCAGACCTTTCATCAGGTTGCTGCCATGGAGGTCTCCGCTCGCTTCGCCGGCTATGATGTAGTACTTCATGACGGTCAAAGGATCTTTTCCAGTCCCAGCTCGCGCAGGCGCGACTGTTCCTGCCCGTCGGTGGTCAGGATGCTGTGCACGGTCAGGGAGATGTAGCCGCCTGCAATCTGCTCCACGTCCGTTTCGGGCCCGTTGGCGGGATCCTTGACGACCGTACCGCCCATCACGAAAAAGTCTTCCTCCGGCTCCGGATCGGGGATGCTGCGGATGCCCAGCGTATGCGGGATGAGGCCCTTGCGCTCATAGAATCCGGGGTCGAAAGGAGTGTATTCACGCACCCAGCGGATGACACCTTGCTCCGTGATTTTCACGCCTTTGACGGTCTTGGGGTCGATGGCGGGGAAGTTCAGGTTGTACACCAGGCCGAAGCGGTCCGGGAGGTGGCTCATGATAAACTCGAAAAGGGCGGGGAAGTGCTTTTCCACAACGCTGAAATCCGCATCCGCATCCAGGCTGTCCAGGGATACGGCGATCGAAGGGATCTTCATCAGGGAGCCTTCCATGGCGGCTCCGACCGTCCCGGAATACAGGGCTGCCGTGGCGTAATTGCCGCCGTGGTTGATCCCGCTGACGATGACATCCGGCGGGCAGTCCTCCGGACAAAGCTCTCCGACTCCGAATTTGACGCAGCTGGCAGGTGTTCCGTCCAGATAGTACCAGATCTCTCCCGGCTTTTCGGATAACTTCTTGACGGCGATCGGTTTGTAGCCCATCGTGACCCCCATCGAGGTGCCGGACTGGACATATTTCGGAGCGACGACCAGGATTTCGCCATAGGGTTTCAGGATGTTGACCAGCGTTTTAAGTCCCTTGGCGCGGTATCCGTCGTCGTTTGTTACGAGTATCTTCATTCTTGAATGAGAATTTATGCAAAGATATGGAATTCTCTTTTTTTTTTGATAAATTTGCGAGGTTTTTCCAAACATGGATTAAGTTCAACTATTTTATAACTTTACACACAAAATGATTAAGCTTGGTATTAACGGATTTGGCCGTATCGGCCGTATGGTTTTCCGTGCCGCTGTCGAGAATTTCGCTGATGACATCAAGGTCGTCGGTATCAATGACCTCCTGGACGCCGATTATCTCGCGTACATGCTGAAGTACGACTCTGTCCACGGTCATTTCAACCACGACATCAAGGTCGAGGACAACTACCTCATCGTGGATGGCAACAAGATCCAGGTCTTCGCTGAGAAGGATCCCGCCAACATCACCTGGGGCGCTCTCGGTGTCGACGTCGTCGTCGAGTCCACCGGTTTCTTCCTGACCTCCGAGCTCGCACAGGCCCACCTCAACGCCGGCGCCAAGAAGGTCATCCTTTCCGCTCCGTC
>CAMJHJ010000001.1 GCA_946405485.1 uncultured Bacteroidales bacterium | reverse complement strand
ATGCTGATGCTCGACTGCGACTCGGACGACTACCGGCTGATCAAGCGAAACCCCAAGATGCCGGATTTCGAGTTCGGCATCTTCTTCTCCGGCCTGACCCGCAACCTTGCCGGGAGCGATTTCAACCTGCGCGTGAGTGAGTGCAAGACCGCAGCCTGGAATGTCCTTGCATACGAGCAGCGTCCGATCAAACCTTTCGACAAAACCTTCCTCCGCGATATCGACAAGGCCTCGTTCGAGCGCTGGAAAGATCAGATGCCAGCCCGTTTCGCACGCCGTGCGCAGCATTTTTATGGGGAATACAAACGCGTCCGGGAAGGGGTTACCGCCTGGGAGACCGGCAACCTCGAGTGGTACGGCAGACTCAGTTTCGAGTCTTGCGAATCCAGCCAGCACAACTATGAATGCGGCTCACCGGAACTGATCGCCATCTATGAGGCCATGCGCCAGACGCCCGGTATCTATGGCGGCCGTTTCAGCGGCGCAGGCTTCAAGGGAGCTTGCATTGCCATCGTGGATCCTTCCCGCAAGGAGGAAATCGCAGAGACAATAAAAGCCCGGTATCTGGAAAGATTTCCACAATACCGGGACTCTTACCGCAGCACCTTCGTCCGGAGCGACGACGGCGCGCGTTTCATTTAAGACTAATAGTCGTAGTACTTCGCTTCCCTCGGTGACACACGGTTCATGTTGTCGAGGAGGTCTTCGTTGGTCTTGTACTCGTCCATCAGCTGCAGCATGAAGTTCATCGCTTCGATGGAATTCATGTCGGCGAGCAGCTTGCGGAGGATCCAGATCCGGTTGGCCACACCCCGCTCAAGCAGCAGGTCGTCGCGGCGCGTGCCGGAGAGCAGGACGTTGACGGCCGGGAAGATGCGGCGGTTGGAGAGGCTGCGGTCGAGCTGCAGTTCCATGTTGCCGGTGCCCTTGAATTCCTCGAAAATGACTTCATCCATCTTGGAACCCGTATCGGTCAGGGCGGTCGCGATGATCGTCAGGGAACCGCCGCCTTCGATGTTGCGGGCCGCGCCGAAGAAACGTTTGGGCTTCTGAAGGGCGTTGGCATCCACACCGCCGGTCAACACCTTGCCGGACGCGGGTTGTACGGTATTATAGGCACGTGCGAGACGCGTGATGGAATCCAGCAGGATCACGACGTCGTGGCCGCATTCGACGAGGCGGCGGGCCTTTTCCAGCACCATATTGGCAACCTTGACATGCCGCTCCGCAGGCTCATCGAAGGTAGAGGCGATCACCTCGGCCTTGACGCTGCGCTGCATGTCCGTCACTTCCTCAGGACGCTCGTCGATCAGCAGGACGATCTCATAGACCTCCGGATGATTGTCGGCGATCGCATTGGCGATGGATTTAAGGAGCATTGTCTTACCCGTCTTCGGCTGGGAGACGATCAGGCCGCGCTGGCCCTTGCCGATGGGCGCGAACATATCCACGATGCGGCAGGAAGGATCACCGGAATGGCCGTGTCCGAGCAGGTTGAATTTCTCATCCGGGAAGAGGGGAGTGAGGAAGTCGAACGGGACGCGGTCGCGGATGAACTCCGGCGTGCGGCCGTTGACATATTTGATCCGGACCAGCGGGAAATACTTGTCGCCTTCGCGCGGGGGACGGATCTCACCGGTCACGGTATCACCGGATTTGAGCGCATTGGACTTGATCTGGTTCTGGGAGACATAGATGTCATCCGGGGAATTCAGATAGTTGTAGTCGGAGGAGCGCAGGAAACCGTATCCGTCAGGCATGATCTCCAGGACGCCGGTCGCCTCGACCGTACCCTCGAATTCGGGAACGCGGGGCCGGGGCGGCTGCTGTTGCTGCTGAGGCCGGGCCTGGGGATTCTGGTTACCCTGGGGCTGGCCATTCTGTCCATTCCGGTTCTTTTCGCGCTGGCGCTGGTCCTGTTGCTGCTGGGGGCGGTTCTCCTGCATCTTCGGCTGCTGGTCCTGGGGACGCTGGGGAACATTTTCATTCCGGGGACGTTCCTGACGGGGCTGCTCAGCCTTGACGGGAGCAGGCTCGACGGCAGCGGCTTTCTCAGCCTGGACCGGCTCCGCAACAGGGTTGGCGTTCTTTGGTTTGCGGCCGCGCTTCTTAGGCTGGGGCTTCTCCGTGTCCGCGGTTTCGGCAGGCTTCTCGGGTGTCTCTTTCTTTTCTTCTGCGGCAGGAGCCGGGGCCTGGACCGGCTCCGCCTTCGGTTTGGCCGTCCGCTTGCGGGTCTTCGCTGCAGCGGGCTTGGTATCATCGGTAGCAGCAGGGGAGGCGGCTTTAGGAGCCTCGGTTTTTTCCGTCTTCGGAGCAGCCGGTTCTACCGGCTTGGCGGCCTCCTTGCGGGGACGTCCGCGCTTTGCCTTCGGCTTCTCGGTCGGTTTCAGGGACTCGGCCTTGGCTTCGGCATCCAAGATGGCGAAAGCGATATCTTCCATTTCCATCTTTTTCTGAACCTTGATACCGAGACCTCCGGCGAGATCAGACAGTTGCTCCCTGCTCATCTCATTCAGTTCAAACAGACTGTGGGGCATAAATAGTGGTTTTAGTCTCGCAATGATGCGAATGTTTTCTTTGGGATGAAGAACCGCAGAGTGCGGCTCTGAATCATGACAGGACAAAGGTAGTCAAAAGAAATGACTCTCCCAAATTTAATTGTCCCAGTAGCTGCTGGATTTCTTGAATTTCAGCAGGTCTGCCAGCGTGGAAGCGTTGGCCGCGATACGGAAGGAATAGGACTGCCACTGGCCGGTCGGAACCCATGACACGGCAATGTTGAAACAGTGCAAATCATAGGTGAAACTGAACTGGGTCGTGGTCAACTTGCGCGCCATCAAGTCGATACCGCTGGTCGCGTTGACGGACATCTTGGGGGTGAGTTTGATGTTGCCGTTCATGCTGAGCGTCTGGGTATAGCGGTTGTTGACCACCAATTCATTATTGGTGAATGAATAGCTTCGCGAGAAATTGAACGAATAACTGAAACTCAGCGACCAGGGGGCATTGGGGTTCGTATAGTACATCCAGCCGCCGGGGATGTATTCACCGGTCACGGGATGGTAATAGTTGCGGTAATACCGGCTGGCCTCGCCACCGCCTCCGCCGCCGTTCTTGGAGCCGTCGTTACCGTTGATGGAGCCTTTGCCTGAAATCGAGTAGGACATGGACGCGGAGGCGTTGGTCAGGCGCAGGGGATGCGCCAGACCATGCTTGACGAAGTTGAAGGTATTGATCTTACGGCCCCGTTCATCGATAGCGTAAGGGTCGAAGTTCATGTTGGCGCTGACCGTGACCTTCCCGAAGAGGGAGGTGTTCATCGTCACGCCGATGTTGCTGAGGTTGAGCGAGTCGGCGAGGAAATTATAACCGGTATTGAAATTGAGCTGGTCGATAAGTTTGACCTTCTTGGTGCCGTTGCCGGTCGTATCCGCGAAGTCACGGACTTTCGCCTCGATGTTGTTGCCGATGGAAAGGGAGGCCGTCGCGCTCTTACCCTTGCCGGGAGGAGAGTTCAACTGACCGGCGTAAATATTATAAGAGTACTCCTTTTCCGCGCCTTTCGCATCCACGTAATTGAGCGTCCTCCAACCATTGGCGGCTGTACCGAGTTCGGGACTGACGGACAGGGACATGCTCGGAGAGATGACATGGCGGATGGCCTGGATACGATGGAACTTTCCGAAATTATACATGCCGTACAGCCGCGTGCTGACCGAGGCGCTTCCGGAATAACGCTGCGTGACGCCGAAAGTGCCGAATTGCCGGCCCTTGACGGGCTCAGGCTTGTCGGTCTCGGGGTTGTAGACGTAATCGGTCTTGCGGAAGAACCAGTTCATGCCGTAGCTCACGCCGGGGGAGACGTTGATATACTTGAACAGGGAAAACGCCGGCAGGCCGATCGAGAAGTTGTGCGCCATGCCGTTCTGGAACTTGTCCAGGAAATCCCGCGTGATACCGCCTTCGAGTTCAGACATCTTGAAACCGATCTTGTTCTGCAGCGAGGTGTTATAACCGAAGGAAATCTTTTCGTAAACCTTTTCCTTGCCGACACGCACTTTCCGTTTGAAAGGATAGAAAGTACTGATGGAGAACGTGACGTTCGGCAGCGTGAACATATAGGAGCTGTCACGCGAATTCTGGCTGTGCAGGGCATTGACGGAAAGGTTGAACCGTCCGTTCCAGTTCTTGGAGAAGGATATGGAGGATGATGCCTGGTTCTGGACAGCCTCCTGGACTGAGCGCGAGTTGTACTTGCTGTTGGACGGGCTGGAGAAATTGACCGAAGCGCTGAACGAAGTACCGGGGCGGGCCTTGCTGTCCTGGGAATGGTTCCATTTCAGGGAGAAGTTGCGGGTCTGGAAGAAATCCTTGGTGCCCTTTTCACCCGTCTGGTCATTGGAAATCGACATCCCGAATCCGCCGTTGAACTTGTAATTGACCTTATAACGGGAATTGACGTCCAGCGCCCAGGACCCGAGCGTATACAGGTCTCCGGTCACGGAAAGGTCGAAATAATCGCCGATGACGAAATACATGCCCGCGTCCTTCATGTAGAATCCACGGGCCGTTTCTTCGCCGAAGGTCGGCATCAGGAAACCGGTGGCACGCTGAGGCTTCTCCGGCACGAAACCGAAGGGGAGGGCGATGGGCAGAGGCACATCCTCAATCACAGGCCAGGCAGGGCCGAATACTATTTTCTGGGACGGCCTCGTCATGACCTTCGCAGAGGTCAGCTTCAGATAATAATGGGGATGATCCTCGTCGTCGCAGACCGTATATTGTCCGTTTTTGATATTGATGGACTTGTCCGGCATCATCTTGATGCTCTGTCCGTGCAATATGCCCTCGTCATCGTGGGTCAGCATGTTGGTGATGAAGGACTTGTTGGAATTGAAATTGTACCGGACTTCCTCCATCACATAATTGTCCTTTCCCTGCTTCATCTCCGGCTGGCCTTTCCATTCACCACTGAGGGTGTCCAGCGTGCCGCGGGCATAGACGATGCCCGTGGACATGTCATATTCCATATAATCGGCGGTCAGGGACATGTCCTGATACTCAACCTTCACGCCGCCGTAGTAATAGATCATGCGTTTCCCATTGGAAAAACCCTCTACGATGGAATCGCCGGCGGAAGTGAAAACAGGTACTGTGATGGAGCTCTTGGAAAGCATCTCGAGAGAGTCGGCCGCCGTCACGGAATCACGGGCATGCCGGGCCTGTCTTGCAAGATTCAAGGAGTCAAGTCGCGCCTGCTCCGTCGAATCCACGACGGCCTCGGTGACATTCCTGCTCTGTCGGGCTGCCTGGCGTCGGGCGCGACGCCCGTTCTGGGCAAACGCGGACACGCAGGTCAACAGAATGAGGATCAGCGCGACAAATATGGTTTTTGACTTCTTCAATTGCAATTATTTGCTAAATTTGCAAAGTACAAATGTACTTATTATTTCAATGTTTACCAAAACTCGGTGATGAACATCCATAGGTATATCCCCGTTCTCTTCCTTCTGTTGACGCTTTGGGCGTCGGTTCCGGCCGACGCGCAGGATAAGTCAGGCCCCGACCTGACGCTGAAGACAATCGTCATCGACCCCGGACATGGCGGCAAGGATGCCGGCACGACGAGTGCGGACAAGAAGACCTATGAAAAGACCCTCGCGCTCAAGATTTCCCGCCTGTTCGCGGCCCGTGTCCGGGAAGCCTATCCCGAGATGAAGGTCGTCCTCACACGCGACAAGGACGTGTTCATCCCTCTCAATACCCGTGCCAAAAAAGCCTCCGATCTGGCGGCAAACCTGTTTATTTCCATCCATATCAATGCCTCTTCGCGCTCCAAGAGCGTCAACGGTTTCTCCGCCTATATCCTCGGCCCTTCCAACAAGAGCAATTACGACTCCTATGAGGTCAACATGGACGTGTGCAAGCGGGAGAATTCCGTCATCTTCCTTGAGGACGACTATAGTACGACGTATAAGGACTACGATGACAGTCCGGAGTCTCAGATCCTGCTCCAGCTGATGCAGAACGCATTCCGGGAGCAGAGCCTCGCCTTTGCGGAGACGGTCTCGTCCCACATGGACAAAGGACCTTTCCGGAAGAACTGGGGCGTCATGCAGGGCAATTTCGCGGTCCTGCGCCGCGCTTCCATGCCGGCAGTCTTGCTGGAATTCGGTTTTATGACCAATCCGGAAGACCTTGCCTTGCTGCGTTCCGAGGAAAAGATCGGACGGATCGTGGACAACCTTTTCAAAGCTTTCGCGGAATACAAAGCCTCATATGACAAGAGCGTCGCCCTGGAAAAGGGAAAGACGGAATCCGTGACGTCATCCGACAAGCCGGAGCCTGCAAAGGCTGAGAAAACGGACAAGCCCGGCACCGTCCTTTACGGGACGCAGATCCTTGCGGGCGCCCGCAAGATTCCTGCAGGGGACCCCTGTTTCAAGGGATTCAAGACGATCGCCGTCAAAGTCGGAAACCTTTATAAATATGTCGCGCTTCCGGACGAAAACAAGGAGCAGGCAAAGGCCGGATATGGGCGAGTGAAAAAAGTTTTTCCGGACGCTTTTTTCGTTAAAGTGGAGGACGGTGTGATTTCTCGCGAAAGCGCCAAATAACTCCTTATATAGAATATGTTTTTTTATGGCGCGCAATGGCGCAGATTGGCCATAATTCCCAATTTAGCTAAATTATAAAGATTCTAAACTAATCGCCTTTAAAAATAAGCGTTTTACACGTTTAATGATATCGTAAATGATTGGTAAACAACAGGTTGATTATTCTTAATTATGCCCGCTTTTCTTCTATATTTTACGAACAAAAAAAAATATAAACAATAGGGCGATAGTTTTTTTATGAAAATTTTTTCATCCATTTTTGCACTCGGAAAAGGGAGTTTACCGCCTTTTTCCATTGCGCCCGTTTCGAGCGCGCACTAGCGACTAAAAATGGAGATTCAGAACAGACATATCGATGTTTGGGAAAACTGTCTGCGCATCATTGAGCAGATAGTCGAAACCCGCAAGTTCGAGACCTGGTTCAAACCGATCAGGCCTGTCTCCATCGTCGACTCCACGCTGACCGTCGAGGTGCCTTCCGATTTCTTCCGTGAATATCTGGAAGATGCCTTCCTTGACGTGATCAAGATGACGCTCAAGCGTGTGATCGGTTCTGGCGCCAAACTGGTCTACCAGGTCCGGCCGGTCAAGGTTGAACCCGTGATGCAGTTCCCGCAGGTCCACGGCAACCCTCCCGTCAACAAATCGATCCCGATCAGCACCTACCAGCCCGGCACTTCGCCCGGTCCGTTCGTGTACCCCGGCCTGAAACGGGTCAACATCAACCCCCGTCTCAATCCGGTCTACTGCTTTGCCAACCTGATCGAGGGCGAGTGCAACAAGATGGGTATCACGGTGGGGGAGAATATCTCCCTCTCGCCCGGCAATACGCCGTTCAATCCGCTCTTTATCTTCGGCGGCCCCGGCCTCGGCAAGACCCATCTCGCCCAGGCCATCGGCATCAGCATCCACGAGAAGTATCCCGACCTCATTGTCCTCTATGTGAGCGGCAACGAGTTCAAGACCCAGTTCATGGATGCCGTCAACGTGCACAACAAACTGACGGATTTCCTGGCCTTTTACATGAAGATCGATGTCCTCATCATCGACGACATCCAGGATCTGCAAGGCCAAGGCTCGCAGAATGCGTTCTTCAACGTGTTCAACCATCTGCACCAGCGTGGAAAGCAGCTGATCTTCACGTCAGACCGTGCTCCGGCGGAGCTTCGGAACTTCGAAGAGCGCCTGCTGTCCCGGTTCAAGTGGGGCCTTCCGGTCGAGTTGACCCGGCCCGATTATTCCACCCGTCTGGCGATGCTGAGGGCCCGCTGTTTCCGCGAAGGCGTCCGCATTTCCGACAATGTGCTGGAATTCCTGGCGACCCGGATCAAGTCCAACTTCCGTGAATTGGAAGGCGCGCTGATCTCCCTGATCGCGCACGCCACGCTTTCCCATCGTGAGATCACGGTCGACCTGGCTGAGACCATCACCCAGAACATCATCGGCGACGAGCAGGGCGAACTGACGATCGACAAGGTGCAGGACGCCGTCTGCGAATACTTCAACATCACCCGGGACACCCTGCAGTCTCCCTCCCGCAAGCGCCAGATCGTCCAGGCCCGTCAGATTGCCATGTACCTCTGCCGCAGCTACATATCCAGCTGCTCGCTTTCCACCATCGGCGCCGAGATCGGAGGGAAGGACCATGCCACGGTGCTGCATGCCTGCAACCTGGTCGCGGACTTGATCACGACAGACCGGACCGTCAAGCAGTATGTCACGGATCTGGAGAAGATGATCGCCCCGATCGCTTAACGAAACGATAAGGACGTGGGAGCACGTCCTTTTAATTTATATCTCTATGAACGCTGATTCAGTTCTTGACATTTTCAAGGAAATCACCCGGATCCCCCGTGAGTCCGGCCATGAGGAGCCGATGACGAAGTACCTGCAAGACTGGGCTGCCGCGCGCGGCCTGGCCTGCAAGACGGACCAGACCGGCAACGTGCTGATTACGAAGGAAGCTTCTCCCGGTAAGGAGAACATCCCGACGATCGTCCTGCAGGCCCATCAGGATATGGTCTGCGAGAAGACCGCCGGATCCCGCCATGATTTCCTTAAGGATCCCATCAGTTATGTCATCAAGGATGGATGGATGATCGCCGAAGAGACGACGCTGGGCGCCGATGACGGCATCGGTGTCGCCGCCTGTCTGGCGCTGCTTGACAGCGACCTTCCGACCGGCAAGGTGGAATGCCTGTTCACCATTTCAGAAGAAACGGGAATGGATGGCGCGGAAGCGCTCCAGAAAGGCTTTTTCACCGGGAAGACGCTGATCAACCTCGACTCTGAGGATGAAGGTCAGCTCTTCATCGGTTGCGCAGGCGGAGTCAATACCGAGATTACCTGTCGCTGGCGGACTTCCGCCGTGCAAGCCGGGAAGTCCGTCGTCCGGCTGTTCATCGGCGGCGCGCAGGGAGGTCACAGCGGAGACGATATCAACAAGGGCCGCGCGAACGCCATCCAGCAGATGGCACGTTTCCTCTATTCCGCATTGGACGGCGACATGCAGCTGGTTTCCTTTACCGGCGGCAACAAGCCCAATGCCATCGCACGTGAGTGCGAGGCCCTGGTCGCCGTCACAGACCCCAGCCGGCTGATGGTCCGTTTCGCTGAGTTCGGTGATTACCTCTCCGACGAGTACCACGTGACGGATCCCGGAGTGTTCACCGAGGCAGAACTGTCCGAGTCGCGCCGGGGCGCCCTTTCCGTCCGCAATACGGAGAAATTGATCTGGGCCATCTTCGCCTGCCCGCACGGAGTCTACAAGATGAGCCAGGATATCCCCGGACTGGTCGAGACTTCCACCAACCTCGCTTCCGTCAAATCGCCCAAGGCCGGCACTTTCGTCATCCGGACAAGCCAGCGCAGTTCCCTCCTTTCGGAGAAGCCGCTCATCGCCGGACGCGTGGCCGCCAATTTCAAGATGATCGGTGGCAAGATCGAGCACATGCTCCCGTATCCGGGCTGGAAGCCGAATGTCAATTCCCATATCCTCAAGGTCTGCGTCGACTCCTATCGCCGTCTCTTCAACCAGGAGCCGGAGGTCAAAGCGATCCACGCCGGCCTGGAATGCGGCCTGTTCCTGGAAAAATTCCCGGACCTGGACATGATCTCCTTCGGTCCGACCCTGCGCGGTGTCCATGCTCCCGGTGAGAAACTGGAACTCACGACCTTGCCCAAATTTGTCGATCTTTTAATAGACGTCGTATGCAACTTCAAGTAGCGCCCTCGCTCCTGGCAGCCGATTTCCTCCATCTGGAAAAGGATGTATGCATGCTCAACGAGCACGCCGACCTGATCCACCTGGATGTGATGGACGGCACGCTGGTGCCCAACCTGTCTTTCGGTTTCAGCGTGATGGAGCCCCTCTCTCAGATTGCGGCCATCCCGCTGGACACGCACCTGATGATCGTGAATCCCGACAAGTATTTCAAGCGTTTCGCTTCGCTGGGACTGAAGATGCTCAGCTTCCATCTGGAAGCGGCGCGTCTTGAGGGCAGGGATGCCGGCGAAATGCTCCGTGAGATCCGTCAGTTGGGTCCGGAAGCGGGTCTGGCCATCAATCCGGACATGCCCGTGGAGGAAGTCTTCCCGTATCTCGAGGATGCCGATTTCATCCTTGTGATGTCAGTCTTCGCAGGCTTTGGAGGACAGGCTTTCATTCCCGAGACGTTCGATCGCGTCAAGAAACTGAAGGCGGAGATCCGCCGACGCGGCCTGGGATGCAAGATCGAAGTCGATGGGGGAGTCGGACTCTCCAATGCGAAGGAGCTGCACGAGGCGGGCGTGGATATCGTCGTGGCCGGCAGTTCCGTCTTCAAAAGCGAAAACCCGGCCGCCACGATCGCAGCGATGCGCGGCTAAGCGTCCTTCCGGAAAACGTAGGCGTCGAAATAACGCGCCAGTTCAGTCCGCCCCTCTTGCGAATCCAGCAGAGAGGCGGATTTCTTCAATTCCTCCCGAAGAAGGACCAATTCCTCCCGCAGGTCATATCTCCGTCCCGTAACCTGGCGCAGCGAAACGGGATTGGGAAGGTCGGCAGGGAAACGCGACTGATTCAGGTTGAGCCCGATCCCGACCATACTGGCCGCAACCTGCTTCCCGCCAAGGATGTTCTCTATCAGGATACCGCATATCTTCTTGTCCCCGACATAGATGTCATTGGGCCATTTGATGCGGGCTGCGACGCCTTTCGACAGCAGGTATTCCCGGAGCGCATGCGTGACTGCCTGCGTGATCCGAAGGATCTCGGATGCGGCGAGGGGAGCGCAGGGAGGGAACTTCAGGACAAAGGTGAAGGTAAGATTCTGCCCGGGCTCGCTGGTCCAGGTATGGTCTCCCTGCCCGCGGCCCGAGGTCTGGGTCCGCGCTGCCACGACTGACAGATTGTCAAGCACATCCAGACGCCTCCGGGCCTCGTCATTGGTCGAATCTGTCAGTTTGAGCCATATTATTGCGGCCGAATCTTCCATTGGAGTATTTTTTGTTATATTTGTTTGCAAAAGTACAAATTATTTTATTCGCATGATTACACACGACCTCCGCGTCATCGCGGATGCCATTTTAGACAAGAAGGGACAGGATGTCGTCTCCATCGACCTCCGTCCGATCGGCTCTTCCATCGCCGACTATTTCGTCATTTGCAACGCCACTTCCACGACGGCCGTAGCTGCCATTGCGGACAACATCATCAAGGAGGCCCGCGAGCAGCTCGGCATGAAGCCGATCCGTACCCAGGGAATGGAGAACAACTTCTGGATCATCCTTGATTACGGACACATCGTCATCCACGTTTTCCTGACGGAGTATCGCGAGTTCTACCGCCTGGAGGACCTTTGGGCCGATGCGCCCAGGAAGAGCTACAAATACCGCAAACCCGCTGCCAAAAAGCAAGAAGATGTCTCAGAACAATGACAATAAGCCGGAAGGCGGCAAGACTCCCGGCGACGGCAAACAGCCCCGCAAGACCATCAAGGTCAAGTTCAACCTTTCCTGGTTGTATCTCCTGCTGGTCCTGCTGATTTTCTGGATGGTATTCCAGGGGGATGGCGCCAATCCCCAGAAGATTGAATGGCCCGAGGTCCAGGAAATGGTCCGGAACGGAGATGTCAAGGACATCCATTTCGTCCGCAATGACTTCAAGGGTACGGTCACCGTCAAGCCGGACCGGCTTGGCAAGTATTCCGAGGCTTTCGGAGGCAAGGTGCCGGCCAAATCGCCCCATTTCTTCTTCTTTGTTTCGAACAAGTTCGATGCGGAGAACCAGTTCGCCGCACTCAATGCAGAGCTTCCCGCAGAAGACCAGGTCAAGGTCGTCATCGAGAATGACGCCAAGGTCTGGAGCCAGGTGTTGGAGTGGATCCTTCCGCTGGTCTTCCTGCTGATCCTGTGGGGCTGGATGTTCCGCGGGATGGGACGCAACATGGGTGGCGGCGGCCAGGGCGGGGGAATGAACCCCTTCAACGTCGGCAAATCCACCGGCAAACTGGCGGACAAAAACCAGGTCAACGTGACCTTCAAGGACGTCGCAGGCCTTTATGGAGCCAAGGAAGAAGTGATGGAAATCGTTGATTTCCTGAAGAATCCCTCGAAATACACGGCACTAGGCGGCAAGATCCCGAAGGGCGCCTTGCTGGTCGGCCCTCCCGGCACCGGTAAGACCTTGCTGGCTAAGGCGGTTGCCGGCGAAGCCAATGTCCCGTTCTTCTCCATCTCCGGTTCGGATTTCGTGGAGATGTTCGTCGGCGTCGGCGCCAGCCGGGTGCGCGACCTCTTCAACCAGGCCAAGGAGAAGGCTCCCTGCATCGTCTTCATCGACGAAATCGATGCCGTTGGACGCGCCCGTGGCAAGAATGTGGGTTTCTCGTCCAACGACGAACGGGAGAACACGCTCAACCAGCTCCTGACCGAGATGGACGGCTTCGGGACCAACAGCGGCGTCATCGTGCTCGCCGCGACCAACCGCGCCGACATCCTGGACAAGGCCCTGATGCGCGCAGGACGCTTCGACCGTCAGATCCAAGTGACCCTGCCCGACCTGAACGAGCGCAAGGACATCTTCCAGATCCATCTGCGCAAGATCAAGCTCGGCACTGACTTTGACCTGGACAACATCGCCAAGCATACGGCCGGTTTCTCCGGCGCGGACATCGCGAACATCTGCAATGAAGCTGCGCTGACCGCTGCCCGTAAGAACAAGGCGTCTGTGGACAACGAAGACTTTATCCAGGCCATCGACCGTGTCATCGGCGGCATTGAGCGCAAGAAGACGGTGATGTCTCCGGAAGAGAAGCGCCTGACCGCCTTCCACGAAGTCGGACATGCGGTCACCGGATGGCTCCTTCCGGGGTGCAACCCGGTCCTGAAGGTGACGATCGTGCCGCGGGGCCAGTCTCTCGGTGCGACCTGGTATCTCCCGGATGAAAAGGTTACGATGTCCAAGAGTGAGCTGATGGATGAGATGTGCAGCCTGGTCGCCGGCCGTGTCGCGGAAGAGATCGCCAACAACGGTATCCCTTGCACCGGTGCGTTGAGCGATTTCGAGCGCCTGACCAAGATGGCTTATGCGATGGTCACCTACTATGGCATGAGCGACAAGATCGGCAACCTCTCCTTCTATGATTCCACCGGAGCCAGCGGTTACGAGTTGTACAAGCCTTATAGTGAAAAGACGGCCGAAACCATCGATGCCGAGGCGCGTAAACTGAGCGACGAGGTCACCGAGAAGACCCGCGCCCTCCTCCAGGAGCACTGGGCGGATGTCACGGTCCTCGCCGAGCAGTTGATCGCCAAGGAAGTCATCATGGCGGAAGATATAGAAAAGATCCTCGGACCGAAAGCCGGCAAGCACGGAGAAGAAAGACTGAGGGACGAGGTGTCAGAATCCTAATTATTTTTATATCTTTGTACAGATGTACGACCCAAACGACTGCCAATGAACAACACCGTAGTCAGAATCCTGTCAGGCGCCGTATATGGCGCCTTGATTTTTTGCTGCCTGCTGATCAACGGGTACCTGTTTGCCGCACTCATCATTTTCATGATGTGTGTCATGATGGCCGAGTTTTTCAAGATGACGATGGGGGAGAGTTACAAGTTCTCCAGGGCCCTGGCTATCGCCGCCGGCGTGATCTTATTCCTCCTTTTGTATTTCTGCTGTGCCTTCGACATGCCGGGCAAATTTGTCTCCCTGGCCGTCATCCCCATCTTTGTCGTCATGTTCAACTCCTTGCTGGTCAAGGACAAATCTGAATTCCCGAAGTTTGCCTATATCTATACGGCCCTGCTTTACATCGCTGTACCGATGTCCTTGTCGAATCTGCTGGTTTTCCGCAGCGGCAGCTTCAACGGCATGCTTCTCCTCTGCTTTTTCATCATCATCTGGTGTTCGGACATCGGCGCCTTCTTCATCGGCTCGATGCTCGGGCAGAAATATGGCAAGAAGATCGCTCCGGAGATTTCGCCCAAGAAATCCTGGATCGGTTTCTGGGGTGGTTATCTTTTCGCGGTCCTCGCATCCCTCGTCCTGCACTGGACGGGCCTCCTCTCCATTCCGGTCCTGCACTGTATCGTCCTGGCCACGATCATGCATGGGGCGGGTGTCGCCGGCGACCTTTTCGAATCCATGTGGAAACGCTGTTTCAATTTAAAAGACTCCGGTAAGATCATTCCCGGCCACGGCGGCATGCTGGATCGGCTGGACAGCACCCTGCTGGCGATGCCGTTGGGAGCGATCTATCTGGTTTTGTTCAATCTCATTTAGCTCTCCGGTATGAGAATCGACAAAGATTCACACGGCACCATCCTGAGCGTCTGGGCGATCTGCCTGGTCCTCTTCCTTTTGCTTTGCCTGCTGACGGATAAGGTGTGGATACTTTGTCCTGCCGGATTGCTGCTGGGAGGCTTTGCCGTGTTCTCGATTTTCTTTTTCCGCTTGCCGGACCGGACCGGGCCCGGTAGCGAAAAGACGGTCACATCCGTGGCCGACGGCGAGGTCGTCATCGTGGACCATCTGTTCGAAAAAGAGTACCTCAAGCGTGAGTGCATCCGCATCTCCATCTACATGGACTTCATGAACGTCCATGCCAATTTCTGGCCGGTTACGGGCGAAGTCACTTATTGCCAGTATCACCCCGGCAAGCACAAACTGGCCTTCCTGCCCAAATCATCCGACCTGAACGAGCACGCGACGACCGCCATCCGCACACCGGAAGGAAAGGAATTGTTGTTCAAGCAGATTGCCGGCACTTTCGCCCGGAGGGTGGTATCCTATTCCAAACCCGGCTTGCAAGTCCGGGCAGGGGAGCAGTGCGGCATCATCAAGTTGGGCTCGCGGATCGACTTCTTCCTTCCGATCGATGCCGACATCAAGGTCGACGAAGGCGACATCGTCCGCGCCTGCGAGACGGTTATCGCCGAGCTGTAGTTTCCGACCCTATCAGTTCCAGCAAACGGTCCACGGCTTCCTCTTCCGGCACGTGGCGCAACACCGGATCTTTGCCCTTGTAAATGGAGACTTTGCCTCCGCCTTCACCGACATACCCCCAGTCGGCATCGGCCATCTCGCCGGGACCGTTCACGATGCAGCCCATGACGGCAATGACCATCCCGCTGAGATGTGAGGTGGCGGCCTTGACCCGCTCGAAGGCGGCCTCCAGATTGTACATGGTCCGGCCGCAACCGGGACAGGCGATGTATTCCGGCTTATAAAAACGACGGCGGCAGGCCTGCATCAATTCATCCGCCAGGTATGAGGCCAAGCCGCACTGGACGATATCGACCTCCCGTCCTTCTTCGTCGAGGTAGCTTCCTTCTATCGCGACTTCATCCAGTTCCCTGTCCAGCAGGCGTTTGCCGAAATCGCAGGCAAAGTCCAGCAGGAGCTTTTCCCGGGAGGGGGCCTTGTAACCGGCGATGGCTTTCCGGCCGTCCAGACGGATGGCGGTCATGGAGGAAGCCGTCTTGCGGGCAAGCCGGTCGGCGAGGTATCGGCCGACGGGGATCTCATGGACGGGGTCTTCCGTCAGGGAGACACGGATCGTATCGCCTATCCCTTCGGAAAGAAGGCTCCAGATGCCGACGCAAGACTTGATGCGGCCCGAATCCCCGTTGCCGGCCTCCGTGACGCCTACGTGAAGCGGAAAGGCCGTTCCCGCCTCTTCCATCATCCCGGCCAGCAGCCGGTATGCCTCCACCATGACGAGCGTATTGCTGGACTTCAAGGAAACGACGACTTTCCGGAAATCATTCTCTACGCACATGCCCACCCATTCCATCGCGGCTTTGGCCATGGCAAGGGGCGTGTTCCCGTATAAATCGGTGATATAGCGTCCCAGGGACCCATGGTTCAGGCCGATGCGTATGGCCGTGCCGTGCTCCTTGCAAACGGCAATGAGCCGGGCGAACTGCTCCCGTGCCTTCTGATGGTCGGGATGGAAGTTGCCGGGATTGATGCGGACCTTATCCACGAAAGGCGCGACCGCAAGGGCCGTCTCGGAGGAGAAATGGATATCCGCCACGATCGGGACCCAGATTCCCTCTTCATGGAGCGTACGACGGATATCCCGGATGGCCGGGACCTCTTTTTGTCCGGGGACGGTGATGCGGATGACATCCGCCCCTGCGGCAGCCATCCTGCGGCATTGGGCGAGCGTCGCCCCGACATCGGAGGTATGGGTGTTGCACATCGTCTGGACGGCCAGGGGCTGACCGCCGCCGATGACAAGATTACGGCCTATAGAAACCGGGAGTGTTTTCATTCTGTGCAGGTTGTTCAACGGGTTGGGGATGGAAGACCCTGTCACGGGCCTCGCGGCGCAGCATTCCGTGTGTTTTGCCATAGCGGCGTGTCAGGTGGATATGCAGCCCTCCTGTCAACATGAAGTCGAGAGGATAAGCAAAACGATAGTAGTACTCGCTGTTAAAGTTAGGCTCCCAAAGGGAGGACCAGGAATAGCGGACACGCAGATTGACCTGCAACTCGAGCGGATCGAAGACGATCCCGAATCCCACGCCGCCGTGCAGGCCATAGTCGAAGCGCTTTTCAAAATCTGCGAAATTGTCCACCAGCGCGGGATCGATGACCAGGCCCAGCTTGTCCGAGGTAGAACGATGGATGCTGAGCCGATATCCGGCATAAGGCCCGATGCACAACTGCAACTTGAAGTGTGACATGTCATAGTGCCCCACGGCCATGAAAGGGACTTCGCAATAGCGCATCTCCACCCGGGTCGCGTTAAGGAGATGCTGGTATTTGATATAGCCGTTCTCCTCCTTTACTTGGAACTGATATCCCTCGTGGCCGTAAAAAGCCCCGATCTGAAGTCCTACGACCGGTATACCGACTAACTTTCCGTAGTGGGTATAGGTAATGCCGAAATACTCGGGGAAAAACACCGGATCCTGAGGGAAACGGGGCGTGAAAGTCTGTGAGTTGCGGGAAACGCCGTATTCGACGCCGAACATGGCATAGTCATTAAGGAGCAGCTTGCGGTTGACATCCACCGTATCCAGATAAGAATCCGGATACTTGGACACCTGCTCCACCTTCGGTTTCCGTTTCGGTTTGAGGTTGGGGAGTTTCGGCTTGTCCGCCGCAAACGCGGAGGACAGCGTCAGGCCGAGCAGCAAGAGGACGGTGAAAAGTTTCTTCATCTCAGTTACTTGAACAATTCTGCCAGATCGACGGTCTGCTCCATCTCCGACCTTTCCAGGACTTCCACGTACGGTGAATCATCCTGCAGTTTGTAGAACTTTGCCTTTTCAGGCTGCTTATGGGCAAGCAGGTCGCCGGTATCGACGAGGTTGTTGTCGTTCTTGTCTTCGGTGATGCGGATGCAATACTTAGCCGCAGTCAGATAGGGGAACACAAGGTCCTCATCCTTCGTTATGATATAATTCCGGACCACATTGGTCTTCCGCTCATCCAGCAAGTCGACGATATACTTTCCATTCACACCGGTCATATGCAAGGTCAGCGTACTGAGTTTGTCGTCCGTCGGAAGGCTGACCTTGACCTCGGTACTGTCGTTGTAGAAGCCGTTGATGTCGCGGAATGTCTGGAACGGCATCTTCAGGATGTACTCGAAGCCCGGCATCGGCTTCGCATCCGGCATGATGGTGTATTTCAGCACATTGACGCTGTCGGGAATCACCTTGAAGGTGCCCATCTCCTCCTGCTGCTTGGGATTGACGATACGGAGCGTCATCTCCTTGAATCCTTCGTAAATGATGGGCAGGTCGAAACTCAGCTGGAAGCCCTTTTGCTCGAAGTCTTCTCCCTTGGCGGTGAGTTTGTAGGCGCAGATGGTGTCGGTGTGCTTGATCTCTTTGCGGGCGGCACGGCGTTTCCCCTTCGGGATCGGGTGGATCAGTCGCACTTCCTCCGTAAAGGGACTGAGCTGTCCGAGCGTATCGGTCTTGAGGTAGTTGACGAAGGCGAAGAAGGTGTCGGGCATTGCCCGGCGGTCGTTGATCCACACTTCCAGGCAGTCGCGCTGCAGGTTGAACTGGGTGATCAGCCGGTCGTCCGGGATACCCCGGATCCACATCGTGTCGATGTGGGCGTTGGGCGCCATAAAGGTGATGTAACAGGTCCGGTCACTGACACGCACCTTATTGACAATCACCTGTTTCGCGTTCTTTTCCTTGAAAAGGTTCAGTTCATGCTCGGTCTTGCGTTTCTGGCAGTTGACCGTGTCCTTCATGTCATACTTGATCAACTCGGGAAGCGAATCATCCACGACCATCACGGGACGGACCGCCTCATCGATGAAAGCGACCGTCTCAGACTCGGGACTGTACATGTTGTCATTGTTGCCGTCCGTGATGGCGTATAGACGGTAGACCGTATCCGGAATATTGCGGATGCAGAAGTAGCCCCAGTCGTCGGTGATGGCGGCTGCGAAGGGACGCTCCAGGAAGACCGCAGAGTCAGCATGATTCTTATACAGGAGCACCTTGGCGCCCTTGACCGGCTTGAGCGTATTGCAATCCTGCACGATGCCCGTGAGCATCAGCGAGTCGATGGTTTCGCCGGTAGAGAACACATAGGTGAAACCGGGATATACGTTACCCTCGTTGTTGTCTGCGATCGCATCCGTGAAATCGATGGTATAGGTCGTGTTGGCAGCCAGGGTGTCATCCTCAAAATAGACAACCACGCTCTTGCCCCGCGTCTTGGCCTTCAAAGGACGGCGCATGGGCGGAGAGAGATAGATGTTCTGAAGATTCTTGATCTTGACATACTCGTCGAAGGTGAAGACGAATTCCTGACTGGTCCGCTTGACGTTGATGGCGTTGGGTTCCGGGGAAACCTTGACGATGAGGGGCGCCAAGGTATCTTTCTTACCTCCGGTCGGCGCCTGCGAGGTATTGGCGCAGGACGGGGAGAACAAGATCGGAATCAGCACCAGCAACACCGGCACCAAGGGGAAATATCGGTTCAATAACTTCTTCATATCCTTATAGTTCGGTCCTCGTGACACTTTCGATGCCATCGATCGAGGAGAGTTGCTTGATCAGTTTGTTCAGCAGTTTCTTGTCCGAAACATACATCTCGATGAAACCTTCAAAAATACCGCCATTCACACCCAGCGTCAGTTTGGTCATGTTGACACCCATGACCTGGGAGATGAAATGCGTGATGTCATTCAGCAAGCCGAGACGGTCGAGGCCCCGCAAGGAGATGCGCACCGGGAATACGGAATTGGCTTTGACCTCGTCCCAGTCGGGCGTGACAACCCAATCCTCATGCTTGGAGATGACGGCCTGTGCAACGGGGCAGCTCTTCTTATGGATGGTCACGGTCCGCCCGTCGAGGGAACGGAAACCGATGACCGGATCACCGGGGATGGGACCGCAGCAAGACGCGATGATGTAGCGCCGGACGCCGGTCTCCGTCTGACTGTCGATCACTAAATTGTCAGGACGGGGTGCGACAGGGGAGTCCCAGTTGGTGAAAGAGGCGATGATCTCCTCGGGTTTGATAAGGCCGAGTCCCAGGCGGAAGCAGAGTTCGTCTTTGCTGGGCAGCTGGGTGGCCAGCAACAAGTGTTTGATATTCTTGTTGGAAAGGGAGCGGCCGGCCTTGCGTGTCGCTTCGCCGAGTATCTTCGCGCCTTCGGACCGCAACTCGTCCGCCTGGTCGCGGAAATGGTCGATCACCAGCGAAATGGCGTGACGCGTGTAGAGGAACTGCAGCCATTCCTTTTTGGGCTCACCTCGCTCTGCGGTTATGATCTCCACCGAGTCACCGGACGACAGGACGTGGTCGAGCGGAACAAGCCGCATATTGACCTTCGCGGCGATGGCCGTATTGCCGATATGGCTGTGGATCAGGTAGGCGAAATCCAAAGCGGTCGCACCGCGCGGAATAGAGCGCTGTTCGCCTTTGGGCGTGAAGACCACGATCTCTTTTTCCGTCAGATCCTCGTGGACCATGTCCAGAAGCTCGAGGGAGGAGATATCGCCCCGCTGCGTCAGGATCTCCTTGATCTTGGCGAGCCACTTGTCCATCTCGCTGTCCTGCTCGGTGAGATAGCCTTCTTTCTTGTAAGCCCAGTGGGCGGCGATACCCTTCTCCGCGATGTCATCCATGCGCTTGGAACGGATCTGCACTTCCACCCGCATCCCCGTATCGCCGATCAGCGTGCAGTGCAAGGCCTCGTAACCGTTGGACTTGGGATGATTGACCCAGTCGCGGATCCGGTCCGGCTGATAACGGTAGATGCCCGTGATGATCGAGAAGATATGGTAGCACTGGTCCCGCTCCGTCTCCACGGAACCGGGATCCGGCGTGAAGACGATGCGGACCGCATACAGGTCGTATACCTGTTCGAACGTGACCCCCTTGGTCTGCATCTTGTGCCAGATCGAATAGGGCGTCTTGATCCGCTTGCGGATTTCAAAATCGAAGCAGGCCCGTTTCAGGGCTTCCCGGATGGGTTTGATGAAGGCGTCAATGGCCTTGTCCTTGTCCTCCACGTTCCGGCTGACCCGGGCGGTGATGTCCTGCCAGGCTTCCGGCTCCTTGTAGCGGAGCCAGATGTTCTCCATCTCGGTCTTGATCTCGTACAAGCCCAGCCTGTGGGCGAGCGGGATGAATACGAACATCGTCTCGGAGAGGACTTTGTCCCGCTTGTGCTCGGGCAGGAATTCGATCGTACGGCAGTTATGCAGCCGGTCGGCCAGTTTGATGAGCACGACCCGGGCATCGTCGTTCAGGGTCAGCAGGATGCGCTTGAAGTTCTCCGCCTGGACGCTCTCCGGAGAAAGATAACTCTTGTTTTCGTTGTCAAGTACGGACTTGATCTTGGTCAGTCCGTCCACCAGCAGGGCGATCTTGTCGCCGAACAGGTTGCGGACATCCTCGATCGTATAGCTCGTGTCTTCGACGACATCGTGCAGCAGGGCCGCCGTGATGGATTTGTATCCCAGCCCGATATCGTGGACGACGATCTTGGCCACGGCAATCGGATGCAGGATATACGGTTCACCGGAACGGCGGCGTATGTTCTTGTGCGCTTCGTTGGCAAAATCGAAGGCGCGGCGTATCACCTTGAACTCCTCCTCGTCCTTGCAGCGGCGGCGCACCATTTCTTCCAGGGAAGCATATTCCCCGGCGATCAGGTCATAATCCGCTTTGGTGAACTTGGAAAAACTCATCGGCGTGCCCGTCTTTTGGCCAGCCGGGTTTCCCGGTCGGCTCCGATGGCCTTGATGAAGGTCAGGTCATCCGGAAGGTTATACGTATCGACATTCTGTATCGCGAAAGACAGCTGCGCGCCGTAAATGACGATCGACCAGCTGTAATTCAGCCAGATCAGGAAGAGCGGAACGGCGGCGATGGTACCGTACACGCCGTTGATCCTCGTCACGAACATCTGTGTCTGCAGATACAGGAACTGGAAGATGACAAAGAGAAGTCCGGAAACCAGCGCCGCAATGAGGGCGTTGCGATACCGGACCGGGACGGCCGGGATGAACTTGTACATCGCCGACAAAGTAAAGACCGTCACGATATAGAACACCAGCCAGCTCAACAGTTTGGGCAGGAAACGGATCTCACTGATCCGATCCAGGCCCAGGAGGGTGAACACGTTGGAATAAAAGACGATACCGGCACCGAAAATCACGACGACGAAAGGCAGGAGGAACATCGTCAGCAAGTAGAAGGAGAAACGGGCGTAGAGCTTGCGGGATACCTTTTCGACTCCCCAGACATTGTTGAAGACCCGCTCCACCTGGAACATCATCCATAAGATGGTCCAGAGGAACATCGCGGCGCTGATCCAGCCGACAGGACCGGATCTGGCCACGTCGATGATATTGGTCGCCTTTTCGCCCAGCGTCGCGATCAGATCCGTATTTCCGGCCAGCGCGTTCTGGAGGAAGACCAGCACCTTGTCGGCCAGCCCGAGACCGTTCGTGACGGCAAAGATGACGGCCAGCAGGGGAATGAAGGCGAGCGCGCTGAAATAGCTCAACGCCACACACTGGAACCCCATCCGCTTCTTGTTGAAATCTTCGAAGACGATGCGCGTCAACTTGAAGAGCTTGAACATCCTGCGCTTGGCCTTGGAAAGGCCCGCGAAGTCGAAGGTCCAGATGCGGTCTGTCAGCAGAACCCCGGAAGCGGCACGCAGTTTCTTCTTATCCATCGTCAGAACAGGGTCGGTTCGGTGTCAAACAGGGAGGGGGAGGCGGTTCCGCCCGGAGCCGGAGTCTGGGATGCCGGAGTTTCGGCGGGAATCATGGCATAAAACTCCTGCTCCCCGATCACGGGGATACCGAGTTCCTCGCATTTCTTGATCTTCTCGGGCCCGGGTTTCGTCCCTGCCAGAAGGAAGGAAGTCTTGCCGCTGACCGAACCGCTGTTCTTGCCGCCGTTGCGGGCAATCAGTTCCTTCATCTCATCGCGAGAGATGCTGAAATTACCCGAAATCACGATAATCTTTCCGGCGAGCGCATCCCCGGCCGGCGCCTGAGCGCCCTGCGTTGAGAACTGAAGCCCGGCGGCCTTCAAGCGCGCGATCTGCTCCAGATGACGGGGATCCCGGAAGTAATCATACACGCTCTGGGCGATCACCTCTCCGACGTCAGGCACGGCAAGAAGGTCCTCCTTGGAAGCGGAGGCCAGGGTGTCTACATCGCCGAAATGGCGGGCAATCTCCTTGGCCGTGGTCTCTCCCACATACCGGATGCCCAGGGCGAAAAGCACTTTTTCGAAAGGCACGCCGCGCGAATCGGCGAGGCTTTCCAGGAAACGGCGGGCGGCTCTTTCCTTCCAGCCCTCGAGCATCACAAGCTGGCTTTCCTGCAGGTCATACAGGTCTGCCGGCGTACGCACCAGTCCCAGGTCATACAGCTGCGCGACCGTGGCATCGCCGGCAATGACATTCATCGCCTTGCGACCCAGGAAATGGACGATCTTGCCCTGGATCTGGGTCGGACAGCCATCAGAGTTGGGACAGAACCAGCGCGCTTCACCCTCTGGACGGAATAATCTCGCACCGCAGTCCGGGCAGGTCTCAGGGAAACGCACGGGCACCGCGCCCAAAGGACGTTTGAGCGTTTCGACGCCGGTAATCTTCGGAATGATCTCGCCGCCCTTTTCCACGTAAACCCAATCGCCGACACGCACATCAAGCTGACGCATCCAATCCTCGTTGTTGAGCGTGGCGCGCTTGACCATGGTGCCGCTGAGCAGCACAGGCTCGAGATTGGCGACCGGCGTGACGGCTCCGGTACGGCCGACCTGATAGTCGATCGACAGGACCGGCGTCAGCGCCCGTTCCGCCTGGAACTTGAATGCGACTGCCCAGCGAGGTGATTTGGCGGTATAGCCGAGCGTACGCTGGGCATCGAATTCGTTGATCTTGATCACAATCCCGTCCGTCGCATAAGGGAGGGAACGGCGGCCGCTGTCCCAACGGGAAATATAGGCCTCGATCTCAGCGATGTCACGGCAGATCCGGCGCTCCTCCGAGACAGGAAGGCCCCAGGATGCAGCGGCGGAGAGCGCTTCATCGTGCGTCTTGAATGCGACGTTGTCGCTCGGGATATGATACAGGGTGCAATACAGTCCGCGGCGGCCGACTTCTTCCGGGTCGATGAGCTTAAGAGAACCGGATGCGGCGTTGCGCGGATTGGCAAAGGGGGCTTCTTCATCCGCCTCCCGCTGCCGGTTGAGCGCATCGAAAGCCGCATAGGGCATGACGATCTCACCCCGGATCTCGAAATCATCCGGCCAGCCGCTGCCGCTCAGATGCTGCGGGATGTTGGCGATATGGCGGACATTCTCCGTCACGTCATCACCGACCGTCCCGTCACCGCGCGTCAGGGCGCGGAAAAGCTTACCGCCCCGGTAATTCAGACAGATGGCCGTGCCGTCGAATTTCAGTTCGCAGCAATAGGTGAATGGAACGCCGTCCAGGGTTTTGTCCGCCCTGGCGGCAAAGGCCTCGATCTCCTCGATGCTGTAGGTATTGGCCAGGGACAGCATCGGGTAACGGTGGGAATACTTGGCGAAGTCGCGGCCGACCGCTTTCTCGGCATTGTCGTCCGCACGGGAGTCGGCCCCCTCCAGGTCGCTTCCGACCCGCTGGGTGGGGGAGTCGGATGTGATGAACTCGGGGAACCGGCTTTCCAGTTCCTCGAGTTCATACATCAGATGGTCGTATTCGTAGTCGCTGATGACCGGATTGTTGTCCACATAGTACCGGCGGCTGTTCTCTGCGAGAATGGCCCTCAGCTCCCCGATCCTCCGCTTGGCTTCGCTTTTATCCATACGGAAGGATACTAGCAGTGCTCGAGTTTCAGCGTCTGGGTAGGCTGGTCGCAGACCTCGGTCGGGCCCCAGTACTGGATTGCGCCGGGATAGACATAGCAAGTCTCGTTCGCCCACTCGTCGCGATGAGCCGCGAAATACTTGAACGGTGCGCCGTCCAGTTCGACCAGGGCCTTGCGGATCACGGGCTTCATCTTACCGGAGCGGCGCTCCAGGTTCATCATCATCGTGATCGGCACGCCGCCGGCGATCCATTCCGCCGCGGGAGCCGTCGTGTTCTTGATGACGGACATATAGCCGGTCTTGCCGGCCGCGATCAGGCGGGATGCGTTGTAGCCCAGGGAATAGCAATAATCTGCATCGAAGTTGGACGGAGCCGCGCAACGGCCCTCATAGCCGAAGAAGTGGTGCTGGGCGGAGAATTTGCCGACATACTTGCCGTCGGCCTTCATCTCCTTCAGGCGCTTGCCCACCATCTTGGAGAGAAGCTTCTCGGTCTCGATCAGGGACACCTGCACGTTGCCATGGGGGTCGCGGTCCAGGGCCAGCTGGCTCGCCACATCGGCGGGCAGGCTGTTGAATACGGCCAGGTTCGCGGCGCTCAGGTGCGCCTTCACATAATCGATCTGGTCCTCGCGGGCGACGGCTTTCGCTTCGTCGGTAGCCAGGGTGTCATTGAGCTCGGCGATGAGTTTCTTGATGGCAGGGATGAATTCGATCAGTCCCTCGGGGATGAGGACGGTGCCGAAGTTCTTGCCTTCCGCGGCACGGGCGGCAACGATGCAGGCAATCTGGTTCACGATATCGTCCAGGCTCTGCTCCTTCGCCTCGACCTCCTCGGAGATCAGGCATACGTTGGGCTGGGTCTGAAGGGCGCACTCGAGGGCGATGTGGCTGGCGCTGCGGCCCATCAGCTTGATGAAATGCCAGTACTTGCGGGCGGAGTTGCAGTCACGCTCGATGTTGCCGATCAGCTCGGAATACGTCTTGGTCGCCGTATCGAAGCCGAAGGAGGTCTCGATCTGGTCGTTCTTGAGGTCGCCGTCGATGGTCTTGGGGCAGCCGATGACCTGGATGCCATAGCCCTTGGCGGCATAATACTCCGCCAGGACGCAGGCGTTGGTGTTGGAGTCGTCACCGCCGATGATGACGAGAGCCTTGATGCCGAGCTGGCGAAGGATCTCATAGCCCTTCTCGAACTGGTCCACTTCCTCGAGCTTGGTGCGGCCGGAACCGATGATGTCGAAGCCACCGGTATTGCGGTAGTCATCGATCAGGGCATCGGTGAATTCGATGTACTTGTGGTCCACGAGACCGCCGGGGCCCATCAGGAAGCCATAGAGCTTGTTCTCCGGATTGAGTGCCTTCACACCGTCATAGAGGCCGGAAATCACATTGTGCCCGCCAGGAGCCTGGCCACCGGACAGGATGATGCCGACGTTGAACTTCGGAGCGGAAGACTGTCCGCCTTCGGCGAACTCGACGACCGGCATGCCATAGGTGTTGGGGAAGAGGGCTTTGATCTCTTCCTGGTTTCCGACGGAATGGGTGGCGGCGCCTTCGATGACCCGCACCGGGCCCTGGAGGGCCTTCGGGAGCTTCGGCTGATATGCGGCGCGCGCAATCTGGAGATAAGATTTTTCAGACATTTGGATTATAGGTTTATAAATCGATACTTATTAAATCTTGCAAATTTAGCAATTATTATCCGAGGAACGAAATCAAGATGCCAGCACAGACAGCAGAGCCGATCACACCGGAAATGTTGGAGGCCATGCAGTAGTTCAGGACATGATTCTTGGGGTCATATTTCGTGCTGATACCGTTGCAGACACGGCTGGCCATCGGCACAGCCGACAGACCGGTCGCACCGACGAGCGGATTGATCTTCTTTTTCGCGAAAAGATTCCAGATCTTGACCATGCAGATACCGCTGGCGATACTCAGGGCGAAGGCCAGGAAGCCTCCGACGATGATGCCGATGGTCTGCAGGTTGAAGAAAGCCTCCGCGGTCATCGTAGCACCGACGCACAGACCCAGGAAGATGGTGGCCGTGTTCATCAAGCCGTTGCTGGCCGTAGTAAAAAGGCGGTTCGTGTCAGCACCGATCTCCCGGATCAGGTTACCGAACATCAGCATGCCGACAAGCGGCACGGCGGTAGGAACCAGGATCGCGACGATGGTCGTAACAGCGATGGGGAAGATGATCTTGACCGCACGCATGTTCTTGATCTCGGTCTTGACCGGGTAGAGGCGGTCCTGCTCTTTCATGTTGATTTTCAGCTCCTTATCGCTGCAGAGCAACTTCACGACCAAGGGAATGATCACCGGAACAAGGGCCATGTAGCTGTAGGCCGCGATGGCGATGGGGCCAAGCAGATGCGGCGCGAGCTTGATGGTGGTGAAGATGGCCGTAGGGCCGTCCGCACCGCCGATGATGCCCAGCGAGGCCGCTTCCTGCGGCGTGAAACCGATCAGCAGGGAAACCAGCAGGACGGCGAAGATGCCGAACTGAGCGGCGGCACCGAAGATCGCAAGTTTGAGATTGCGCAGCATGGGGCCGAAATCCGTCAAAGCTCCGACACCCAGGAAGATGATGGGCGGCAGCAGGCCGGTCTTGATCAGGGCGTAATACAGATAATTCATCAGGCCCAGGTCATGCGCGATCTTGTGCAGCGGCATGTCCCAGATCGACTCCCGCGTGCCGTCGGGCAGCAGGACGAATCCTTCCGGGTCAGCCTGCACCACACCCATGTCTCCGCCGGGGAAATTGGCGATCAGGACGCCGAAGGCGATGGGGATCAGCAGCAGCGGCTCATACTTCTTGACGATGCCCAGGTACAGCAGTACAAAGGCAATCAGATACATGATGAGGAACGAAGGTTCTTCCACGATGCTGCTGATCGCAGTCATCTGGTAGACCTTTTCCAAGATGTTCGAGAATCCTTCCATGGCTAGGCGCGGCTGACTTTCAGGATGACTTCATCTTCTTCGACGGATTCCCCGTTGGACTTGAGGATCGCCGAGATCACACCGTCAAAATCGGCGGCGACGGCATTCTGCACCTTCATGGCCTCAATGTAGCAGAGCGTCTCTCCCTTCTTGAACCGGTCTCCGACCTTCTTGGGCGTCTCCTGCGTATCCTTGGTCAGGAAGAACTTTCCGGACAAGGGAGCCGTCAGTTCTTCTCCGGCGCCCTGCGGCACCGCGGCCGGTTCTGCGTTGGAAGAAGAGGCGGAAGCGGCAGGAACGGCATCTCCGTATGCCACGTCGAGTTTATAGTCCACGCCGTTCAGCCGGACCGTGATCACGGACGGCAGGTCAGCCGACGCGCCCTGGGCCGCCTTGCGTTTCGCCAGGTCGGCCTCGAAATCCGCCTTGGCCTTGCCGCTGCGGAACGCCTCATACTGCTCCGGATGCATGGCGTATTCAAACAATTCCTCATCGTCTTCACCAGTCTCCCAGCCTTTTTCCGCCATGCGCCGGCGATACTCGTCCAGACAGTCCGGGTAGTTCGACTGCGGATCCACATCCGTGAATTCCCGGCCCTGGGAGGCTGCGAGTTCTTTGATCTCATCGGCGACAGGACCCGGCAGCCGGCCGGTCTTTCCGAGGACCATATCCCAGATCGTATCCGGGAAGATCTCCCAGCGATTCTTGCCTTTCTCCATGGAAATCACATTGAAGAGAGCCAGATTCTTGACATATTGCGAGAACGGGGTGACGAGCGGCGGATAACCGACCTTGGGCCAGACATAGGCCACCTCGTCGAAGAGCTTGACCATCAGCTGGTCGGTCGTCAGTTCCGCCTCACCGTTCTTGACTTTCCATTTATTGAGCGAGGCCATGTTGTCCTCGAGGTCGGTCATCAGCGAGCCCATCATGCCGCCGGGCAGGCCGGGCTTGACCAGCAGGGAATTGTCCAGGCGATTGTATTCCGGGCAGTAATAGCCCAGGAAATCGTCGTACATCTCCTGGATCAGGCTGCGGGTCTCCATATAGGCATCCATGTTGATGTCCTTGACGACGAAACCGGCATCCCTCAGCATCTCCTGCACGGCGATCACGTCGGGATGGCCCGTACCCCAGGAGAGGGGAGACATGGCCGTGTCGACATAGTCGCAACCGTTCTTGCACACTTCCAGGACGGAAGCCATGCTGAAGCCCGGACCGGAATGCGTATGATACTGGATCGGAACCTCCGGATAGGCATCCTTGATACCCTTGACGATCTTGCCCAGGGTGACGGGACGGCCGATGCCGGCCATGTCCTTGAGACAGATCTCATCCGCGCCGGCCTCGATGAACTGCTTCGCCAGGCTTATGAAATACTCCGCCGTATGGACAGGGGAGTATGTCAGGCAAAGGGAAGCCTGGGCGACCATGCCGGCCGCCTTCGCATACCCGATGGAAGGGATGACGTTGCGCGGATCGTTCAGCCCGTCGAAAATGCGGGTGATATCCGTCCCCTGCGCCTTCTTGACCTTGTAGAACAATTGCCTCAGGTCCTTGGAACAGGGACTCATCCGCACGGCGTTCAGTCCCCGGTCCAGCATGTGCGTCTGGATGCCGGCCTCATGGAAAGGCTTCGTCCACTGACGCACGGCGATGTTGGGGTTCTCCCCGTACAACAAATTCACTTGCTCAAATCCGCCGCCGTTGGTCTCGACGCGGTCGAAACAGCCCATCCTGATGATGGCTGGGGCTACTTTCACGAGTTGGTCCACGCGCGGCTGATACTTACCCGCGCTCTGCCACATATCCCGGAATACCAGGCTCAATTTGACTTCTCTTGCCATTCTTTATAAAGTCGTTATGTTCGTAATCCTTCCCTTTCCCCCCGTAAGTTGCGCGACGGCCGCTTCCAGCACCTGTCGCGTGAGAGGGTCAGCCGCTTCCGCAACGGAGGCGGACTTTCCGGCTTCCGCCGGTGTAATCCTGTTGACGATCTTGATCATCAGCGTGCTGCCGAAGATGACGATCAGCAAGATCAAAAAAACCGTGAGCATGCCGACAATCATCAGCACCAGGCCCAAACCCAAATTCTCCATATTCTCAGCGATACATAAAATGATCCATGAATTTCCAGACCTCCGCATAGGTGTCTATCTCCTTGTCGGCCCAGTTGTGGCCGCCGCCGACTACCTCATAGAGCCACACCTCGCAGGCATGTCCCTTGCCTTTGCGGGCCTGGACGCCATCCAGGTATTTGTGAAGGAACACCGGTTTCTTTCCTTCGACGGTGATATCCTCTTTGGAATAAGCCGTACAGCCATCGGCTGCCACGACATAGCTGACCGCCGCAGGGACGGACAGATAGGCGCCCCAACCGTACCGGTTAAGATGGTCGCCCGTCCAGTAAGAAGTCTTGTCCATCGTGCCGTGCACTTCCATGAAAGGGACGGGACGGCCATAGTTGAGCGGCGCCATGCACTCCAGCGTAAGGCCGGCGATCGAGATCAGGCCCGCGAACAGATCCGGCTTCTTCCGCGCCAGCAGATAGCACATCTCACCACCGTTGGACATCCCGATCAGGAACGCGTTGCGCGGATCGAGGCCAAGCTGCGTCTGCAGGTGCTTCACCAGTTTCCCGACAAATCCTACATCATCCATCTTCCAGCCTTCCTGCGAAGGATAGCCGACATTCCAGCTGGGTTTGCCTTTGGGATCGGGCAGACCCTGGGGATAGCAGACGACGAAACCGTGCTCGTCGGCAAGGTCGACCAGATGGACATTGCCCCGGAAGGCGATGCCGCCATAGCCGTGGAGACAGACCAGCAGGGGAGCGTCGGGAGAGATCCGCTCCGGCACATGCAGCCAATAGATGCGGTCGTGCCCCTTATAGCGGATGCTGTCCTTGATGCAGCTGCCCCCCAGGTCGGCCGCCTGAAGGGACAGGCAGACGAACAGGATCGGCAGGAGAGAAAGAAACCTTTTCATGCGAGACTTACTGACATATCTAATTTTCAAATATAATGAAAAAATGCGTATTTTAGCACAACAAAAAGACAAGTGAAATGAAATTCAAATCCATCCTTTTTTCGGCCCTCTGTCTGTTCTCCGGGATCCTCGCAGCTGCCCAGGCGAAAGACACGGTCCGGATCCTGGCGATCGGTAACGAATGGGGCGCAGATGTCTGTACCCATGACACCTATGCATATTTCGAAGCCGGAGGTCAGCCCGTCGTCATCGCTTATGTAAGTAAAAACGACGCTGATTATGCAGAACTGGCCACACTCGCCAAAAGCGGTGAGCCCGCCTTTCTATTCGGCAAGATCATCCGGGGAAAAAGCATTGAACGGGAGGGCGTCAGCCTGGCCCAGGCGCTGAAGGATGAGCGCTGGGATGTCGTCAGTCTCCAGACCCAAAGCGCGCAGGCATGCCGCAGGGAGACCGTCGATCCCGGCCTGGGACAGCTGATCAAGTATGTCCGGAAACATACGCGCAAAGGCGTGAGACTGATGTATTTCCAGACTTGGCCTTACGCGCATCAGTCCACCATGCACTGGATGGCTTTCGGTCACAACAATGTGGACATGTATCCGCTGCTGGCAGCAGTCAGCAAGGAATTCTGTGAGAAATACGCGCTGGAGGTCATCCCCATCGGCACGACCGTCGAGAATCTGCGCAGTTCCTTCAACATGCAGGGAGACGTCCGTCACGGTGATTTATTAAACCGGACGATGGGCAGCTATGCGGCAGCCGCGACCTTCTATGAGGCTGTGACCGGACGGGACGCCCGGGAATTGACAGACATCTATGCGCCCTACACCCTAGAGAATCACGTCCGCCGCGAGATGGCGGCCAAATGCGCGCATTACGCCTGCCTGCAGCCTTTCGCCATGACGGACATGAAATCCGGCACCGGCTCTTACGGGTCCGAAGAGGCCGGACTGCCCAACTACGATGAGACCAAGGTCCCTGACTATACCTTGCCCGACCCGCTGGTGATGAACGACGGCACGCCCGTGACAAGCGTAGAGCAGTGGGAAGGGGAGCGCAGGGCCGAGCTTCTCGAGCTTTTCCGCCGCGAGGTGTACGGCCGCTCGCCCGCCCGCCTCGAAGGTCAGCACTACAAGGTCGTCCTGACCGATGAAAACGCTATCGGCGGCATGGCCACGCGCCAGGAGATCCTTATATACTTTGATGCCAGTGAGGAGAAATACATCCGCCTGGTCACCTGGGTCCCGAACGGACTCGACCATCCGGCGCCAGGATTCCTGATGATGAACACCTCCGGCAACGCGTCCATCAATGAGGATGAGACCATCTCCTATCCGGACGAGCAGCAACTCAAAAACTACGAAATCCACGGCTTCCCGCGTTACGGTCAGGCCCGGCATTTCTATCCGCTGGAGTTGATCCTCGCGCGTGGATATGCCTTCCTTTCTTTCTACAAGTCCGACCTTGACCCCGACTTCGACGACGGCTTCCAGAACGGCGTGCACCCTTATATCTACAAGCCCGGACAGGACTTCCCCGAGCCGGACCAGTGGGCGGGTTTGTCAGCCTACGCCTGGGGCTGCAGCCGGGTGATGGACTGGCTTGAGGAGGCGCAGACCAGCGTGGACCCGCACCGCATCTCCACGATCGGTCATTCCCGTGGGGGCAAGACCGCCCTGTGGGCGGCGGCGCAGGACACCCGCTTCGCCATGGCAATCTCCAATGATTCCGGGTGCGGGGGAGCCGCAATCTCCCGCCGGCGCTTCGGACAGACCGTCCGCCAGATCCAGGCGACCTTCCCGCAGTGGTTCTGCCGGAATTTCCTCAAATACATGGATAACGAGGACGCTTTGCCCGTGGACCAGCATGAACTGGTGGCCCTGATCGCCCCGAGGCCGGTATACGTCGGATCTGCAGCGGGGGACATGTGGGCGGACCCGAAGGGAGAGTTCCTGAGCCTGGTCCACGCCAAACCAGTCTATGAGCTTTACGGCATCCACGGTTTACCGACCGATATCTGGCCGGACGCACGGCAACCTCTGATTGGAGACCACATGGGATATCATCTCCGCCTGGGCAGGCATGCCATCTTCGGTTACGACTGGGTGCAGTATCTCAATTTTGCGGATAAGTACTTGTAAAAAAAGAAAATCTTTATATATTTGTGCTTGGCATAAAAGCTAGAGAATATTATTCATTCACAATTTAATACATTAAAACAATGGGAAAATTTGTTGTAACAGTCCGCAAGAACGGTGAATTCCAGTTCAACCTCAAGGCCACCAACGGCCAGGTCATCCTCACCAGCGAGGGTTATACCAAGAAGGAGTCCTGCCTGAACGGCATCGAGTCCGTCCGCAAGAACGGCCCCGTCGCAGAGCGCTATGAGGTCAAGGTCGCCAAGAACGGCAAGCCTTTCTTCAACCTGAAGGCCACCAACGGCCAGGTCATCGGCTCCAGCCAGATGTATGCTTCCGAGCGTACGATGAAGCAGGGCATCGCATCCGTCATGCGCAACGCTCCGGATTCCCCGGTCGTCGAGGAAATCGACTAATCTTCCAGCGCCTTACAAGGCAGCCAGGGAAGTTTTGGCAGCAGAAATGAACCCTTCGGGGAATGCTGCCAAAACTTCCCTGGCTGCTTTTTGTTTTGCTTATGACGCTTCTTCAGTCTTGACGATACAAGGATATTTTCCTATCTTTGAAAGTCACTAGACCACCTTACGGAATGAAAACCTATCCTTATCTGCAGATCAATCACATCGCCGAACTGCCCAAGCCAGAAGAAGGGACCCGTCTGATCGGCCATTACGCATTCTCCTACATCGATTTCACGGCCGCTCCGGACTATGCGCTGACCCACACTTTCGTGGATTGCTGTTTCTTCGGCTGCGAGCTTTGTCCCGGTCAGCAGGCCATGATGCGCGACTGCCTGGTCCTGCCGCGGATGGGGATGGTTTTCCATGCATTCAACCCCAACCTGTACACGGCCGAGTCCCTGTATGAAGGTTTCGACCCGGAAGATCCGGAGAGTTTCGCCCGAACCTTCGACGCCCGCGTGTATGCGGACTACAAGGACGCGGGGGAGCATGCGGATGACATGCGCGTCATGCTTGCCCGCAGCCTGCACGACCATTCCATCTATGATGCGATGGCCGACTTCCTGAAGCGTCACGATCTGCAGGATGTCATCGGCATCATGGGCGGACATGGCCTGAAACGCGCCGACGACGGTTACCGCAAGATCGTGGAGATCAGCAAGGCCCTGACAGAAAAGGGCAAACTCATGGTCTCCGGCGGCGGTCCCGGTGCCATGGAAGCGACGCACCTGGGCGCCTGGATGGCCGGCCGCAGCGAGGAAGAAGTAGATGACGCCATCGATATCCTGGCCTCCGCCGGAGAAAGGATTCCGTTCCGCTGGCTGAAAAGCGCCCTGGAGGTCAAGGCGAAATACCCCCAGGAGCGCTTCCATAGCCTGTCGATCCCGACCTGGCTCTACGGTCACGAGCCATCCACCCCTTTTGCGACCCATATCGCCAAGTTCTTTACCAACAGCGTGCGTGAGGACATGATCCTTTCCGTCACGCTGGGCGGCATCCTCTTTACGCCCGGCTCCGCCGGCACGATGCAGGAAATCTTCCAGAGTGCCGCAAAAATCCACTACGACAGTGACGGCATCGTGGGACCGATGGTCTTCCTGGGCCGCGACTTCTTCGAGCGCATTGTGCCGGTCTATCCTTTCCTGCGCGATCTGAGCGAGCGGGAGAAGTATTCCAATATGCACCTGTTCATCACGGACAAGACCTCCGAAGCCATCGCATTCCTCGAAGCGGGCATCAAACAGTAAAACGATGAGAAGGAAGTTATTTCCGGTCTGGTCGCTTTTCTTGGCGACGGCTCTTCTATTCCCGGCTGCCTGCGTGCGTACGGAGCCGGAATTATCGGTGATGGCTGGCGGCCAGGGTCGCATTCCGGCCCTGGTCACGACTCCGGACGGGGCTTTGATCGCGGTCTGTGAAGTGGCAGGCGGGTTACAGGTCGGCCGTTCCTCCGACGGAGGCCGGACCTGGACGGCGTATTCTTCGGATGCGCTCCGCGGCCTGCGCTATCCCTGTCTGGTTGCTGACGGGCGGGACTTGCTGCTCTTCGCGTCGACAGTTCCGGCGAACGTCTCGGCGTCAGCCGCTGATACGGATTGGCAGGGAGATTCGACGAGCATTCCCCATAGGGTTCTTTCCAGCTCATCGAATCTCCCTGCCAATCCGATGCGGACAGATGCCGAGGATCCGCTCTGTCCGTCCGGGATGCAGGATCCCGGCCTGCAACTTCTCCGCAGCACTGACGGGGGAGCGAACTGGACGGTCGAAAACCTCTTGATTGAAAGGACTGGAGACCCGGTTTCCGAAGGAATCTGGATCGCCCCTTCGCCCGGCAGGGGCATCGTCCTGTCCGACGGGACGCTGGCCGTACCCGTGCAATACCTGGATCCTTCGAAAGATTTGCGGGCCCCTTCCACTTACCATTCCGCCAGCGGCGTCCAGACCGCCAGTCCTGCGACAGCGGGCGCCATCCTCACCAGCACAGACCACGGGCGGACGTGGAAAGCCGGAGGCAGGGCCAAAGACGGTACGACCGAAGGCGCGTTGGCCGTTCTCGGATCCGGCCGCCTGATGCTGAGCCTGCGGGACAATGCCCGCACTGGACGGGCAGTCTATGTCTCTGACGACAAAGGTGCGACCTGGCAGCGCGACGTCGCTGACGGGATGCTGAGCGACCCGGTCTGCCAGGGGAGCCTGCTCTCCATCCCGGCCGCGGACAACGTCTTCGGGCACGACCTGCTGCTTTTCTGCAACCCTTCCGACGAACGGGACCGCAGCTGTCTGACCCTCCGCATGAGTGTCAATGATGGATACAATTTCCCCTTCGAACTTCTCCTTCAGAAAGAAGAGAGCCACGGCTACAGTTGCCTTGCGCAATTGGATCCCTCGACGGTCGGCGTCCTGTATGAGACACCCGGGGGCAGCCTGGCTTTCCGCGCCGTTCCGCTTCAGGAGCTTTATCCGGGTCCGGCGCTCCGCCATATCGCGATTCCCGTGATCCCTGGCAAAGCGGACGTACCGGTCGCAGAACTCTGCGTCGCTCCCTGGGACAGCCTGCCGGCCTTCTCGCTCAGCATCCCGGAATTGCCGGCCGAAGCCCTTACAGATGTAAAAACAGAACGGGGACGGGTCTATATCAGTCTGAACGACAGCCTGGTCCCGCCGACGATGCGTTCGTTCCCGATCCGCATTGAGGGAGAGGGGCTCAGCGTCCTGGGCGACAACGTCCACCGCATCGCCCGGAAGGTGCGGGACAAGGGGGACGACGGAGCGGTTTCCTACCGCATCCCGGGGCTTGTCAAGACGCATGACGGGACGCTTGTCGCCAGTTACGGCGTCCGTTGGAAAAAGGGCAAGGACCTTCCCAATGACACAGATATCGCCGTCAGCCGCTCTACGGACGGAGGACGGAGCTGGGACCCGATGCAGGTCGTCCTGGACATGGGCGAATGGGGCGGAAGACCCCAGGAAGAGAACGGAATCGATGATCCCTGCCTGCTCCTGGACGAGTGGACAGGCGACCTGATGCTCTTCGGCACCTGGCACCACGGAGGACGCCGCAGTGCCGCAGAAGAAGGCGGATTTGCCCCGGACAGCACGGGACAGATGATGATGAGCCGTTCGACCGATGACGGCCTGACCTGGTCCGAACCGGTCAATATCACGCATCAAGTCAAAGATCCGGCTTGGAAGAGCCTGCTGGAGGGCCCTGGCATCGGCATCACGATGCAGGACGGCACCCTCGTCGTGCCGCTTCAGTTCCGCGATTCGGAGGACATCTATTCCGCCACCGTCATCTACAGCCGTGACCGGGGACAGACCTGGCAGCGGGGGCTTGGCCAGATCAAGCGCTATGTCAATGAGTCACAGATCGCCGAAATCGAGCCCGGCGTACTGATGATCAACGCCAGAGACCGGAGCATTTCCGGGCGAAGGGCGGTGTACGTCACCACCGACCTCGGAGACCACTGGACCAAGCACCAGACCGACAGCACCCTGGTCGAGTGTTTCTGCCAGGCCAGCCTGTATCGGGTCGAGGCAAAGGATAATTGCCTCGGCAAGGATCTGCTGTTCTTCTGCAATTGCGCCCACAACCCCCGCCAGCGACGCGACATGACCGTACGCCTGAGCCTGGACAACGGCATGACCTGGCCTTACAGCCTGCTGCTGGACCATTATCACGGCATGGGCTATTCCTGCATGACGCTCCTGGATCCGGAGACCCTCGGCATCCTTTATGAAAGTTCGCAGGGAAGTGAAATCTTCCAGGCGATCCCCATCCGTGACATCTACGCTACCGGAACGAAATAGTCCGGTTCAGGCTTTGAACCGGAGCACGCTGCGGACCGTCATCGACTCGTCCGCGGCTGTTACATAAGAGACGCTGTAAGACTGACCGCCCTTATTGACGGTAAGGACGATATGGCCGCCTTCGAAACTCTCCTTCGCGACATCGTCCAGCATGGACTCCCGACCCTTTTCCTTCATCAATTCACGCCGTTCCGGCGGCATCATTCCCGGACATACGACCCGTTCGCCGGGATAGGCGTTCCGGTCGATGAGGTGCTCCAAGGTGTCGTCGGTGCAGTGCCGCTGGTTCCAGGTGCTGTTGATCCAGACACGGGAGCGCAGGGCGGAGACCAGCTCCGTCGGCATCGACTGATGGCCGTGGTGATTGATCTTGGAAACCTGACAGGGCTCCACGACCCGGGCAAGATCTTTCTCGATGTCCACGGGTGTTCCGTCCTTTTTCTTCCAGCGGTGAGAGAAATCGCCGGCCGTGAAGAAACGGAAGGGGCCGTATCGGAAGATCATGCCCAGGCTGAAGGCGTTCTCGTTGATCCGATCCTTGCCCTCCTTCTCACCCGCGTAGAGGTCGGTCAGATGCCCCTCCGCGTCAGCGATGTAACCGTTGCCACAGATATTGCGGACCTGGAAGGACCGATAGGCTCCGGGACGGTGCAGCATACGGACCTGGTCCGTCGCGCCGACCTGGAACCGCTCGACGGTCAGTCCGTTGTGTTCCGTCTGATACTCGTAAAACTTACGCATCTGACTCATCACCCTTTGGGCATCGTCCAAAAGGGGAATGGGCTCCGTATAATCCGGCCAGCAGCGGTCGAACGCCTTGCCGAAACGAAGCCAGCGGGCCGCTTCCCCGAATCCGCTGAGCGCATAGGGGAGGGCCTCTCCGGCCTTGTCAAAACTATAAGTGGTCTCACTGCCGGCATGGTCGCAGTGATAATGGGAAAGCATCATATAATCGACATCCCGTCCGTGCGGGTTGACCCGCTCCACATAGCGGGCGATCCATTCTCCGGCGAGCCGGCTGTGGTCGGGAAGGCGGGGGACAGCCCGCCAGCCGAGGCCCAGGGTATCCATCTCTCCGCAGTCCAGCAGCATCGACGTCCCGTCCGGAAAAATCAGGAACAGGGATTCGCAGGCCCCGGTATAGATAAAGTGGACCTGGAACTGGCCTTTCTGCCACGGTGCAAGCGCTTTGCCTGTTGGGCCATCCTTTCCTCCGGATGCAAATGGAGTACGGCAGGCATCGAATACGTACGCAGCACCGGCCAGGGCGGCCGTTTTAATGAAGTCCCTTCTATCCATGGGTTTGAATTTCTGAAACAAAGATAATAAGAAGAAAAACATATTGTTCGAAATGAATGATTATATTTGTTTGGAATGAAGAAACTGTTGATCCTGCTTTTCTGTGTGTCGTTCTGCGCCGTTACAGGCGCTGCGGCGCCGCGTGAAAAGATGTATTTCAACCATCTGAGCGCGAAAGACGGACTCTCACAGAACCTGGCCAGGACCATTCTACAGGACAACCATGGCTTTATCTGGATTGGGACCAAGGACGGCTTGAACCGTTTCGACGGGCAGGAGATCAAGGTCTTCCGTCACGAGATTTCGAATCCGTTCAGCATTGGCTGCAACTATATTTCCTCCCTGTACCAGGATGATGACGGCCATATCTGGGTCGGTACGGAGAAGGGACTCTACATCTACTCGCCGGAGTATGAGCGTTTCAAGCCCTTTGTCCTAGAGAGCCCGTCGGGACGGCAGGTAAGCGGCGACGTCGTTTCCATCCGGAAGGATGACGCCGGCCGGATTTGGATCGCCGAAATCCGCGGAGGGTTGTTCTGCTACTATTCCGGTGACAATAAACTGGAATGCTACCCATACGAAGAGCTGTTTCCAGACCCGCTGACGGTCAGGAGCATGGAGATTGACAAGGGCGGCAATATCTGGGTGGGGGATTTCGGCCACGGGCTGATGCGCCTGTCTCAGGACCGGAAGCGGCTGGTTCCACTACAGCTTCCGGACTCCGGAAGCAAGCAGGAGCACTACGTCAATTCCGTCATCAGGGGACCGGGCAATACACTGCTGATCGGTTATTGGGGGAGCGGCGTCAAGTCGCTCGACCTGGACGCGATGCGCTACCGGTCGATCCTGTCCACGGACGAAGCGGGGGAGGCGATCTATTGCCGCACCCTCACTTATTCGGAGGATGGGCGCCTGTTCGCCGGGACTGAGTCCGGACTCTTTGTCTATGACCTGGATAATTGCCGTTTAACGAGTCATTTCCGCGCATCGGAGCAGGATAAGTATTCCTTGTCCGACAAAGCCGTTCATGCCATCTATATCGACCGGGAAGGCGGCGTGTGGGTTGGTACATACTACGGGGGAGTGGACTACTATCGCCAGATGGCGCCTTCTATCAGGAAATATTATCCGACGGGCAAGCCGGACGGCCTTTCGGGAAAGCGGGTGCACCAGTTCTGCAGGGATAAGGACGGAATGATCTGGATTACGACCTCGGACGGCGGTCTCAACCGGTTCAATCCCGTGACGGAGAAATTCCAGTGGTTTGAGCCGAGCCTGGATTTTCCGAACATCCCCTGCCTGTGCCGGGTCGGGGACGAGCTCTGGGCGGGTACCAATCCGAACGGCATCGTCGTCATCGATCCCCGAAATCAATGCGTTAAACGGCGCATCAACAAGTCGGATGGGGAAGGCTCGATCCGGGACAACAGTGTCTTTGCCATCACCCAGAGCAAGGATGGTTCCATCTATGTAGGGACCTATTTCGGAATCGACCGGTTCGACCCTCTCTCCAGGCATTTTACTCCGGTGGAGGGTATCCCCGCCATCTATGTCAGTTCGATCTATGAAGACAGCCATGGCACACTCTGGGTCGGTACTTCAAAAGGTGTATTCAAAAAAGCACAGACTGATTCGGGCTGGACGCATTATGTCCGCGTCGCATCCAAAGAGTCCTCCCTTCCGGGAGACAAGATCAAGTCCATCTGCGAGGACTCGCGCGGCATCATCTGGATCCTGACCAACGGCAGCGGTTTCTGCCGGTACAACCCTGAATCAGACAACTTCAAGCGCTACGACCAAACGGACGGTCTGCCGAACGATGTTGTCTTCCGCATGGAAGAGGATGAAAAAGGGCTGTTGTGGCTCTCGACCAACGATGGACTGGCGGCATTCGATCCCATCCGGGAACAATTCCGCGTTTTCACCATGGAGGATGGCCTGCTCTGTGATCAGTACAACGACCGATCCAGTTTCCGGACAGAAGATGGCACCTTTTATTTCGGAAGCATCGAGGGGTTTGTCGCCTTCAAACCCTCCGAAATCACGGCGGAGCGCCCCTCTCCGACAGCGGTCCTGTCGGATTTTTCCATTCTGGGTACTCCTGTCCGGATTGGAGTGCCCGGCTCGCCGATGCAGCGCAGTCTTCCTTACCTGGACCGACTGAGCCTGAAGCACAACCAGAACTCGTTCTCCTTCAAAGTCTGCACCTTCAACTATTATAATTCCGCCTACGGGCGCGTCCTGTGCCGCTTAGAGGGGACTGATGAGGAATGGCATCCATTGGAGGGTTCCCAGTATGTCCGCTATGCGGGTCTGAACCCCGGACAGTACCGTTTCGTGGTCAAGGACGCAGATCCGAATGCCGGGGACCGGGAACTCACTTCGCTCCGGATCCGCATCCGTCCGCCCTGGTACGGGACGATCCTGGCCAAGCTGTGCTACTGGTTGTTGGGACTCAGCCTCCTCGCCTTTGCGCTGTGGGTCATCCGGCGCCGCAACGAAGAGAATTACCGGAAACGTCTCCGGGAGGTCGAGCAGGAGTCGGAAAGGGCCTTGCACGAGAGCCAGCTGCAGTTCTTCACGAATATTGCCCATGAGATCCGCACGCCGGTCACCCTGATCAGCGGACCGCTGGACAATGTCCTGCAGCATGGGAACCTGGATCCTGAAACGACCGAGGATCTGGGCCTGGTGAAAGCGAACGCCTCCAAACTCCTCTCCCTGGTCAACCAGCTCCTGGACTTTCGGAAGATCGAGCATTCCGGCGTCACGCTCCGCTACAACCGCTGCAACATTTCCGCCCTGCTGCGCGAGACCCTCGCCGGGTTCCAGTACATGCTGCGGGACCGCAATATCAACTGCTCTTCCGAGCTGCCGGAAGAGGATGTCCATGCCATCGTGGACAAGGATGCGGTCAAGACGATCCTGACCAACCTGATCAACAACGGCATCAAGTATGCGGACGGCGTGCTGGACATTTCGCTTGCCCAGGATGGGGATAAGCTTGTGATCCGGACTAGGAACGACGGACGGCTCATCCCCCCGGATATGCGGGATTCCATCTTCAAGCCTTTCGTGCGTGTCGGCTCCGATAGGGAACGGAACGTCCCCGGGACGGGTCTGGGCCTGACTTTCTCCCGTACGCTGGCTGAGGCCCAGGGCGGCACGCTTTCGGTGGAGGATGATGACGAATGGAATGTCTTCCGCCTGGAACTGCCGCTCAAGCATGCGCTGGATACGGAAGGGGAGAGCTCCGCTTCGGAAAAGGCCTCGAAGGCTGAAATACCGGTCCCTGAGACCGGAGACCAGCGCCCCGTAATCCTGCTGGTCGAGGACCAGGGCGACTTGCTGGAGTTCGTCCGCAGGGGTTTGAGCAAGACTTACCGGGTCCTTACGGCATCAGACGGGCTGGACGCTGCAGCCCTGCTGGAGAAGAATACGGTCGACCTGATCGTCAGCGACGTGATGATGCCCAGGATGGACGGGTTCGAACTCTGCCGCACCGTCAAGACGGACATCCGCTTCAGCCACATTCCGGTCATCCTTCTGACCGCCATGACGGATGACAAATCAAAAGTGTCGGGATTGGAACTGGGCGCGGATTCCTATATAGAGAAGCCCTTCTCGATGGAGGTGCTCAAAGCCGGCATCGCCAGTCTGCTGCTCAACCGGTCCAATATGCGGAAGGCCTTCGCCAGTTCGCCTTTCTTCCCGGTTACTTCGGTCGCGGTCAGCCAGACCGACAAGAAGTTCGCCGAAGAGGTGTATGCGATCATCGCCGAGAACTACAGCAATACGGAATTCCGCATGGATGACATCGCGAGCCAGCTCAACATGAGCCGGGCCACCTTCTACCGGAAGATCCAGGGAGTCCTGGACATGACGCCCAACGACCTGCTCCGTCTGGAACGCTTAAAGCAGGCTGCGAGCCTGCTTAAGGATAAAGGACTTCGGATCAGTGAAGTCTGCTATATGACGGGGTTCAGTTCTTCTTCCTATTTCACCAAATGCTTCCAGCAGCAGTTCGGCATGTCTCCCAAGGAATTCGTGGAATCCGGGTGCGTCCGGAAGGAGAGCTGACCCTCGTCAGGGATTGAGTTTCTTGCGCGTCTCGTCGATCTCGTCGAGCGTCCGCTGCATGCCGAGGATACGGTCCGCATCATACCAGCCTTCAAACACCCCGCGCTCGGAAGCTTTCAGGGCCTCCCTTGCGGACAGCATTTCATTATAGGCTTTGTCGAGGCTCTGGGCCGCGGCAGTGACGTCATGCTGGTTCTTGTAGGCGGAGGTATAATGGTACAGGCAGGCGCTCAGATGCTGCATATAGAGCGCATAGGCAAGCAGGTTGTCGTAGAAGAACGGCCTCTTGTCTGCCGGCAGGCGCTGCATCAGTGCCGTCGCCCGGTCCGCAACATCAGCGAAAGCGTCTTCCTCGCCGGTCATTCCCTTCAGGATCGCGTCCACCTGGTTGGCGACGCCGCAATCCTCCGGCGTGACCCGGAATACACGCCCGGGAACCCTTTCGTAACCGAAACGGTCCGGCAGGGGATTGGCATTGTAATCGAAGAAGGTCTCGAAGATGTAGTGGATAGCACGGGTGTGCCGCTGGTCCTGGAAGATGAACTGGCGTTCCATTCCACCGGGGAAATCAGGTTTTTTCTGAGTCCAGAATGAATAGAAATATTCTTTGTATAGCTTCGATATCTGTTTGGCATATCTATTCCCGTAATATTGCCTAGAATACTCTTCTACCCATTTGTCTGTTGAGTACCCATCTATGTCCCACAACATCTTTGCATTAGCCGTCATAGTGAAAAGGAATTCACGGAAGTTCCCGGAATTGACGACTGACAGGAACAATGGCATTTTTGAATTGAGGTATCTATAGTTGAATTCCATCTTCCACGGACCTTCGGCAGGAGCAAGATGGGCACCCGTAGAAGTGAACTGAAGATTCATATAATACCCCAATTTAACAGGCGTTTTCGGAGAGAAATTTTGGATGTCGTCATAAGGATAGTGATCTCTTCTTCCTGAGCAAAAAGTCCAAATCATATTCTCATCCGATGGTGGAGTTACCAGTCCTCTTGTGACAAGGTCCGCCATCTCATCATAGAATGTCATCCTGATTACAGGCTTTTCCTCATGAGAATACTCTTTAATGATTCTGACCTGACGTTGAAGCATATCATTGATAACCTCAGCGCGTTCTTCCTCACTTTCAGGAGCATCCTTAAAAAGCACCCAGAAAGGCTGGTCTCCTGATCCCCTGAAAGAAATATTCCATATATTTTCCACTCCGCTCTCAATAACCGAACGGGCTCCATATTCCCAGAAGTCCTGAAGGCTTAAAGTATCTTTTATAGATAGTTCAGGAACCTCTTTGCAGCCTTTTATCTTTTTCCAATATCTGTTCCAATTGCTGAACGAAGTGTTGAGCATGAACATATGGTGCGATGTAACAACAAGGCCGAACTTGGCACACAACTTCATCGATGGTGTAATTCCAGGATAGCCAAGACCTCCGCATTCAAGGGTATTTAACTTGAGCCTCAGCATGGTCTCGTATATTGCTTCTTTGTTCGCATCGTTTTTTAACATCCAAGGGGTCCATAAGTCAGCATCATTGGCAAGCCACGAACGGAAACGGACATCAGGAGATCCGAAAACTATATCTTCAGGTATATGCAGCTTTTTCTTCTTCTCAGGCACCCAAGAGGACCAATACCATAAAGGAGGGACACCAAGTACCTTCTCATCAAAAGTATAGATGGCATAAATTGTTCCCCTATTGTCATACCCTTCCAAATAAACTATATGTTTCTTTCTATCAGAAGTAACAGCATGTGACTCAATGCCTTCAAGTTGTACGGATGTTGCATTGGCCTCATTGTTAGCTCTATTGACAATGACCACATTGACTCTTCCATCTTTACATTCATGGCTCACTTCCGGTCTAATGCCTGTGACTTTCTCAAAATCAGAGCATAAAGTCTCTGCTGCAAGCATGACAGGTGCCGATTCGTTCTCATTGAGGACAAATATCACAGAAGAAGGGTCTGCCAGCCAGGAACCCTGGCAGGCAGACGCCATGATCAAAAGTGGAAACACCAACAATTTGATTATTGGGAGTTTCATACAAAATTTATTTTACATATATACACTTAGACCCCATAACATGTACAGGGCCATTGGTACAAAGATGATTACATCCAATGGAATACACTATTGAGCTTGAGCCGCAATCAGTCATCAGCTGGACTCTGTCTATATTCACCTCGGCCCCCTGATTCTTATAAAGAGTCATTGACATGACATCATCGCCTCCTAGAAGGGTCTCTACATATTTCACGCTGTAATCGAGTGTACCATAACCATGGTACTCACCTTTAATGATGTGGAACATCAGGGTATCCTTAAGAGCAGGGATAAGGCTAGGATCGGCTTTTACTGCGTCCAGATTAGGTTTGATGGCCTCCTCAACAAAAGGGAGGAAAGTGTATTTTGTAGATGTCTGCTTATAATATTGATCCACGCCACACAATACCAATGCATCAGACATGCTTGCAAACAGATCCGGGCGTGACTGCAGGAACTCCCAAGCGGTCATGTTTTCGTGAGGGTCAAGGGCGACACCTTTATATGGCTCGTCCTTTTGGAGCTTCAAGCTGCAAGAACTTAAGATTCCGAACAAGCAGACTGTTACGATAAATAATATTACCTTTTTCATATTGCTTTCGATTTAGTATTGATTTTGAACGAGTTTTGGATTCTGAAGAATATGATCGATGAATATTGGGAACAGCACCCTGCTATCCGGACAGCCTGCAATATCATTGTTATGGCCAGTACGAACGACATCGAACCAATATTTCCCTTCACCGAACATCTCCAGGCGGCATTCTTTTAAAATCGCCAACTTTGCATCTTTCTCTGAAATATTCTTATCCAAAGCAGGGATACCAGCCCTGGCACGTATTTTATTTACCTGTGCTATTGCATCTGGAACCCTATTGGAATTTGCCAAAGCTTCTGCATAAAGAAGCATCAGATAAGAGTATCTATACATAATCAGATCCTGATCGGAATACCCTTCATTAGGATTTATACCCAGAGCTCTGAATTTCTCAATATAGCTGTATGTATCACCTATATGGAAAGTACCTTCTTTCCTTATATCTCCTTCTTCAAACATTGCTAACGTTTCTTCCGTCGCAATCAACCATTCACCGCTATATCCGAAATGATTCCTGAATTTGTTTTGTGTTCCGTCTGTCAGTTGATCGTAATAAATTGCAAAAATCACTTCCTTATCAGAAAAATCATCCCAAACGATCTTTCTCCACTCGGTTATCCATTCATCGGATACTTCAGTCGCTTTGAAATCTTTGAAAGCGAATGCTGCAGAAGGCAGTTTCAAGACTTTGTTCTCAAAGATTTCAATAACTTTTGAATATTCATGTTTCCATGCATAAACATCCATCTCGGCAGCATAAGCCGCAGCGAGATTGAGATGAATCCTGCTTACGCTTGACGAAGGAACCGGAAGGAGGCCCTGTGCTGTTTCGATATCATCGATAATATTTGCGAGGACGAGATTTTTATCCATACGCTCTCTTAAGCATGTCTCAGAGTCATATGATTCAACAGCTTCGCCAAAATATGGGACGTCGCCCCAAACCCTGACTGCATAAAAATAGCATATGGCACGCATCAAATAAGCCTCTCCGATAGTCGGGGCCGCTGAAACACCGGGTATTTCCGGAACATGTTTAATGATTAGATTGGCAGTATTGATGGTTTTATATAAATCTGTCCATACAAGAGAACCGCTGTTGTCTGGTATATCGTGAGACATCAATTCAACCATTGGAGCAGGGTTGGATGCATATCCATCAAATCCGCCTCCACGGACCTCACCCCAGTCAATGAATTTCTGACTCATCGTTGTTGCTAAAGATGAGTACATTGCAGCTCTGGCAGATTCCACGTCAGATGATGTTTTCCAAAACAAATTGGAGCTCAAGGTACTGATAGGCTCTCTGTTTAGAAATCCCTCACAGGAGCTTAACAGAGCCAACACAAGGCAAGCTGATATAAAATATGTTATCTTTTTCATGTCTAATTCAATTAAAAACCAACGTTAAATCCGAGACCGAACTCTCTGGTTCGTGGATATTTACCAGTATCAATTCCTGGAGCAAGGACATTGCCACTGCCAAACTCGGGATCAAAACCGGAATAATTTGTCCATGTAAGAAGATTGTTTCCGTATGCATATACCTTCACATCACGGAGGACGTTACTCTTGAATGGTATCGAATATGAAAGTTTGACAGAAGAAAGACGAATGAATGAAGCATCTTCAATCCAATAGTCAGAACATGATTGCTTGTTTTGTGAACGGTCTGTCTTAGCCGAAGGATAAAGTGCGATATCTCCGGCTTTAGTCCACATATTGGCAATCCAGTCAGGAGTAGGAGCACATTTTGATGTACCATATCCATTTCTTCTGTATAAGGCCTGATTGTAAATAGAGCCTCCAAGACTGTAATTGAACATAACATTGAGTGTAAGATCTTTCCACCTTAAGAGAGAAGAAAGTCCTCCGTAGAAATCTGGTTGCGCACAACCGAGTTTAACCTTATCAGCCGTCCAATCAATGTTGCCATTCAAATCTTCAGGGGAATCCAGCCAATTGACATCACCGGCTTTGAGCGTTACTCCGGCTTGCTTTTTCTTATTTACTGTACCTGTATAAACAGCTCCATCCTTTTCATAGTGGTCAAAGCCTCCAGCATTGAAAATTGGAGTCAATTGATTCCAATTTTCATCGAATGCGTTTGACTCATCATATGCAAAGATTCCGTCATGACGGATGCCATAGAATTCACCAATAAGGTGGTCCTCCTGAACATAGACAATATTTTCAGAGCCTGCGAAGAACGGGGCATGGTCTGCGAGCTGATTGACGTAACTCCGGTTATTTGAGATATTGAAACCCAAATCCCAATTCCAATCGCGAGTCTGGATAATGCCCGCATTCAAAGTGATTTCGAATCCTTTATTCGTCATAGAACCGACATTCATGGTCATCGTCTTGTATCCAGTCTCTTTAGGCACCTGAACGCTATAAAGGAGATTTGAAGTGTTCTTTACATAATAATCACCTATCAGATTCAAGCGTCCCTTGAAGAATGACAGGTCTATTCCGACATTGTATTGTGCAGTCTGCTCCCATCCAAGATCAGCAAACGTCAGGTTTGGAGAAAGGCCTCCTATTCCATTGTAAGTACCATCGCTTTTATACAACGGCCAAGATTCATAATTGGCAATGTCCTCATTACCAGTCACACCAAAACTGGCTCTGAGTTTGGAATCTGAAAGTGCCGGTTTAGTCCATGCCATAAATGGCTCGTCCGAAAATCTCCAACCAGCTGATACTGAAGGGAAAAATCCCCATCTTTTGGAAGATGAGAAACGGGAAGATCCGTCATAACGGATATTCATTGCAAGAAGATAGCGGCTTTTCCAATTGTATGTTCCCCTCAAGAAGAATGATGCCAATGAATGAGCCTGAAGTTCGGAGTAATTCTCTCCAACGGGATAAACGGTAGCATTATTGAGAGTAAAGATGATGTCATTCATGAAATCCTGACCATATACCCTTGATTTCTCGATATTCCATTCCTGCGCACTTGTTCCCAGCATCGCCGTGAAATTGTGGTCATTCACCGAGTTTTCATAAGTCAAGTATGCTTCCGCAGTCCAATTGTACGCAAGATTGGTCAAGTCATATCCACTTGAATGTCCTGTTCCACTGACAAGAGATTTTGGAATGAACTGAGCGGAACGCTTAAGGTTCATTTCTCCTGACATATTTGCACGAGCTTTCAGATGTCTGGTAATACCGTATTCCACAAACATTTGTCCTGTTCCATGGAAAGTGTGGCTTTGCTGCACCTGATTGACAGCTTTTGCCAGAGCGCTGAATTTTCCTCCAACCATTGACTGAATCTCCCCTTCCGCATCATATGTATTGAAGTGAGGCAACCATGTGTATGCATTGTTAAGGATATTCACCATATCCACACCATCTGTCTTTCCGTAACTGAACTGGAAATTACTTCCAATTTTCAAATTGTCAAAAGGGCTGTATGTAGCATTGACTCTGGTATTGATTCTGTTATAGCGGCTGTTAACCACGATACCATTCTCATTCAGGTAACCGATACTGGAGAAATAATTGAATTTCTTCGTTGCCCCTGACACGCTGGCATTTATCTCATCTTTTTGCGACATCCTCAATACTTGCGAGAACTGATCGCCATTTCCGTTGGCGAACCACCTCAAGGAGTCTGTCACGACATCCCATGCAGTATTGGCTTTCCCCATAAGAGGCCTCCTGACATTGTTGAAATAACGGTATTCCTTAGGAGTGGTCAAAGGAATGAGGTGAGCTACTTTTCCCATACTGTGGTTGTATTTCAAGTCAACTTTAGGAGCCCCGACTTCGCCTTTTTTTGTCGTAATGATTATGACTCCATTCGCAGAACGGGATCCATATATTGCAGCTGATGCAGCGTCTTTAAGAACTTCTATGGATCCAATATCAGAAGGATTGATATTGGAAATATCCGTCGTTTGCACTTCATCGACAATATATAGAGGATTGGCTCCTGAACCGAAAGTAGCAGTTCCTCTAATACGAACAGTTGCGTCTTCTCCAGGTGCTCCCGAATTGGTCGTTACCTGGACACCGGCAGCAGCTCCCTGAAGAGCATCAAAGACATTTACAGGTGTTTTGCTCAAAATTTTTTCAGCATCAACAGAAGCAATGGATCCAGTCACATCTCTCTTCTTAACAGTACCATATCCCACTACAACCACGTCATCAAGAAGCAGACTTGTCTCGTTAATAGTGAAATTGATTACCGTCTTTTCGCCGACAATCTGGCTGACGGATTCATAACCCATGCTGGATACTTCCAGTGTTTCGCCAGCCTTAACATTAGGAAGCGTAAACTTTCCATCGGCATCGGTGATTGAACCTATGTTGGTGCCTTTGATCTGCACCATAGCACCAATTACCGGCACTTGATTCTGGTCCAATACTGTTCCGCTGATGCTGTTCTGTGCATGACCCTGAACAGTCATGAACAATAGCAAAAGGCAAGGGACCAAATGTTTTTTTAGATTTAGTTTCATTTTTGGTTGAATTTGTTAGTTAATAGTGCTCAAGTGTTTTATCACGGAGCTATATTAGTTCTTATCTATTTCTATTATTTTCACTTTTTTCCAAAAAAACGATAATTTCTTCCCAATATTGATGGATCAACCTTATTCTTTCTTTTTTTAATTCATTCAAAATATTACCAACCAAATAATTAAAATTGAAGGTGTCAACTTGCCCTGTCTTATTGTCAAAGCAGGTTACAACGCTTTCTGCTCCTATTGCGGACCAAATTCTGCCACCTGAATCCTGTGTAATGGTATGGACAAACCCGGAGATGCCTTGGATGGGGACAAAACGGTCTTCGCCGGGAAGATACTTTGATAGGCCCTCAGATGTGCCAACCCATAAAATACCCTCTTTGTCAACAAAAAGAGATGTGACAGCATTGTTGGGCAGATTACCGGATAATATGTCTCCATTTTTATATGTTCTTACATTACCTCCGTCGAAACGGTTCAATCCATCGTTTGTGCCTATCCATAATGTTCCTCTGCTGTCCTGGACAATTGAAGAAATACAGTTGTTTGTCAATCCTTCTGTAACGCCTAGATGTCTGAAATAAATAGACTGGTTCTCAGCTGCCGCAGCAGCTGAAATGAAAATTAAGGAATAAAGTACTGGAAGGAACCTTGCGGAAAGTCTCATGGAAAAATCAGTGCCTTGAAATATCTATTATTTTTTCCGCATAGCGCTTGCCGAGAAGTAATTGCCCATCCCGGCTGAAATGAGGATCTGGGTGATTTGTTTCCAGTGATTCCGGTTTCAATGGACCACAGTCTTCTGCACTAACCCAACTGCTGTTGGGGATTTTTTCGGATATTCCATGAATCATTGAGTTGAATCTCTCTGATCCTGGTCTCCAGTATGCGAGTTCTCCTGCTATAAATGGCACTTCATCACCGACACCCAAACCTTCCCTAAGAGCTTGAACCATTGGTGAGAGTCTTTGTAAATATGTCTCCACGCCCCTTTCTGAAGAATCGGCGCATCCTTGATGCCAGAGAATCCCTTTCAGCTTTCCGTATTTCATCGCTTCCTTTCCTCTTCTGACAGCTTCGTTGAAGAAAAAAGAGCCTTCCAACCATTGATTAAGGTTGGATCCTCCCTTGGCGTTTACGACTAAAAGAATCTTCCTTCCATTGTGCCTGTACATCGTTTCAGAAAAAGCAGTTCCAGGACAAATCTGTTGCATGCTCAGGTCTTTCCGAACCGTTGAGTATTGGTTCAGGGGATTCTTGGCAGGGACAGGTTTGTCTTCTGGCCCAAGAAGCCATACGCCTTGAATGACCTTCAGCGTATCCTCCGGGAGGATCATCCTGCCTCGTCCGGCCATATTGGACTGACCAATCAGTAAATATACATCATACTTTCCGCCATTGTTATCTGACAATTTCTTTCCAGTACCACACCCGGAGATAGAAAGAACCAATGCGGCTGCAAGCAGCACTTTAATTAATTTGCTGGACATTTTTATTGAGATTAAACTTTGATATTTTCAGAACTTCCTACGGCTCTAACCTTAGATTGAAGGTGATATTAACTAATTGCAAAACAATAAGTAAAAATAGTTATACTTGTTCGTAGCGGCTGCGACGCTGAGGTTGACTTCATCCTTCTGGGCCGTACGCAACAGGTATCCGTACTGGTTTCCGTCACCGTTGAAGAACCAGCGAAGGGAATCCTGTACAAACTGCCAGTTGCTGCCGTTGGGTACGTGACGCCGGCGTTCCGAATTATAGAAACGATAATTCTGCGGGGTGGTCTGGGGCACCAGATGGGCCACGCGGCCGAATCCGTGCTTATATTTGACATCCATGCGGGGATATCCTTCCACGCCCTTCTTGGTCGTGATCAGGATGACGCCGTTGGCGGAACGGGATCCGTAGATGGCGGCAGAAGCAGCGTCCTTCAGCACTTCCAGGGAGGCGATGTCGTCCGGATTGAGATCGTCGATATTGCTCATCGGTACGTTGTCCACGACATAGAGGGGATTTGCACCGGAACCGAAAGTGGCAGTACCGCGGATTCTGATGGTGGCACCTTCACCGGGTGCGCCGGAATTGGTCGTGACCTGTACACCGGCGGCGGCACCCTGCAGGGCCTGGAAAACGTTGGTCGGTGCTTTGGACATCACTTTTTCGGCATCGACCGAAGCGATGGATCCGGTCAGGTCGCGTTTCTTGACGGTACCGTAACCGATGACGACGACATCGTCGAGGGCTGTCGTTTCTTCACGAACGGAGAAGTTGACGGTACCCTGGCCCGTATAAGGCATTTCTACGGTCTCATAACCGATGCTGGAAAAGACAAGAGCGGCACCGGGATTGACGTCGCTCAGTGTCCACCTGCCGTCAGCATCCGTGACCGTGCCGTTGTTGGTTCCCTTGACCTGCACGACAGCGCCTTCGACAGGCTGGCCGTTCTGGTCCAGGACCGTACCTCCGACCCGATTCTGCGCATTCAGCGGCAAGCTGAGGCAGAGTAAGGCCAGACAGAAGCACATAAAGGTCTCCTTCGCCCTGCCGGGCAAAAGAAGGCAGAATGGTTTGCTGTGATTCATTGTGTGGTGTTTGGTGTTAAGAAATAGTGTCTTTTTTCGCAAAGATATCACCATGCAAGCAGGAGGCATCAAAGTATCGTCTCAAAGAATGGAAATATCATCTCAATGGTGGATAAGATTGTCGCATTGTTTTCGTAAATTCGCAGTCATGAAAGCAAAGAGCATCGTCGCGGCCTGTATGCTGGCCGCATCCCTGCTGGCGGTTTCCTGCCGCGATCGTTCGGCCCAAAAGGATTGGGAGGGCCCCATTGCGCTGTTCAGCGCCGGTGAAGACAGTTGCCACACCTACCGAATCCCGGCCATCACGGTCACGAAGGCCGGCACCCTGCTGGCCTTTGCGGAAGCGCGGCAGAACAGCCACAAGGACCATGGTGACATCGACCTGGTCGTCAAGCGCTCGACAGACGGAGGCCGGACCTGGGGCGAGGCCATCACCGTCCGGGAGGATGGGGAGAACTGTTGCTCAAGTCCGACGCCCGTGGTGCTCGAGAGCGGCCGCATCCTCATGCTGTCCACCTGGAAAACCACTGCCGAACCATACCACTATTTCGACATCACCTGGTTTATCCAGCATTCCGACGACGACGGCCTGACTTGGAGCGAACCCCGGCGGATCGACGAAGGCCTGGTCGAACGCGACTGGATCATGGCCTGCGTCGGTCCCGGACATGCCATCCAGTTGCAGAACGGCGCCCATAAAGGGCGCGTCGTCGCCTCCTGCTACCACAAGTGGGAAGGGGAGGGAAAGCTTTGGCAAGGACGCTCTTTCTTTATTTATTCGGATGACGGGGGAGAGAGTTGGCAAAGGGGCGCATTCAGCGGACGAGGCGGAAACGAATGCATGTCCGCCGAGCTGTCGAACGGCGATATCATGCTGAATATGAGAGAGTTCAAGCGCTGGCAAGATACGACGGGGATACGGTATCTCCGTCAGGTTGCCATCAGTACCGACGGGGGAGAGACCCTGGGTGAGAATGCCTACGACACCCAGCTGACGTCTGCCGTCTGCGAGGGGAGTCTGATCCGCTATCGCCATGGGCACGAGAAGGATGACTGGCTGCTTTTCGCCAACCCGACGGACTCGGCCCGCACCGGACTCAAAGTGAAACTCAGCAAGGACAGGGGAGCGAACTGGCAGGAAATCTATGACGGCCCCTACGCCAAGGAAGCTTATTCCGACATGGTGGAACTCCCGGACGGCTCCGTCGGCGTCCTTTATGAGGCCGGGGACTCCACCGCCCGCGACTGCATCGTCTTCGACTTGATCCCGGCGAAAGACATACGCTGAGCGACCTGGCAGACGCCCGCCGCACTTCGGGAAGCAGATGAGTTTAACCCCTTCGGGGGAATGCTTCCCGAAGTGCGGCGGGCGCCTGCTAGACAGAAGCGTCCAGTTCGTCCGGACCGTCGTGGGTCCGGCGCATCGACGCAAGATGGATCATGATGTTGCGGATGGAGAAGACGATGCCGAACTGGCCAATGACCAAGACCCAGTCGTGGCGGATGACGCCGTAGGTGATGATCATCAAGGCGCCGACCACGGCAAGCACCCAATGCCCCAGCGGCAGGAAAGACTCCTTCCGGCGATAACTGTAGATCAACTGATAGAGCGAGCGGATCTCATACGTGAACTGACCCAGCACGCCGAAAAGCAGCAACTCCGGCGGAACATCCGGATTATGCAGGAAACTCTCCGTGAAAGCGGGAAGATCCCGCATCATCAGACCGAGGATCACGACGGGAAACAGCGCCTGCAAGATCACCACGAAGCGGGGCACCTTCTTGTACAGACCCATGATGCTGATGTTCCACATGTAGATGTAGTAGCCGATACTCTCGCCGAAGATGATGGAAAAGTCTTTTCGCAGCCAGCCATACAGATAAAGCACGACGGCACCGATGCTGCTCATCACCCAGTAAATGCCCGGAGAGACCACCTTGTGGGCCTTTTCGGACATATACCACTGGACGAAGAGACGGACACCGTACAGCGCCATCCCGATAAAGCCTATGAGGTATACCCAAAGCGGACTGGTCATGGCTCGGTCGTCCCGTAGAAATGCATGAATACCTCATCCCGCAGGCCGGCAGGAACACCGCGCAAGATCGAACGCAGGGTCTGGGGAGGGAAGTCTTTCAATCGAAGCAGGATCAAGCCGTCCAGGCTGTCCGTGAAGTCCGGGTCCACATTGAAACAAAGCAGCCGCGCAGAGCAACTGAAATACTTCCTGACAAGCACAGGAAGGCGATATTTCCCGTCTGACACCGTCGCCAGCAGACGGTCGAATCTATCCATGTCCCCAGCCGGCACCGTCTGCAGCAAGGCATCCGGATCCACGGACAGGAAATCTGCCTGGAAAGGATGCGGAGGTGTGACGATCTGCTCCGCATCCGGAAGCGAGAACTCCCGGCGGAGGAAATGGACTGCCAGGCTCTTGATAAAAAGGGGATAGTCGTTACTGATACTGACCGGGCCCAGGCAATACTCGGCGTGGGGGATACGCAGCGTTGCGACGGAAAGGCCAGCCAGCAGCAGGCGCAGCGGATGGACTTCCCGCTGATACTTGCAGGCGACGAACGAGCGCCCCAGCTCCATGCAACGGGAAAGCAGCGGCGCCGCCGTATCCTTATAATCATAAAGACTTGCCGTATAGAGGCCAGGAATCCCGCCGTGTTCCGCCATCATCCGGGTACAGTCTCCGAGACGGTATGCACCGGCAATCTCGCGGTTCGGCAGGTTCCACAGGATCAGCTGATAATAATACGAATCATAGGAATCGGTGTCAATCGGCCGTCCCGTGCCCTCACCGACACCTCGGAAAACCTCCTCGCGGAGGCGGAACAGTTCCTGCATCGTCTCCGGAGCATCCGTCACGCGGAGCAGGCACACCCGATAATCTCCGTCCTCGAACAGGATACGGTCGGCAGGCAAAGACTCCATTTCTTCCCGTATCCGCTCCGCCGGAACAGGCTCCGCAAGAGGGGAGGGGAAGATGCGCTGCGTCAGATCCGGTTCCGAAACACACTGAGACTCAAGGGCATAGCAGCGGTTGCGCAGGTAACGTCCCAGAGATGGGACATCCAGACTGGCAAAATCGTCCGGCTGGATGGCCTGACCGATACGGACTTCCACGAGCGATCCGTTTTTGTTGAACATTTCGCGGGGGAGTCGGAGAGTCCTCAATCGCGGATGGATGCGGCCAAGCCTGTGGAAGAGCTTGGAATTGCCGCCCTGGAAATACATCGGAATCACGGGAAGGCCGGAATTCTTCACCAGTTTAATGACACTGTCAGCCCAGGGTATATCCTCGACGACACGGCCCTTACCAAGCGCCGTACGATTCTTTTTTTTCTGCCAGGTGCTGACCTCTCCGGCCGGGAACAGGGCTAGCGGATGACCGCCGGACAAGTGCTCCAAAGCGGCGCGGAGGCCATTCAGGCTGCGGGCAGCTCCTGTGGAGAAATTGTCCACCGGGATGAAACTGTCCGAGAGTCCGGGAATCAGGGTCAGCATGAAAGTCGTCAGAACCTTAAGATCCGGACGACGGGCTCCGACGAGGGTCTCGAGAATTAGGCCGTCGAGACTGCCGTACGGATGGTTGCAGACGATAATGAATGCGCCTTCGGCAGGGATCCGGTCCAACTGATGCTCGGGGATGTGATACCGAACACCGATCTCATCCAAGACGGAAGCGGCAAAGGGGGCGCCGGTAAGACTGCTGTATTTCTCCTGGATGCGGTTGAAACCGTCCAGATTCAGGGCACGGTAGAGGCAACTGGCCGCTACACGACCGGCAAAACCCTTGATTCCCAAAAGGTCTTGCAGTTCGGTATGGTTCAGTACGTGCGTTCGAGAATCTTTCATAGTCGCTAATCTATCAGCGCAGGGAGAAGTGGTGGACCGTCTCGTAATCGTTCCAATTACGCAGGTCAAGGGTTAGATTCTTCTGGTCATAAACACTGGTATACTGCGTGTCCTCGACTGTTCCGGTGTCCCAGACGAAGTCTTTCCAGTGGACCTGGGCCAGGCATTCCGCGGCTTCGGCAGGGGAGAGGATGCCATTCCTCTCATCCAGATAGGACGACACGGTCTCGTAACGCCACCAACTCTTGCTATGGGGGTTGCCGACCCTCTCGTCCGGCTCATCCGTACGATATTTCTCGGAAAGCAGGTGGTTGGTCACCAACAGGGCGTTCGCCTCGGGGGATTTGCGCACGACCATCGTCTTCCAGCCATCTTCCTTGTCAAACTCGACGACCGCGCAATCGCCACCGGCATCCGCGACCATGTAATGATAACCCGATCCGACGACAGGGTCATGGTGCACATCAACGGTCTCCAGAAGAGCCAGGGCTTCATCAACGGTCGCACAGCGGTCCAGCCAGAGGCGCATCAGGATCGTGGTACCCACGACATGCTTGCCCGTATTCTGCGCAGCGGCTTGCTTGGGAAGGGCCATAATAGATGTGCAGAGGCCTTTTTCATTGACGCCGTCCAGCGGCGCATATACGGCTGCCAGGCAGCTCAGACTGGAGGCGAAACCATCCGGAACCTTGTCCAAACCATAGCCGAAATGGGACATATCACAGACAGAAACAGAAGCGTAACCATTTCTGGGATTGGACTTTACGACCAATGTCGGATTCTTGAAATAGTCATAGTTACGCCCATAAAGATAACCTTCTCCTTCAGCATTTCTAACTTGGAAACTGGTGCAGTTGAAGACTCCCAATTCGCCGTTTTCATCCGCGACCTGAGCGCTCTTCATCTTGATGGGGATGCCCTTACCGATCCGTCCGACGACATAATCCAGAAGATACGCATTGCTGCCAATATCCTTGGAGATGACATCATCCAAGTCATACTGTGCCTTATATTCCATCTGATAAAGGTACCCGTTGTCAGCCACGCTGTGGACGGTACGGAGGGATGCGATCTCGCGTCTCCAGACGAATGCGACGGCGATCAGCACGAGCAGGATCAAAACCAGCAGGTTCCTCAGAATGCGGAAAAAACGTTTCATGGTCCAGGCTTTTAGGATTGCATACAAATATATGATTTCTTTCCGGAATTTAGAAGGGGACTCCTTTTATTCTCTCTAACTTAACATAATATAAATTGTGTAACAAAAGGGGATTTAAGAGATTTAAGAAAAAATCCAGTATTTATAGCTATCTTTACCTCACAAAATAAACGAACCTGTTCAAATGAAAAAGTATTTGCTTAGCGTGACTGCGGTCCTGCTGCTTGCGCTCTCATCACAGATCCTGCGCGCCCAGTCTGCGCAGGAAACGGATCCCGATCTGCAATATGGTACCGAACTTCTGAAAGCCGGCACCCAGGCCCCGGACTTCAAACTGAGTGATATCAACGGCAAAACCGTCAAACTCAAAAAATTCCGCGGCAAGGACGTCGTGCTCGTCTTCTGGGCCTCCTGGTGCCCGGATTGCCGCGCCGAAGTTCCGCTGCTGAAAGAAATGTATGCATCTGCTGATCCGGACAAAGTCGCTTTCATATCCGTTTCTTATGACCGAGAATTCGGCAAATTCGAACAGTATGTCCGGGAAAACCAGCTTCCGGGCATCCAGCTTTTCGATCCGGCCGGTAAAAAGGAATCCAAAATCGGCGCAGACTACCATATCAGATGGATTCCCTCCTTATACCTGATTGGCCCTGACGGTAAAATCAAATGTGCTACCGTGGTCGCGGAAAAGATAGCCGCTGAATTAAGTAAATAATTGATTTTTAACTATTTATACCCATGGGAAAGCATTCTTTCAAAGAGTGGTTCGCAGCTACGCGTTATTGGTCTTTCGTCGTTTCCACCATGCCGGTCCTGGCCACCGCCGCCTGGCTCTTCAGCCGTCATGCCCTGACAGGCGGATGGCGTTCCGTCCTCATCCTGGTCCTCTGCCTGCTGGGAGTCGTCGTCCTGCATGCAGCCGGCAATGTCATGAGTGACTACTATGACTACAAGACCGGCGTAGACAACGAGAATGCCTTTGCCGTCCCCAACCTGGTCTTCCACCAGTTCGAGCCGAAATCCTATCTGGTCTTCAGTATCATCCTCTTTGTCGTCGGAGTTGTTATTGGTCTGATTATTACCTGGTTAAGCGGACCGGGACTGCTGATTATCGGGGGCATCGGCGTGTTGCTCACACTACTCTATTCCTACCTGAAATACCACGCGCTCGGCGACCTGGACATCTTCCTTATCTTCGGTGTCCTGGCTGTGCTGGGTACGGCTTACGCCCTGACAGGACGCTTCTGCCCGGAGGCCCTCGTCGTCGCCGTTCCGGTCGGTCTGATCACCGTTTCCGTCCTGCATGCCAACAACACCTACGACATCAACTCTGACGGACAGGCCGGCATCAAGACCTTCGCAATGCTGATCGGCGGAAAGGCCTCCAGCATCCTGTACCGCATCTACATGGCACTCCCCTTCCTCTGCGTGATCGTTGCTGTCATCTGCGGCTGGATGCATCCGCTCGCATTGCTTTGCCTGGCTGCCGTGGTCCCTGCCTGGAAGAACCAGAAACAGGCCTCGACCTACGATGCAAACGGATTGGAAGCCATGAAGGGCCTGGACCAGGGTTCCGCGAAACTTCAAATGGTATTCTCTCTCCTGCTGTCCCTTGGCCTTTTCATCGGCGGCCTCCTATGAAACGGGACCGTCGCCGTCTGTTCCTGGCCGTCCTGATCGCGGCCATACTCTGGTTTATCATGTTCAGCCCTTGGACCAAGGGCTGGTTTAATTTCTGGTTGGAAATGTCTTGCGCCGCCCTGCTCCTGACGGGGCTCGCGCTGGCGTTTTCCACAGATTTAGAGCGTCTCCGACCCATAGAAAAGCCCCTCTGGCAACTCCTGGGCGGTATCGCCCTTGCGTTTGTCCTCTGGGGCATATTCTGGGTGGGCGACAAGGCCTCGTCCTGGCTTTTTGATTTCGCCCGTCCGGAAGTGGACGCCGTCTATGCCATGAAGACGGGACTCCCCTCCTGGTCTATCGCCTTGCTCCTTTTATTCCTGATCGGCCCGGCCGAGGAATTCTTCTGGAGGGGTTACGTCCAGCACACGCTGGAGCGCCTCTGCAGCGGCCCCAGGGCCAAGCATTGGGCTTTTGCCCTAACCCTGTGCATCTATGCCTTCATCCACGTCTGGTCAGGCAATTTCATGCTGTTCGCTGCAGCAGCAGTGGCCGGCTTCGTCTGGGGCATCATCTACTGGTTCTGCCCCAAGGCGCTGCCGGCCCTGATCCTGAGTCACGCGCTCTGGGACGCGCTGGTGTTTGTCTTGCTGCCTATTTAGCTTCGAAAGGTTTCAGGTCACGTGCAGCCTCGGCAGCCGTGATCTGTTTTCCGTCATTGTCCAGATCGATCAGGATGTAGCGGTCGTTGCCCATGCCCAGTTCCTTCATATAGGAGAGCTGGCGCAGGCCGTGACGCGTCTCCATACGCTCCTTGAGATCATGGTGCTCCGCCTCCGTCATCGCGTAGACGATATCCACGCAGGCCTGGTCCAAGGCCAGGATATCCGTTGAAGAAAGGATGCCGACATTGGGCGTCACGACCGGGGCGGCCTCCTGGCCGGCGCAGTCGCAGTCCACGGACATGTTGCGCATCACGTTGACAAAGGTCACCTTTTCCCCGAAATGATCGACCGATGCCTTGGTGGACTCGGTCATCCGCTCCATGAACTCCTCCTCGCTGATGCTCCACTGGTCCTGACCCGGATAGGTATGGATCCACGCCTTGCCGACACGGCCGTCGGCGCATCCGATGCCGATGTTCTTGTTGCTGCCGCCGAATCCGCCCATCGTGTGCCCTTTGAAATGCGTCAGCGCGACCATTGCATCATAATTCAGCAGATGGCTGCCCACGGACATTTCCTTGAACCACTTGCCATCCTTGACCGGAAGCAGCGCAGTCCCCTCTTCGTCCATGATATCCACGGGACAGAAGGTCCAACCATTGACTTCCAGCGTCTTGCGATGCTGCTCCGTCGTATAGCGGTCACCGTCATAATACGTGTTGGTCTCGATAATCGTCGCATCGGGCAAGTCCTTCTCCATCAAGGCTTTGACCCACTCGCGGGGAATGATGTTCGGACCGTTCTGCTCGCCGGTATGAAGCTTGACGCCTACGCGACCGGAGATCTTGGCATTGACCTTCTCATATGCCTTGATCAGTCCTTCCGCCGACAGGTCACGGGTGAAATAAACGACAGACTCGGCGCCCGTGCGCTGATCCATCGGCACATACACATCTCCCCCTGTTCCCGGCACGGGAGTCTCCGTCTTTTTCTTATTGCACATACCGCAGGAAATAAGCGTCCCTGCCACGAGGCCCATCAATGCCATCGCAGCAAAGGAATGAACCATAGTTCTGTTAGTTTTCATAAGGCAAAAATACCACTTTTTTTCTAACTTTGGGACCGCTATGAAAAAATACAAAGTTGTCTTGTTCGACCTGGACGGCACCTTGCTGGATACGCTCGACGACCTGGGCGCCGCCGTCAATTCCGCGCTTTCCAAGCGGGGACTCCCCTTGCACGACCGGGCCTCCTATCAGATGAAAGTCGGCCATGGGATCCGAGACCTGGTCACGAAATCCCTGCCGGAAGAGATGCGCGGCGACACGGTCTTCATCGATGAATGCCTGGCAGACTTCAAGGCCTACTATACCACCCATATCGACATCCATACACGCCCCTATCCCGGAATGCCGGAGCTGCTGCTGAAACTTCACCAGAATGGCGTGGCGCTCGCCGTAGCATCCAATAAATTCCAGGAAGGGACGGAGCATCTGGTCCGCGAGTTCTTCCCGGATGTTCCTTTCGTCGCCATCCTGGGCAACCGTCCGGGCGCCCCGCTCAAACCGGATCCCCGGATCGTGCAGGAAGTCCTCAGGGCTGCCGGCGTCGCGCCGGAAGAGGCCGTCCTGGTCGGTGATTCCGGTACGGACATGCAGACTGCTGCGAACGGCGGCATCGACAGGATCGCGGTGAATTGGGGCTATCGCCCCATGGAAGGCTCCCCCGGCATCCGGGTTGTAGACTCCGCCCGAGAACTAGCGTCAATCCTTCTGTAATTCTTTATCTGACAGGTATTTCCGCCTCCAGGCGCACCAGCCGCCCCTCTGCCGTCACCCCTTCTCCGGTCAGGAGATACGTCGACGGCCTGTCAGCCGTATAGAACTCGATCCGGGCACCGTCCTTTCCGCTGAAACGGACGGCGGGATTCCAATACAAAGTCGTCCGAAGATCCGGTGTGCCGGAGGCCTGCGCTTCGGGCGTTTCGTATTTCGGGGCATAGAAAGCCGCAGGGCGCTGATAACCCGGCGGGCGGATACGGGAAATGTTTTGCGACTTCTTGCTTCCCGTAAACCCCACGGCGGTCGTGATCACCAGGGCGCCCGTATAGCCCGGATAATAGCCGAACATCGACGTATTGTCCTTGATGACAAAGAGATTGTCGATATCGCCGGGCTGGAGCAGCATCAGGTCGAACTCCGGGAGAACGACATTGTCTATCACGGGAAGCACGGGCTGTTCGGATCGGGTCGTCGTCAGCGTATTACCGCGGACAGCCAGTCCTGCCGTGCTCATATATACGGAAAGGATGCTGGTGAAATGGCGCCGCTCGATCTCGGCCGCCGTCAAGGGCTTCGAAGCGGTCACCGGCGAATACCACTGGGAAGAGATCTCCGTTTCCTCCCGGTCGGCGGAAACGACGGCCGCATCCAGCAGCGTACTGCGGTCTCCGTGCGCCAGGTAATAGGCCTCGTCGGCCTGGCGCATGAATGGATCCCCTTCCGTGCCGGCCGAAGCCTCGGGATGGACCGGGAGGGCCGATCCCGCGGCGGAAGGCCATTGCGGAGGATCGACGGACATGATGTTGCCTTTGCCCCCTTTCCGCGTCTGTCCCTGCAGCGTCACCTCGGTTCCTTCAGGGAATTCCGTCCGGAAGAGGAAGTTCCCGTCTTTGTCCGGAATGGTCGTCTCAACACCGGTCAGCGAATCCAGCGTAGCATACAGGGAAATCCGCCCGCCTTCCATGGATGCGAATATCATAGGATCTGCCTTCCCGTGGATCTCCACCGCCAGTTCCGGCTGCGAACCCGGCCTTTCCATCCGGCCTTTCAGCACGGAAGGCAAGTCATAGCGGCGCCATCCCTGGGTCAGCATCAAGGCATCCCGTTCCTTCTCCCCTTCTTCCGACAAATAAAGAGCTGGCGTTTCGACAAGTCCCCGCAATTCCGAAGTCAGCAACAAGGTCGCAGCCAGGCTGCCTGCGCGGTCCGGTAAGGCGGATGCGCCGTCCACCACGCTGACAGCCAGGACCGCATCCCCATCCGACACCTCCTCCGGCCAGGGAAAATGAGCGCAGACCCGTTCCCGGGCCGTATAAGACGGGGCGGAGAGCTCGGCTTCCGGAGCCATGCAGGCGGAAGCCGGCAGATGGAAATACAGGCGCTCGCTGAGGATATTCAAATCACTGTCCAACAGGGCAAAGCCGGTCACGCCGGCCGGGAGCAGGGATATCGGGCAAGAATAGGCCGGCAACGCCGGATCCCAAGCGGTATGAAACAGGGGCTCGCCGTTGTGATGGATCAACAGGGACACCGGATCGGCCGGAGCATCCGCCCCGCGCAAGAGACTGATATGGAGCGTCGGTCCCACAGGGATAAGCTGCAAGACACGCGCGGACGTCTGTGCCGCCGGCAGATCAAAGCGCCGGGAGGCGCCGTCTTCCGTCGTGCACACGGCATAATAGTTCACATCCTGAGCCGGTTTGAGCAGGAAACTTCCCATTCCGCGGGTAAAAGGGCCGAAACGGGTCACTTCCTCCCCCGCACCGTCATACACGACACCGCTCACCGGCACTCCGAGTCCGTCCGGCCGGATGGCCTTCACACCCACGCGGCAAGCCCGTCCGGGGACCAGATAACCGCCTTCAGGAAGCAAGGCCACGTCAAATTCATCCGCGGGCCAAGGGATGCGCAGGTATCGCTGATACTTCCGCATGTCCCGGCGCAAACCCAGCAGCAGACATCCTCCGGCCGCCCCTCTGGGCAAGCGTCCCTCAAAGACCCCGTCCCTGGACTTGAGCTGCATCGTCCCCTTTCCAGGGAGTTGGAGCGTCACCACCTGCGGCATGACAGTTTCTCCGGAATTCCGGTCAAGGAAACGCAGACGCAGAAGGATTCCCCGTTCCGTGAAAGTGAACTCTGGCCGTGTCTCCAATTGCAAGGAATAAGGATCCATGACGCGGACGGTCTTCCGGAAGAGCGTCTCCTCACCCCGGTCCAGCATATAACGGGTATAGGCACGGATGGTGTAGTCTCCCTCGGGAAGAGATTCTTCCAGGTCCAGATACCCGGCATGGATGCCGAGACTGTCCGGGCGGACCAGGATCCGGCTGACCAGCTCGTTGAGAGGGTTGAACAACTCAACGTGGACATAACGGCTCAAAGGGGCCGGGATGTTGCCGGTCGCCCGGACCAGGTGGGCGCGCAGCCAGATCCGCTCTCCGGACAGGTATGCGCCCTTGTCGGTCTGAATATGAAGCTTCTCCTGGGGATAGAGCAGCAACTGACGGCTCAGACGGGCCGTTACGGTATCCTGGGCGACGGGGTCCTGTGCCCGCGCAAAGGGCGCGGCAAGGAGGAGCAGGAGGATGATCAGTCGGGAAGGTCGGGACATCCTGGGAAGGAATTACATGAGACGGGAATCAGAAGCAGAGCGCCAGGGTAAAGTTCAGAGAGAGATAGCCGCTGTCGCTGCGGCGGAGGTTGACGTCGGGCACAAGTTCTTCCCGGCGTTTGTCATAGACATCCAGCGGATGGTCGTAGGCCCCCTGTAAAGACAAGGAGAAATCCAAGGCGAAATCACGGTCCAGCATCAGCCGGTATCCACTTCCCAACTTGCCGATAAACACCGGCTTGCCAGCGAAAGAGCGGGCACCGCACCAGCCTCCCTCGAGGAAGGTTTTCCAGCCGTCCCGGTCATATCCGCTCCAGAAACAACTGGCCCGGAGCGTCACGGGCACGACCCGGCGTCCCTCATAGATCCCGGCCCAGCCGACCAGCACGTCCGTGGCAAAACGCCGGGCGAAACGGGCGCCCACGAAGCCATAGATATGTCCGTTGGACTTATAGCTCAGATGATTGTCCCGGGAATCGATCCGTGCGCCCGAGGGAGAGGTATAATTGTAGTGATAGGCCTCAAAGAAAGAAGCGGAATAACCCCACTCCACGCCATAATCCAGATGGTCGTACCAGCCGCCCTTCCCCGCCGCTGAGAGCACGCCGGAGAGCAGAAGGAAAACAAGGATGGCACAACGTCTGTTCATCAGAAAGAGTATTGGATCCGCAGATGCGGTAAATAAGAATGTGTATAACCGGCCCGGTAAAGGCTCATGTCCGTATAGCGGTTCTTGAACTGCAAGGCGAAATCCACCTGGAACTCCACGGAGACCGTAATCCCCTTCAGGCAAAGCGCCCGGAACCCGACATCACCGCTCACTCCGCCGGCAAACCCCAGATGGTTGCTGAGGTCGCGTACATATCCCGCCATCAAACCCGGGCCCGCATAAAAGGCATATTTACCCTCCGACCAGTCCTTGAACACCATGTTGAGATAATATGTCATCTTGACGCCCGGCGTCGAAGCGCTCCCATCCAGGATATCGATCAGGTCGGCCGTCAGGGCCAACGAACGGAACGACGTGGCGTCCCGGTAGAAATCAGCGCAAAAACCCACTCCCTTCGGAGACTGTATGCCTCCCAGAGCAACCGGACAATCCTTCTTCGGCGACACACCGAAAAGCCCCTGCGGAAGCAGCAGCAAGACGGTCACCGCCCAAAGACGGAAGGAAAGGTCAGGTTTACGGTACATCATGCCAAATTTAAGAAAAAACTCAGCAATTACGATAATAAATCGTATCTTTGAGAGACAAGAAAAAAAGATGGATCCCGTCAGTACAGCCGTATCCCGCCTGGCTCCCCTGCCGGAGCGGATGCGCCCCGTCACCCTGGAGCAATACGTCGGCCAGCGACACCTGGTCGGCGAAGGCTGTATCTTGCGGCGGATGATCGAGAGCGGTGTCCTGTCCTCCTTCATCCTCTGGGGGCCTCCCGGCGTCGGCAAGACCACGCTGGCCCGCATCATCGCCCACACCCTGGACCGGGAATTCTACACCCTCAGCGCCGTCAGCGCAGGCGTTAAGGAAGTCCGGGAAGTCATCGACAAGGCCAAGAACAAATCCCTCTTTTCGAGTTCCGCCGCGCCCATCCTTTTCATCGATGAGATCCACCGTTTCAACAAGGCGCAGCAAGATGCGCTGCTGGGCGCTGTCGAAAGCGGCACCATCGTGCTGATCGGCGCCACGACGGAGAACCCTTCCTTCGAGGTCATCACTCCCCTGCTTTCCCGTTGCCAGGTGTTCGTCCTGAAGCCGCTGGAAGCCGCCGACCTCCAGATCCTGCTGGACCGCGCGCTCAAGGAGGATGAAGAGCTGAAGCACCGGGACGTGCGCGTCGAAGAGACGGAAGCCCTCTTCCGCCACAGCGGCGGCGACGGGCGCAAATTGCTGGGAATCCTGGAGATTGTGGTGGACTCCCAACTCTCTCAGCCTCAGGCCGTCATCAACAACCGGACAGTCACGGAATGCCTCCAGGAGAACGTCGCCATCTACGACAAGGGCGGCGAGATGCACTATGACATCATTTCCGCCTTCATCAAGAGCGTCCGGGGCTCAGATCCCAATGCGGCCGTCTATTGGCTGGCGCGGATGCTGGACGGCGGCGAAGACCCGCTCTTCATCGCGCGGCGCCTCTGCATCCTCGCGGCCGAAGACATCGGTCTGGCCAATCCCAACGCCCTGCTGCTCGCCAACGCCTGCTTCGATATCGTCAACAAGATCGGCATGCCCGAAGCCCGGATCCCCCTTTCGGAAGCCACTATCTACCTGGCTTCCTCACCCAAGAGCAACAGCGCCTATATGGCGATTGCGGGCGCCCTGGAAGCTGCCGCCTCCGACAAGATCGCAGCCGTCCCGCTGCATCTGCGCAACGCTCCCACCAAGCTGATGGAAGAGCTCGGCTACTCCGACGGATACAAATACGCACACGATTTCCAGGGCAATTTCGTCGATCAGGAATTCATGCCCAAAGGCTTCGAAGGCCACGTTTTCTACGAGCCGCAGCAGAACAAGCACGAAGATACGCTCAAAGCGTACCTCCTCCGCTGCTGGCCGAAGTACTACAATAAGTA